>JAKPSH010000307.1 GCA_029555385.1 Pseudomonadota bacterium
CCCAAGTTCAACCGATGATTCCACCGGTAAAGATTCCCGCTCCGGATCTTCGTCGGCATCGTTCGCCGTGGGCTGTGGCAGAACATCACCCAGGAGCAGGAAGACCGTACAGGCAGCGCTCCGACGCAACCGAGACAAGCAAGTATCAAAATGCAGCAGGGAAGTCAGCTCACTTCTCATAGAGCTAGAAACTTCGCTTTCCATGCTCCCGGCTGGTTTTGCCGCAATACCGGCCGCTGGTATTGCACGATCTCGGATCAACGAATGTAGAGGACAAGGGAACATCGCAGGCGATGATGTGCTACCAAAAGCAAGGTTGGATGAGGAGTCCAACCCCGGCCACTGGTAATGGCCGTTAAGCAACTAAGCTCAGGCCCAGCTCACATGGAAGCGGCCACCGAACCGATCCCGTGTGTCCACTGAGTTCAGACGAATACGGGAATCTTCGGCAGCAAGGGCGTCGCTCACCGCTCGCTCTGCCATCTGCCACCATACGGCGTATTGATCCTCGTAAACGATCCAGATGAAGTCCGTGAACTGAGGCGCCATAAGATGGCTATTCGAAGAGCCGTAGAGGTAGTCGGCTCTTTCGACATAACACCCGGTCAGGCTCCCCGGCGGCGCAGGGCCAAAGAAGCACGGAAACAACTGCTGCAGGAGCGGTTTTGAGGTTCGAGCGAGTCGCGATTCCCTCACGGCCGGGTCCATGTGACGCTCGGCTGTGAATTGGAGCGGAACGAAATCCGCGCCGGACGCGATGAATCGCCGAAGGTGCACGAAGAGTTGCGGCAACACTTGAGCGACAAACCGAGAAAAGTATTCTTCGGCAGCGGCTTTCGCTTGCGCGGCCTCGGCATCTCTGTGCTGTTGAGCGTCTCTATTTCGACGCCGGAAATCATCAAGGGGGCCGCTTAATTGGGACATCGTATTGGTCCTTGCGTGTTAGTTAGTTGGATTCAAGCCTAAGCCTGAAAGAATTGCCTTCAGGCTTAGGCCTGCTACGCAAAGCGATAATCGATATCCGAAACCAGAAAAAACCATTCTCCTCATCCATCCCGACCAAACTTCAGCTTTCGTCGGGATAGATTATTAGCGGCCGATGCCGCAAAAAAGCGTTACCCGCGATTTAAGGAGAAAAGAACTGACAAGCTGCTCTGCGATGCGAAAGGAGAGCAAAGGCACATCGAGCGCCAAAATCAGCGAACTTGACGGCGCCGTTTTCATATCCTTGTCGAAATTCAAGGCAGCTCGTGCATTTATACGCTGAAGCAAAGATAAATAACAGGGTTAGGGGGCGGGCCATTACGACGTCCACCCCACGATCTTGAATTCACATTTTGTGACTTCAAGTGTGCAAGTTCTTGATTTGTTAGTCGAAAAACAAAGTCTGCCGGGAACCTGTCCTTGTGAAAAAAGCTGTTCCGCCACATTACCCAAGCTGAAGAAGATCGCGCCATCCAGACGCTTAAGCGGAATCGAGAAAAGCAAGTGAACACTAGAAGGCGTGAAGGACAACCAGTGGCGGATAACGCAACTGAGCTTTGCAGGGCAGGGGATGTGGTACTGGGTTTTGTAAACGGTATTGGATACGCTGTCGAGGCGGCAAAAAATCGACGCGCAAATTGGGGTCCTCCCAAGAGTAACTCCACAAAACTCAAATACACTTACCGGATGGGTTATGCGGTACGATGACCAATTCAGATTCATTACTCCATTAAGGAAGTAAGATCGCGCACAGTAGGTTAACCGTTTACTTTGTTTACACTGGTGCACCATGCTGCACCGCTGAGGAATTTTGCCTCACTGACGCAAAACAAACCAAAAGCGCGGCAAAAATACTTGGTTCGTCGAATGCTTATCGGAAATATCAGTCGGCGTTGGAAGCGCCTCAGCACTTGCTGCTGAGGCAACAGCGACCACTTGCCAGCATAGCTCGCTAAGGCACGCCTCAAATCACAACGCTTTCTGGTCGCACAATTTGGCACGGTCGTTGCCCTTAGTTCTTTACCTGTCTGCTCAAAGATGGGGCGAAATGAATCAACAAAGAAGTAAGGTGGTAAAGATGTACTCCAAGTCGCAACAAAAACGAGAAGCGGAATACGCAGCAAAAGAAGG
>JAKPSH010000315.1 GCA_029555385.1 Pseudomonadota bacterium
CGCGCGGGATCGTGCCCGGCATCGCCAGAAAATCCGTGAGTCAATCCGGGACAACATCGCCGACATTCTTGCCGAGGAATCAATTATCGGGCGTGACCGTGAAAAGATTATCAAAGTTCCGATAAAGTCCATCAAGGAATACCGCTTCATTTACGGCGACAACAATGCCGGCGTTGCCCAGGGCAACGGCAATTCCAAACCCGGTGACGTCGTCGGCCAAGGCGACCCGGGACAGCCGGATGCCTCGGGCCAGGCGGGCAACCAGCCCGGGGTGGATGCGTTTGAGACAGATGTGACCCTCGATGAATTAATCGAGATCATGTTTGAGGACTTGGAGCTCCCCGATCTGGAGCGCAAAGCGCTGAAACAAGTAGAAACAGAAAAAGCAACGAAGCGTAAAGGATTCCGTAAAGAAGGCATTCGCGCGCGGATGGACAAACGCCGGACAGCGCGAAACCGCATCAAGCGCAAGCTTGCCGTAAGCAAGTCACGTGGTCTGGAAGAACCCGCCGCAGAAGGTGAAGAGGCCGGGAACCGTTTCCCCTTTCACCGTGACGACATGCGCTACAAGCATATCGTCACCGATACAAAGCTGCAATCAAACGCGGTCGTCGTCTGCATCATGGATACCTCGGGCTCGATGGGCACCGTGAAAAAATACCTGGCACGCAGTTTTTATTTTCTGCTCTACCAGTTTGTCCGCCTTAAATACCAGGAAGTGGAACTGGTCTTCATCTCGCACCATACGGAAGCAAAGGAAGTGACCGAAGAGGAGTTTTTTCATAAAGTCGAGTCAGGCGGCACATACATTTCCTCGGGCTATCAGAAGGCTTTGGAAGTGATCAACTCCCGCTACCACCCCTCCTTATGGAATATTTACGCCTTTCATTGCTCGGACGGCGACAATTTCTACAGCGACAACGATCGGGCTCATGAAGCGGCGCTGCAGCTTTGCGATGTCTGCAATTTGTTCGGTTACGGCGAGATCAAACCGGCAGGAAGTGCTTATTACAGCGGGAGCATGCTGGAGGTGTTCAATAAGATTGACCGCCCGAACTTCCAGGCGATTGTGATTGAAAAACGTGAGGACTTGTGGCAGGGATTCCGCTCCTTCATGCAGCGGGACAAATCATACCAGCAGCGCGCCGGCGACAAACAGCCGGAGCCGGCAAAACCATAACTCGGGGAAGTACAGCAGCTATGACGATCGAAGAACTCGAGCAATGGGATCAAAAGATTTATGAACTTGTTCAGCGCTTTGGCTTGAACTGCTGTCCGCAAGAGTTCGAAATCTGCGATCACTTCGAAATGCTCAATTACATTGCCTATTCCGGCATGCCGAGCCGCTATCCGCACTGGTCTTTCGGCAAGAACTATGAGCGTGAAAAAACGCTCTACGATTACGGCGTGGGCGGGCTACCCTATGAGATGGTGATCAACTCCAACCCGTCTCTGGCTTACCTCATGCGCGACAACACGGATCTGCTGCAGATTCTTACGATTGCCCATGTCTACGGGCATAATGATTTTTTCGTGAACAACTTCACCTTTAAGTCTTCGATCGATGCCCGCTACACCATGGAAATGTTTAAGAACCATGCAAACCGCGTGCGTGCTTACATTGAAGACCCCTCCATCGGATTAGAAAAAGTCGAAGCGATCGTCGATGCTGCGCATGCGCTAAGTCTTCAACGCTCAAGAAATCTCGCGCTCAAGCGCCTGCCGCCGGAAGAGCAGCGCCGGCGCAAGTGGGAAGCGGCACAGCCCAAAGAAGATGATTTTGAAGATATTCATTCCCGCCCGGCTTATGTCGAACCGAATTTAACCAAAAACCCCCTGGAACCTGACCCGAATATTCTGGAGTTTATCGCCCACAACAACCCGTTTCTTGCCGAATGGGAGCGCGATCTCCTGCTGATTATCGACGAGGAGGCGCGCTACTTTATCCCGCAGATCGAGACAAAAATCATGAATGAAGGCTGGGCCAGCTATTGGCATCACCGCATTCTCAGTGAACTTGATTTGCCACAAGGCTTTCAAATGGAGTTCCTCGTGCGCCATAATCAGGTCTTGCGGCCAACGCCGGGCGGCATCAATCCGTATCACCTCGGTTATGTAATTTGGCAGGACATCGAAAAACGCTGGAATTCCGGGGAGACCGGGCGCGAGTTTACCTCTGATAAACCGCGTGATGATATTTCGGCGATGCATGAAAATGATACCCCGGGGAGAAAAAAAATCTTTGAAGTGCGCGAGACCGACCGTGACGTTTCTTTCTTGCGGCGTTTTCTCACCGAGGACATCATGCGCGAGCTGGACATGTTTCAGCATGAAAAACGTGGCAAGGATCGCGTCATTACTAAGGTCTCAGACGAAGAGAGCTGGAAAGACGTCAAAGAAACGCTGCTGAAAAGCATCGGCTTCGGTTCCATTCCGGTTATTTTTGTTGAAGATGCAGATTTTGAGGGCAAGCGGCTGCTCTATTTGCGCCACGAACATGACGGCCGCGACTTGCAGCTTGAGTATGCAGAAAAAACTCTTCAGCACATCCACAGACTCTGGGCGCGAGATGTCGTGCTCAAGACCAGCATTAACGGCCGGGACTCCCTGCTCCGGCTTGTCGACGATGCGCTGAAGATTGAACGGCTCTAGCGCAAACAGCGTCCACTACGGGCTGGGATTATTTTACTTCTGCTTCGTTTCCTCAAGCGCCCGTTCAAAAAGCGGTACATCGTAGCAGTTAAGCGGACAGGAGCAGTAATCGACCGGACAGCGCAGCATTGTCTTGCGGAATTTAAAACCTTTGGAAATATCACCGAGCGGCGTTCCGGCCAGAAAGCAGGAATAAACGACGCCCTCCGGATCGATGATTGCCACATTGTATCCGGCGTTGCAGAGCTGGCCTTTGCAGCGCGACATGAATTTTATGTCCGGCGCTTCTTCGAGGTTCCATTCAGCAAGCTCCGCTTCGGTATAGGCCTCGGGATAGTGCTTGCCTTCGTAATCACCGCAATACATACCGATTTCCAGCTCAACCCCCTTGCTCGCGAAGATCTCCCGGTATCTTCCCAGCTCGCCAAGCAGCGGGGGATACGCACGGGCTACGGCTTTAATCGCAAACCCGGCTTCTTTGCAGAGGCGGTAATTCTCGCAGTAGCGGTCAATTAGTCCCCGGATATCCAGCTCTTTGATATGGCAGGAAGCATGGATTTCGATGACGCGCTGTGGATCGATCCGCTGCACAAATTCAGCAATGCGGGCGAGCGTCAAATTCGTATTGAAGGATACGTAATGCTTGCGGGTGATCTTTTCGCACGCCTCAACAATATTCGGCACTAGAAATGGCTCTCCTCCCGTAAAGCCAACACGGAAAGTCAGCCCGGTCTTGTCGAGCTGCTCGACAAATGCATCAGCATCGATCCGGGTCACTTT
>JAKPSH010000066.1 GCA_029555385.1 Pseudomonadota bacterium
CCCACTGTACTGTAATCTTATCCGGCTCTCCTTCTCCGGTTAGCACGAAGCAGGCCTTGCCCAGCGGTGAAAGCAGCCGGCGCGCTTCGCGCAGCGTCTTGCCGAACTGTGCTGCATCGGGCCAGCAGTAGGCCGTGGCGAGGAAGAAATCGATTTGATGTTCGATTTCTCCTTCGAGATCGCCATTGATTATCTTGGCGCCGAACTGATCCGCGGCAAGACCCAGCAGCTCGTCACAGTTCTCAGACCAAATATAGACATTGTAGAGCCGGCTCAAATGAGCGAGCTGCCAGCCGATTGCTTCCGCTGGAGGCATCAATACGGCGTAGGGTTTTTCATCGTGATGATCGAGTTCGTGAGCCAGTGCCGTGGCGATGCTCGATACCGCCTGATCTGCTGCATAGAGATACGGGTCAAACTCGACCAAGAGACTTTCTTGGCCGAGACTGCCCTGATTCAGCCAATGTCTTTGCTCGCTTTCTTCCCGGTGTCTTCCGGCAAACGGTTTTCGAAGATGGCGGTTCATGGAAAAGTCCCGTTAAGGTTCTTTTACCAGTATAGCTGTGGTGCGCGCGCAACCGCCACCCCGCTTTTTACCGGCAGCCGCCGCCCGCCTTGAGTAATCGTTTCAGCACGCTGCCAGCCGCCATATGTCAGATCCCGCTGGCTGAGAATTATCGCAGCTAGAGCTGTTTACGATTACTCGTATCTGCCGATTGGAGATCCTCCTTCGCTAAAGCTACGGAGGATAGAGCTTTTTCTAGAACTTGCAGCGCCAAAAAGCGCTACAAGGTTCTGAAAAATGCTCTAGTTATTGCTTGCTAGGCTGTATCTATCTTCGCTAAAATAATCATTCTAAAGATAAGTTCTCTTGGAACGCAGTAGTGAGTTCTCGCTGCGAGTAAAAGTGTGAGACGCGGGGGATAATGGTTTACCAAACCGAAATTACAGTTCCTACAGTTGGGCACCGGCATATCGAAGACATTACGGGACGCGTAGAGAGAATTGTTAAGGAGTCGGGAGTCGTCACTGGTACAGTTCAAGTCTACAATGTCGGCAGCACAGCGGCGATTACCACTATCGAGTACGAACCAGGGTTGTGCCAGGATCTGGGCGAAGTATTGGATCGTTTGATTCCGCCAGGCCGGGATTACGGGCACGAACGGGCATGGCATGACGGCAATGCCCACTCGCACCTGCAGGCGACATTGCTTGGCGCATCGTTTAGTGCCCCAGTGCGCGAGGGCCGGCTGGTAGTCGGCACGTGGCAGCAGATCATCCTTATCGAATGCGACATAAAGCCGCGAAAGCGTACTTTGATTGTTACAGTCAGCGGCACAGAATCAGCGCACGGCACAGCTTGAGCTGTTTCGGGGACGGAGCACGTCCGGTCCGGTGACGTGCGGATGCGTCTCAGCAGAAAATTCATTCGTGGTGATGGTGCGCAAGCATGCGCGGCAGCAGACGGGTTCGGCAAGAACGTGCTGGCGCAAGAATGCAAGTTCGATGCTCGTCACAAAGAAGTTTGCACCGCAGCGGCGGCAACGCTTGCCCATGCCGTAAGACTGGGTCTTTCTCTTGAACAACGACAGCCACATAACTTGATACTCTTCGAACCCTGTGGAAAATTAGCAGCTTAGCTGCGCAATAGCAACAATACTGTCTGCATTGCGGATATTGCGTATCAAGTGGATGCTTGATATATGTCATATCGCTTAGGCGAGCAATGTGCTTTATTTGTAACTAGCCGTAATATCTCACAGCCCAAGGCTGTGAGATATTACGGCTAGCGCAACGCCCGGACGGCGTTGTCGAATTTCGAGTGTAGCGAAGAAATTCGCTGGGACACTGCGTCGGGGCACGCGGGGCCCCCGACACAGTTTGGAGCAGCGCGAAAAGGCCCAAGGATGGGCCTTTTCGCGTAACTTACGTAGCCGCGATATCGCCTTGTGAGTTATCGCGGCTAGGCTTGGTCAGTGACTATTTAAATGAGGTTACGATGTTTTTTGAATGTTGTGCGGCACCACGGCGCGAAAACTGTGTGTGCGGGCGTTTTAAGGTATTGCGGGTGAAACATGAAGAGGCCGGCATCTCCCGGCGTCTGCTTTGTCTCGGACTTGTTCCCGGCGTGATGATTGAAGTGTTGCGAGCCGCACCGCTTGGTGACCCGCTTGAGATTCGTTGTCAGGGCTATAATCTTGCGCTTCGGCGCGAGGAGCTTTCACTGCTCGATCTAGAGCGCATTGTTGATTGAATATTCGCGGCAAGAATAATGTTTTTCGATCCGAGCGGCTGCAGAAACTGCGCTAAACCGGTTGTGGTTGCTCGCAAGGGCAGAATTGCGGCTATTGCCGGAACCCCGAATTCAGGCAAGACGACAATTTTTAATGCCCTAACGGGGCTGCACTACAAGGTTGCCAACTATCCTGGTGCGACAGTTGAGCGAAAGGAAGCTGTCGTGGCGCTGCCGGATGGTGATAAGTTAACGCTTGTTGACCTGCCCGGCGCCTACAGCGTGTTCGGCGATTCCCCCGATGAGATCGTTGCGGCAAATTACCTGTCCGGATTGATTGAAGAAAGCCGCCGGCCTGACATTGCCATCTGTGTTCTTGATGTCTGCAACTTGGACCGCAGCTTGTATTTAGCGCTCCAAGTTGTTGATCTTGGTTTGCCGGTGGTATTTGCCGTTACCATGGCGGATCTGGGCGAACGGCGCGGCATCCGGCTGCACAAGGAGCTGCTACGCCGCCGATTGGGCGCGCCGGTCGTCGATGTCTCAGGGCGAAATCCTGCCGCACTAAAGGAGCTCTCGGCGTTGCTGCGCGATAGCGCGGTAATGATTCCACCGTTTTCTTGGTGCAGTGAGCCGCAATTTCGCGTGGTGGCGCACGATTTAGGCGAGCGTTATTTGCAGATCAACGGCATCGAAGCCGACAAGCTTCCCGCGACATCGCTCGGCATCAGACTGCTCAATGGTTCTTTGACTGTGCTGGATGAGCAGTTGAATAAACAGATTCTGGCCGGACGCACTGAGCTGGAGACGGCAGGCATAGACGCCGTAGCTTACGCCAGTGTGTGTGGGCACAACCATGTTGCGGAAATTGCCAGGCGCGCGGCAAGTGCCAGCGCAGAGACACCGAGTGGTTTTGCTGAGCGGCTTGACCGCATTTTCCTGCATAAGTTTTGGGGGGCGATTTTCTTCGTGCTGGTCATGGGCCTCCTATTTAATGCAGTATTTATTTGGGCGGTCTATCCGATGGAAGCGATCAACAGCTTCTTCGGCTTGCTGCGCGATTTCTGCCGGAATTGGATTCCTGAAGGAGCGCTGCGCAGTCTGGTTGCCGACGGCATCATTGCGGGGGTGGGAGGTGTGCTGGTTTTTATTCCGCAGATCGCTCTGCTCCAGTTTTTTATCGCCATCCTGGAGGAAACCGGGTACTTATCGCGGGCCGCATTTTTGATGGACAATGTGATGCGCCGCTTTGGACTTCAGGGGCGATCCTTTATTCCGCTGCTCAGTTCCTTTTCATGTACGGTGCCGGGAATCATGCTCACGAGGAGCATTCCGTCATGGCCGGATCGCATGGCGACAATTCTTGTTGCGCCGATGATGAGCTGCAGTGCGCGGCTTCCTATTTACACGCTGCTTATTTCGGCGTTCATTCCTCAGCGTAGTTTCGGCGGACTGATCTCTTTGCAGGGTCTGGTGCTGTTGGCCATATATTTTTTTGGCGCGCTGAGCGGAGCGCTTGCCGCGTTCGTCCTGCGGCGCACCCTGCTGAAGAGCGCGCCGGCGCACTTTATCAGTGAAATGCCTCCGTATCGTCTGCCTCGTCTGGGGGCCGCGCTGCGCTGTGCATGGGACCGGATTTTTATCTTTCTGCGCACTGCGGGGACGCTGATTTTGCTTGTGGCCTTAATCTTGTGGGGGCTGATTTATTTCCCATATGGGTCATCCAAGCCCCATTTTGAGTCTGTGCAGGGCAGTTTCGCGGCGCGTATCGGACGTTTTGTTGAACCAGCGATTGAGCCGCTCGGATTTGATTGGAAGATAGGGGTTGGCTTGTTAACGTCGTTTGCCTCGCGTGAATTGTTTGTCACTTCGCTGGCCTTGGTCAATAACATTGAACAATCGGATTCTGACGCATCGCTCGTGGAGAAGATCCGCACGTCACGCAATCCCGAGACGGGGCAGCCCTCGTACTCGCTGCTCACCGCAGTTTCGCTGCTCGTCTTTTTTGTTTTATCCTGCCAGTGTATGTCGACGCTTGTTATATGCTGCCGGGAAACCGGCTCATGGCGGTGGACTATGCTGATGTTCAGCTATACTTTTATGCTCGCCTACCTAGGTTCACTCGCCGTATATCAAATAGGTTCGGTACTTTGGCCTGCGCTATAGCCTTTTGACGACATCCTGCGTCCCTGGGAGCAGCATGGCCAACCTGCATTTTCCACACGCCGGAGAGCGTGGGGTGCGCAATATACAGGCTCGTGCCTTTTTTAGAAAACATGCGTTATTTCTGGCGCTTAGACTATCCAAGAAGCACCTCCGCATGCTTCCGCGATTAGTGATTGAAGGTTCCAATTCATGCTTTTTCTTGTGGTTGGGGTTGGTTATGAATACGCAGCTTATCGGACACGTTTTTGCCACTCTGCAGCATCTTGAGAAATGCCTGGGGAATGTAAAGCGTTTGGTGCAGGGGCAGGAAAAGTTCTGTCCGGAGATCTCCAAAGCCGTCCCCGAGCAGGAGAAAGTACTTGTGCAGATGCGGCGGGTTGCCAATTTGCTTCAGCTGGAAACTGCCCGCAACGACTTGCCCAGCGCTGTGCGCTCACTGAAAATCTTCTACGGTCTAAACCACATGGTAAGAAATGACTTGATGAGCGCGTTTGCCAAACTCTCGCAACAGCAGACCCCAGTCCGGACTGCGGCTGCCTGCGGTGCAAAACAGGTAATGTATCACTAGCCGGGTGGTAAAAAACCCGATTTTGGCCAATTTCTTCGTCGCGAGAGATTATGCCTCAGTGCCGCCCTACAGTAGTAGGGCTCCTTCGGCAGAATTCCCGCTCCTCGAACTTGGCTCAAACTCGGCTTTTTTACCACCCGGCTCGCCCTAAAATAAGCTAATAAATCTACAGCAGCCGAAATTTCCACTGCAAGTCATTAAAGGCCACATTATTTGCAAACCCCTTGCCCACCGCAGCGCGTCGCCCGCATTGGCTCGTTGCTATTGGTCTGGATCATTGGGCGGGCGACAGCGAAGGGGGGCAAGGGGTTTGCCGGGAGAAAAGGGCGCGCCTTTAGCACCCGGCAGCATCGCTCTGGGCGAGGCCAAGGAATCACCGCCGAGGAAATATCTATTGGCCTATTTTGCAACTAGCGGCTCAGCGCTTCATCGCCCGTTCAATGTCCCGCGCGGCTTCCCGCGCCTTAATATCCTCGCGCTTGTCGAAAAGTTTTTTCCCGCGTCCGACACCAACCTCGATCTTGCAGCGTCCTTTCGGGCTGAATGCCGCTCGCAGCGGCACAATCGTCAACCCCTTTTGCTGCACCTGCTCATTAAGCCGCTTGATTTCGTGTCGATGGAAGAGCAAGCGCCGGTCTCTGACCGGGTCGTAATCCTTAAGCGGAGAGAACTTATACGGGCTAATATGGCAGCCGACGAGGAAACACTCGTTGTGCTTGAAGCGGATGTAGCTTTCTTTGAGGTTAATGCCGCCGGCGCGAATTGACTTCACCTCGCAGCCAAGAAGCTCAATGCCCGCCTCCACCGTGACCAGGATTTCATAATTGCGCCGGGCGTTCTTATTGACGGCGATAACGTGGCGGCCTTCACCGGCCGGCGGCGTTTTCTTTGGTTTAGCCATTTGTTTTCAATGCAGATGGGTTGTACCCTGAAGTCCGCAGCCGGATATTGTCAATCAACCGGACTTCGCCGCAATAAGCAGCGACTAAGAGCTGCGCTTCATTGCGTATCTCGGCCACTGGCGCCAGAGTATGGATATCAGTAACTTCGACATAATCAATGCTCAATCCTGCGGTTCTGATAATTCCCGCGGCCAACTCGCGGATGCTCGCGGCGTCAGTTTCACCCTGCTCCGCCGCATCCCGTGCGCTAAGCAATGCCCGCGAAAGAGCAAGCGGCGCCGTGGAGTCCTTCTGCAGCAGTTCATTGCGCGAACTGAGCGCAATGCCCGACTCCGCACGAATCAGCGGTGCGGCGATAATCTCAATATGATAATGCATGTCCCGGACAAGCTGCTCGATGACCCGCAGCTGCTGATAATCTTTTTCGCCGAAGACCGCGACATCCGGCTGCAATATATTAAAAAGCACAGCGACAATATGCACCACGCCGTCGAAGTGCCCGGGACGCTTGGCTCCGCAGAGCCCCCAACTGCATGCCCCGGCATATGTGCGCACGGAGCGCTTTTCATAGTATGCTTCCAATCCGTCTGGGTAAATTTCCTCGACGCTTGGGGCGAATACGAGGTCGACGCCGGCTTCTTTGGCAAGCGCAGCATCACGCTCCAGTGTTCGCGGGTACTTGTCATAATCCGCCTTGGAGTTGAACTGCGTGGGATTAAGAAAAAGCCAAAGGACGACATGATCGCATTGGGGACGGATCACGCGGACCAAGCTGAGGTGCCCTTCATGCAAAGCACCCATCGTCGGCACTACGCCGATGCGCTTTCCGCTTCGGCGCTCGGCAGCCAGTATCTGTTTAACATCGGCTATAGTGCGGGAAAGAATCATTCTCTTCTCCTGGAAAGTTCTTTATACTGGGACTTAGACCATAAAATGCTGCATAAATGCAAAGCCGGAATTTTTGGCAAGAAAAAGGACCAGAACAGAGTGAGAACATGCTGGAAGACTTAAGCGGAGCCGGAAGTCATTTTATCGTGGGCCTGGAAGGACCGCATTTAAGCGCAGAAGAGGGGGTACTGCTGGAACAGCTTCGCCCCGCGGGCATTATTCTTTTTGCCAAGAATATCATTGCGGACAGCGCCGCGGACTGGATTAGCGCGTTACGGAAGCTAATTGCTGATGCCCGCCAAGCGGCAGGCCGCGAGCATCTGCTGGTCTCAGTGGATCATGAAGGAGGACGCGTGCACCGCTTCCGGGAGCCGGTGACTCATTTTCCTCATGCGCGCTGTTTTGGAGAAAATAGCCGCGCCGTGGGACGGGCCATGGGACTGGAACTTAGAGAACTTGGTTTTAATCTCAGCTTTGCGCCGGTGCTTGATGTCCATAGCGAAGAAAAAAATCCCGTGATCGGGCTCCGGGCTTTTGGTACGGCGGCGCAGGAGTGCGCGCAGTATGCTGTTGCCTTTGCCGAGGGCCTGGAATCGGCAGGTGTCTTAAGCTGCGGCAAACATTTCCCCGGACACGGGGCTACCGTGACCGATTCGCACTTCGAGCTGCCCGTGCTCTCTCTTGATGAAGGAGAACTCTTTTCGCGGGAATTGATTCCTTTCGCGGCGTTTATTGCCGGGGGCTTCCCGTTGATGATGACGGCCCATGTGCACTACCCTGCCCTTGATGCAGCTTCTCCCGCGACGCTTTCGGCGCTGCTGTTGAGACGGCTTTTGCGGCAAAAAATGCATTTTCAAGGCGCGGTGATTTCCGACGATCTCGAAATGGCTGCGCTGCGTGAGATCGCTCCAGGAGAGCGTGCGTACCGCGCGCTGACCGCCGGTGTCGACCTCCTGCTTGTCGGCTATCCCAAGGTTACATCAGCGCTGCGTCTTGCTGCGGAAATGGCCCGCGGAATAAAGCATACTGTGGAAGCAGGTGTGCTGGCCGAAGGAGTGCTCGAGGAATCTAAAGCGCGCATTGCGTGGCTTTTCGACTATTTAGCACGTATCGAAGCGCAGGCCGCGCAGCACCAGTGCCGCAGTATCGGCTGTGCTGAACACCGAGAACTATGCGCCGCGGTAAAAAGCCGCACAGTCTAAGTAAAACTGGCGTTTATTGTGGGTTATTGTTCGGTGCGGCTGCCGAGGCGAAAGACGTTGAGCAGTTTCGAGCCCGTCTTCCTGATTTCATGCCAAGACGATGCGGGGCTTGACCCTGCTTCTTCCTCGCCCGGTTCGAAGTTCGAATAAACACGATCCCGGCGCACCCGCTCAATCACCAGATTGCTTCGCAGCTCGCTTTTAACCGGGGCGGCAAGCAGCGATTTTTCTCGTGTATAAAACGGCGCCAGGGTCTTGAACAACTCCCAAGAAGAAGATGTCTTCAGATTCAGATCGTCGTAAACTTCAATCGCCCCGGCACTTCCATAATACTTGCGTGATACTTCGGCAATTTGATCGATCAAATGAAAGCGTTTTTCAGCACTGATGTTCCCGGCAAGTAAACCGAGCACTCCCTGCGCACAACCGCTGACAGTCTCTTGATAGTATCCTTCGGCAACTTCGCCAAAAGTACGCAAAACTTGCTCCAGCTCATTGCATACTTCTTGTGCCACAAAGCTAAAAGAAGCTTCGCTGGCAGAGATGTCCGCTTCGGCCTCCGGGCCGGACAAAGGTGCTTCGGCCACGACGACGCTCTTCAAGTCTGTCCTTGTTGCACGCCGTGCGTCATCATCTTCGGGTTCAGACGTGTCGCGCGTTGCATCAAAATCGGCACAGCGATCCGAGGCGGCAACCACAGCCACTTGCTCCGGGCTTAGTTCACACGAAGCCGGCTTGCCCGGATTAATCACGAGCCATGTATTAGGCGGCAGACTGATTGCCAAATCCGCACCGGCAACGGAAAAACATTGGTGCTTGCCCGCTGACCACTCGATAAAGTTTTCTTCTGAGGTAAAAGTTGGAACGATCCGGCGCCCTGCGGAAGAAAACGTCGCAACCTTGATGACGTTGGCTCCGGCGGCATTATCCGGGTTGCTGATTGAAAGAACCGGAGTAAAAAGAATCTCGTCTGACAATTGCAGAAGCAAGTCTGATAAATACTCAGTCTGGCCGCCGGCGATGTTTTCTAGATAAGCGTCAACAACTCTTTCGTCACGCACGTTCAATCCTCCATCAACTCGCACCGCGGAGGCGGCATCAACCGTTTGCGGCAACTTGCAGCGATTTGCAGTGAGGCTTTCTTATACCGCAAAATCGCGAAAAATTCTACGTTGCAGCACGGGGAATTACTCCGTCCTGGCTAACCGTAACATTTACCCGAGACTTAGTTCCGGCTCAGCTCCCGGTGCAGTTTAAATGCCCTAACCTCCTACCCCCATATCTGTTATTGCGGCGACGTTTTGCATCGTGATTCCAGTGCGTTATAATTCCGGGACAAAGCGTAATACAGAAAAGTAATCAAGACAGGCTCGCGGCCTAAATAATGAATTATAATGAGGTATTTCAGCAAGTTGACGGGCCTGTAACTAAGCCGGTCTTGCCGCTCTTCAGCTCACCCGAAGTGCGGTCTCAGGCGGTCGCTCAAGCAACGCGCCGGCCCGTGAGTGCCGGACTGCTCAGCGTGCTCAGGCAAGGCAACAGTTTTCTTGAACCCAGCGCGGCGCGTGAGGCAAATCTTGATGCGCTTGCCGAACCGGGCACCGTTGCGGTTCTTACCGGGCAGCAAGCCGGACTTTTTTTGGGTCCGCTCTTCACAATTTATAAGGCGCTCAGCGCAGTCGCTGCTTGCGCGGCCTTGACCAAAGAGTGCGGTGTGCGTGCCGTGCCCGTATTTTGGCTGCAAACCGAAGACCACGATTTTGAAGAAATTCGCAAGACCTTTGTCCAGGATCGTGACTCAACCTTAATCAAACTTGAGCTGCTAGCCGCCCAACCAGACCCGCGCTGCTCAGTGGAGTACCGCATCCTGGGCGGTGAAGTGTTGCAGCTTCACGAAGTGCTGCGCGAACACCTGGGACACCTGCCGCATGCGCCGGAAATGCTCGGGCGCCTGGCGCAGTGTTACTGTCCAGGTGCGGCGCTTTCGTCGGCATTTGCATCTTTCCTCGCGTATCTCACCGCAAGATTCGGCCTGGTGTTCTTTAATCCTCGTTGGCCCGGTGCCGCAAAGCTGTTCCAGCCGGTTTATCTCGCGGCCTGGGAGCGCCGTGAGGAATTCGCTGCGGTCTTAAAGCACCAGGAAATACTGCTTAAGGAGCATAACCTCGTGCCTCAGGTGCGCCTGGTCGAGAATTCCCCACTTTTTTTCATGCACAACAAGTCTGGTGAGGGTGCGCGGTGCCGCCTGCTGGCGCAAGGTTCGCACTGGGTATTAAGCGGGACTGGCGAGACGGCCAGTGCTGCCGAAGTGCGTGCGCAACTCGAAGATGCGCCGGAACGGTTTTCTTCAAGCGCGCTTCTTCGACCGCTCGTTCAAGACAGCATTTTCCCCTCTGCCGTATATATCGCCGGAGAAGCTGAAATGCGGTATTTTGTGCAGATTCTCCCCCTTTATGACGCATTGCTCCTGCCGCGTCCGCTGGTGGCTCCGCGGGCAAGTTTTTGTCTTGTCGAAGAAAAGGTGCGCCGGTGGTGCGGTGAACTTGGCATTAAACCGGCGCAGGTGCGTCTGCCAGCCCCAGCGCTCCAGGCAATCCTCGCCGAGCACAGCGCCCGCCGCCTTCCCGCACCGGCCAAGCTTGAGCAGCAGACAATTGACGCGCTCAATGAAGCGCTGCTGCCCCTGCAGAGCGCATGCAGTGCTCTTGACCCTACGCTGGTTAATTCGCTGGGCAAGACTAAGGAGAAGGCGCGTCATCTCATACATACTGCGGTTGAACGGTACGGTGCAGCACTCATCAACTCCAACAGCGTAGCGCGTCAAAGAATGGATAAACTGCGCACGCTGCTGTATCCCGGTGATGAACCGCAGGAAAGACGGCATTCCGCTCTCTATTTTCTTTGCCGCTTTGGCGCCGGTTTCGTCGAGCGTATTGTGGAGGAAATAGAACCGTTTTCCGCGGGAGAGAAAGAACTCGCGTTATGAGCAATAAACACACGGCCCAAATTGATGTACTGGCCTACGCTCCGCATCCTGACGACGCGGAGCTTTTCTGCGGCGGGCTTTTAGCCAAGCTTGCGCGGCAATACGGATATCGCACCGCAGTGGTCGATCTGTCGCGGGGTGAACTAAGCACGCAAGGGACAGTTGCCATCCGGGCTGCGGAAGCGGCGCAGGCGGCAGAAGTCCTCGGTTTGTCGCACCGGGAGAATCTGGGGCTTCCGGACGGAGGTATTGGCCGGCCGCAGGATGGCGGTGCAGCTTCTCGCGTGGAGGATACGCAGCTTGGACGTGTTGTCCTTAGTTTGCGCAGGCTTCGTCCGGAAGTAGTGCTGGCGCCCTATCACGCCGATCGCCACCCGGACCACCCCGGCGCCAGCAGACTCGTGACGGAAGCCGTGTTTTTTTCGGGTTTGGCCAAGTTTATTCCGGAAGCGGCGCCGTTTAGGCCGCGCGCGCTGTTTTATTATCAACTGCGTTTTGCTTTCCGGCCTTCGTTTGTTGTCGACATTTCGGAAGTGTACGATACGAAACTTGCGGCAATCAGGTGCTTTCGCAGCCAGATTGAACGCAGCGAGGAACACGCTTCGCCCCTTCCCACATTGGTCAGTTCGGCTCTTTCTGTGAGTTCGATCAGTGCGCGAGATGAATACTATGGAGCGATGGCTGGCGTGCGCTTTGCCGAACCGTATCTAGTTCGCGCGCCGGTTCTGCTTGATGATCCAGTGGCCTTTTGGCGCAGTCTTGGTGCGGGAGAGCCGCTGATGTATCCTGGCGAAGAATAAAAAGGCGAGTCATGGAACGCAAGAAACTTCGCGTCGGCATAAGCTGCTACCCTACTTTCGGCGGCAGCGGCGTGATTGCCACCGAAATCGGTATTGAGCTTGCCCGCTGCGGGCATCAAGTGCATTTCATCTGTCTCGATGTTCCCCGCCGGCTTCGTGAATTCACAGATAATATCTTTTTTCATGAAGTTGGCGTGCTCGATTACCCGCTTTTTACACATCCGCCGTATGATATCAGTTTAGCCTCCAAGATGGTGGAAATTGCCACCTACCAGCGGCTGGATTTGATTCATGTGCACTATGCCGTGCCGCACGCAACGAGCGCGCTGCTTGCCGCGCAGGTACTCGGGCAGGATGCGCCGCCGGTAGTAACCACGCTCCACGGCACGGATATCACACTGGTCGGCAATGACCCCGCCTACCTGCCGATTACGCGCTACTCAATTTATCAAAGCAGCGGCGTCACCGCGCCGTCCCAGTATCTGAAAGAAGCGACCTACGAAGAGCTGCATCTGTCGACGTCGACACCGATTGAGGTTATTCCGAACTTTGTCGACGTTGACTTGTTCCGGCCGGCAGCGAGTGCGGGAAGCGGCAATTTTGCCGGTGAGGGCCGCGTCTGCCCGCGTATTGCGGGCGAGAGGACAATTACACATGTATCGAATTTCAGACCGGTCAAGCGGCTTGAAGATGTGGTGCGGATTTTTGCCCTGGTCAATGAGCAGGTCCGCTCCAGACTGGTGCTGGTTGGCGATGGCCCGGAGCGCGGGCGCACGCAGGAGCTGGTGCGCGAGCTCGGACTCGGCGAACGAGTTTGTTTTCTCGGGAAGCAGGACGCGTTTCTGCATATTTTGCAGCAGTCGGATTTGTTTCTGCTTCCGAGTGCGACCGAGAGTTTCGGTCTTGCTGCGCTTGAAGCAATGAGCTGCGGTGTCCCCGTGATCGCCACCGATGTCGGCGGTATACCGGAAGTAGTTGCTGACGGCGAGTCGGGCTTCTTGTCTCCGCTGGGCGACGTTGAATCCATGGCCAATAACGCCATCATGCTGCTGCGGGACGAACAACTCCATGCTCAGTTTGCCAAAGAAGCGAGAGCGCGCGCAGTATCCGAATTCCGGCTCCAGGATGTCGTGCCGCAGTATGTGGAGTATTATTACCGGTTGCTGGGCTGAAGTGGAAAAGAGGTAGCTGGTATCCGAAGAAAGCCTTTGCCTGTATCTTTGTCTTCGCCTAATTCCTGGCCTCAGCCTCCGCCTTATTCTTAGAAAAAGCCAAGGCCAGCCGGGGTAGTATCATTCGGCAAGGGGGATGTCTCAGAATAAACGCTAATCAAAAACCGGCCGGCCGGGAGACAGGATTGTCGCCCGGGCCGGCCATGTTTTGTGGGCTGATGGAAATGCGGCGGCTTAGAAGCCGCGCGACTTCTTGACGTCTTCCCAGCCGCGCAAGCGGTAGGGAATGCGGAACTGGTCGAGCTTGGCGCAGAGCGCACGGAGCGCGACGCCGAGCCCGTCTGGCCCCGAAATGCCGCCGAACTTGCCGCCGCCTTTCACATGCGGCTCCAGCGTGATCGGGAAGCCCTGAATGCCGGCACGGGCAACGCGGGCGGCGTACTTCGCCATGTTCGCCGAGAGATCGCCGAAGACCGGGTCGAGCGACAGTGCGCCGCTGCCTTCGCTGACCGGCGCATACCACTTGAGTGCGTTTTCGTCGACGAACTCGCCGCGCCTGGCCTTGCCGATGTAGTGTTTGGCATGAATCTCGACGACGTAGCCGTTCATCAGCCGCCACGCGTCGAGCAGGTCGTCGCCCTGAGAGGTGATGTTCCCGGGGTCGTAGATCAGGCCGAACCACGGGTTGTTGATGGCCTGGGCCAGCGCCACGCAGTTTGCCGCGGTATCGCCGACCAGGTTCGTCTCGATCTCGCAGGCGTAGATGGTCTGATGCTCGGCGAAGTGCTGGACGATCGGGCGCAGGCGCGCGGCGGCCTGCTCGATGAAGTCCGCGGAGTTCGTCCCTTGCGGGTGGTGGAAGCTGAAGCCGCGCACCATGCGGGCGCCGAAAGCGCCACAGAGCTTCTCCGCCTTGAGCACGACATCTTCGAAGTATTCCTGTGGAGCGATCCACCTATTGCCCGAGCCGTCATCCTCCTCGGTCAGCCGCACGCCCTTGCCGATCGGAGTGCCCAGGCAGTGGCACTCGAAGCCGAATTCCTGGCGGACCAAGCGGATCTGCTCGAGGTCGGCTTCTGTCAGCGCAAGCAGCCCGCGCACGTCAGGGAGTTCGGCAGTGCCGAAGTTGTGGAACCGCGGCACAAAGTCGAGAAGTCCGATGCCCGCGGCTACCGCGAGCATTTCCCGGGGCGTGGGCGGCACATTGCCTTGGGACTTGCTGACGTAGCCCGCCTCATCCGCGAAAGCGGAAAGGAGGACACAAGCTTCCTGAGATTGGTTCATTGGATGTTTCTCCCTACAGGTAAACGGAAAGAAATACACTGAAGCCCCCTACGCCGGGAGCAAACGATACAGAACTTTCACGCAGAGGATTTCTCCTTCCTCAGTTCTCCTTTCTAAAATCCTTTTCAGAGACAATCCCCTTGCGGGCGCAAAGCAGGCCTTGCCGCGTGCGCTCGCAAGCGGAGAAACGCAGATTCAGATATGCGCAACGAAAAGAACGGCGGAACCGCGAAGTGCGTCTTCGATGACCTATGCGGCTTTTACGAGTTAGCTACTAGCAGAATTTGCCGGCAAGAACAATTGCCAGGAATCCAGCTTTTGCGGCAAATGCCTTAGTATTGTTCAACACATTCCAAGGGTTAGCCAGACAATTTAAGCCGGACCGCAAAGAGATTGAACCTACTCTTTTATTCTTCGTGTTCTTCGTGCTCTTCGTGGTGAACCCTCTTTTAGTAGCTTAATTTACCACGCAGGACGCCAAGAACACGAAGGGAAAGAAAATAGGAAAAGGACACCGGGGGTGTGATTCCCGCCGATGTCCTCTCTGCCACGGAAGATTATGCGTTGAAGTGTCTAGGCGCGTGCGCGTCTTCGCAGAACCAGACCGACTAAGCCTGATGCAAACAGAGCAAATGATGCCGGTTCCGGCACTTCAGTGGTTGCGGCGCGCAGAATAAACACGCCGTCGTTCCAGTCACGGTCATTAGCAACGCCAGGGGCAAAGCTGATGTCTTCCAAGTAGACAACATAATCGGTTGCCGACAGATTGACCGCGCCGTAAGCCGTACCGTTTAAGCGGGTAAGGTTTACGGTTCCGTCTTTGTCTACGCGCTGACCGACAATATTGGGATCGCTGCTGGTCCAAATCTGATTCAGGCCGTTTCGCATCGCGAGCGTATACTGCCCTGCGGCCAGATCGATGGAATAAGTTGCGCCAATGTGCGCTGAGCCGTCAATGATCGTAATAAAATTACCATTTTGATCTATGACGCCAAAATCGTTCTGGCTGGACCATGCAGAAATTTCGAGCACAAGCTGTCCGCCCAAAGTAAGCGGGCCGCTCAGCGCAGAAAACTGCAGCATATCGTCGCCGACAAAAGGATCAAACGCACTCATAAAATCTACAGCCCCCGTGCCATCCCAGCTCCGGTTGATGCCGGCACGCATGTCAGCTTCAAAAGCGCTCGACCTGACCGTGGTTGGCAGGTCAATTGATACCGCCGAAGCAAAACCCGGCAGCATCGATAAGGCAAACGCCCCAAGTGCCAAGAAACTCTTGCTCTTCAAAAATAAACCCTTCTTCATTTTCACCCTCTCCTGCAGTGTGCGAAACACTACTTCCGCAGCAATTTCGATGGTTTATATTGTTTTGAACTAACGGGCGTCAGGCAGGAAATTCCCCCTACTACCATTCGTCCACTCTCCACCATTCATCTGGCGTTATGCCGGGAAGCCCCAGGGGTGTGCTGTTAGGGGATAAAAATATTCAGCTGCCTGTCGAGCAGTAGCGGCGTACACCGAAAGACCACGCTGTGCCGGCAATAGCCAGACTGACCACGGCGACTGCTGGCACAGCATAACAATACGGCAATAATTCCGGGCGTTTAAGAAAATAAGCAGCCGGGTAAAATGCACTGAAGGCAAATGGGATAATCCATTGCAGGATAAACTGGATCACCGGATGAAAAATGGGGAGCGGATAACGGCTGAAATTTATCAGGTTGTACACCGGGGCAGACACACCGAGCCGATCTTCGAAGTGGAACGAGAGCGAGGCAACGAAGATAAATACGGCGAGCAGAATCAAGGCTCCGCTAAGTGAGCCGAGCAACAGCCAGAGATAATCCATTGCGGTAAAGGCAATACCAAGACGCCGTCCGGCGTAACTTACCACCGCAAGGCCTACGGCCAGGGTGCCTAGACTCTCGATATTGAATGTTTCAAAGAGCACTTGGCAGAGAGAATTCAACGGACGCAGCAGAACACGGTCGAAATTGCCTTGGACGATGTAGCGATCCCCGAAGCGGAATAGGTTGAATGAGACAAAACTGAATAAGGCCATGGCGATGGTGGAGAAGCCGTAAATGAGCAGAATTTCCTCACGGCTCCAGCCGCGCAAGTTGGTGATTGTCTTACCGTCCATCAGGAAAAAGACAAACAACACTCCAGCGGCGCCGCCAACGAGGTTAGAGAGCAGCGAAGCGGCGAAATCCGCGCGGTAAGCCAGACGCGCTTTCAAGAACTGGGCGAAATAAGCGGCATACAGAGCGACGGAGCGATAAATCATCATCAGCCTCCCTGCACTGCAAGATGCGCAAAGCTGCGTCTCAGCGCATATTCAGCCAGCACGGCGCATGCGGCAGCCCAAAGCACTTGACTGCACAGAGGCTCCCATGCCTGCGCCGTTGAGATTTGCCCCAGATAAAGCTGGAGCGGAACGTAGGCGACATGCTTAAACGGCAGGGCATCAATTACCGGTTGAAACCAAGCTGGAAAGAAAGGGGGCGGCAGGAGCAGCCCCGATAACACCTGAATCAAGAAATACTTGCTGCGGATAATGCCCTGTATTGACTTCAGCCGGAAAGAAAGAGTGCCGACGAGAAAGCTTACTTCAGCGAGAATGAGAAAGCCAAGCGCCGTTGACAGGCAGAAAAGGCAGAATGCCGCGGTACCTGCCGGAGCCGATACGGGAAAAAGCAGCAGAATAACGGCCCCGATCGGCACAGTGAAAAAGAGCAGCCGGAACAGCGCTTCTCCTGCGCCCTGGACAATCATTACGGCGTGGAACTGGATGGGGCGGATGAGAAAAGTAGAAATCTGGCCGCTGCGCACCAGTTCATCTACGTCGTAGTCGATATTGGAGAAATAAAGGCTTCGTGCAATCCAGCCGACGGAAACGTAAGTAGTCATCTCGGCAAGCGTGAAGCCGTGTATGCGCGCTCCCGCCGGGTGGCCGGCAAAGACCGCCTGCCAGATGAAATAGTGCGCCGCCACGAAAAGCAGATAGCTGCAGATTCCCGTATAATACCGCAGCCGGTAAGCAAGCATGACCAGAAAAGAGTTGCGCAGGAAGGCGGAATAAACCGCAATGCCCTGACGTGCACCGGCATAAATCCGCGGCAGCAGCGCGGCGGGAAATATGGCTTCGCCGGGCGTCCGTCCGCTCATTGGGCACCGTCGCGATAGATTTTCATAATGACTTGTTCAATGCTCGGTTCGGCGAGGGTTAGGTCCGCTACCGGCAGTGCATTCATCAATGTCCGCACTACTTCCGCCGGGATGATGGCCTGCGGGTCAAACTCGCACGATGCGCGGCGCTCCCCTTGCTGCTCAAAAGGTATTTTCCCATCGAAAAGCCGGATAAGTTCGCCGGGAGAAACAGTGGCCGAAAAATCAACAGTCAAACTGCGCTTGATGCCGGGCATTGCCTTGAGTGCGCTGAGCGCTCCATCATAAATAATCCGTCCGTGGTCGATGACGATGATGCGCCGGCACAGTTCCTCAATCTCACGCAGGTCATGGGTGGTGAGGATAATAGTTGTTCCGAAGTTTTCATTTACTTGCTTCAAGAAGGCGCGGATTGCGTCCTTGCCCAATGTATCCAGCCCGATTGTCGGCTCATCAAGGAAAAGCACGCGCGGCCGGTGCAGCAGGCTTGCGGCCAGGTCGCAGCGCATGCGCTCACCAAGGGAAAGTTTGCGCACGGGAGTGGCCAGCAGGCGTTCAAGCCCTAAAATCGAGCTGAGTTGCCCCAAGCGCTCTTTAAATAATGGCTCCGGTACACGGTAGATTTTTGCAAGCAGGCGGAAAGATTCCTGTACCGCGATATCCCACCAGAGCTGGGTGCGCTGTCCAAAAACCACGCCGATATGGTGAGTATAGGTCTTTCTTTCGCTGTATGGATCATACCCGAGCACTCGCGCCGTTCCGCCTGACGGACGCAGAATGCCAGTCAGCATTTTGATGCTTGTTGACTTGCCGGCGCCGTTGGGACCGATATAGCCGACCAGCTCCCCGTCGTTGATTGCAAAAGAAATTGCATCCACCGCCGTGAGCGGTTCGTACTCGCGGTAAAACAAATCTTTGACCGCACCCCAGACGCCTGAGCGCCGCTGAAACGTGCGGTAAGTTTTTGTCAGGTTTGCGGCCTCGATGACGCTCATTTGATTCCTTGCCAAAAGTGCAGCAGCGCGTGTAATGATCATGTATCGGGCGTATTAAAATCGCCTCCATGTTGTTTGGCAAGAGGCGCGAGGCGGTTAATCGATTGAGTCCCTGCTGTTTGCTGTGAAATACAGTTTTCTCAGACCATTTCAACTGTCCTTATGGGGTGTTCGCCGCACGACGAAGCCGGAGGTGTCCCAGCCGGCATGCCGGAAGCGCAAGCGCGTCCGGCATGCCCAGAGCGATGGTGAATTACACAAAACCTGGCGCGCGCTTCGTGCAGAGTGGTTTCCGGAGGCGCCGGAGCTCGATGACTATGCAATATGCTGGAGCAGCCGGCGGCAGAAGCGCACGCTTGCCTCATGCTCGCTGGAAACAAGACGCATTCGTGTGGCACGGGAGCTGAGTTATGCTGAACATCGCGTTTGGCTTGGACCCCTGCTTTATCACGAGATGTGCCATGCGTATCTCGCGCGCGGCGGCCCGGTCCGGGATAACCCCGCCGCTAAGCGCAGAGCCTGCGGGCATGGTGCTGAGTTCAAGGCCATCGAGCGCCGCTTTCCCGGCATCGCCGCGTTAGATGCCTGGATCAAAGGCGGCGGCTGGATGCGCGCCGTGCGAAGCGACCGGGCAAAACGCGCCAGCGCACGCAAAGGCCCTCGTATTCCCGCACCCGCCGCCGCCTTGTAGTCAGCGCTATTTCGAGAGCAGCACTGCCACGCTGCGGTCGCGCACTTGATAGGACTTGTCCGTGAAGCGCGGCTCGCGCCCGAATTGCGAAATATCCTGGGGCGAAGCCTTGCCGGTATCCACGGCGATATACCATGTCCGGCCTTCCAAGCGCGGAAGGTCAAAAGTCAGCTTGTCCCAGTACATATTCATCATCACATGCAGGTCGTGTTCGTGGTCAAAGCCGGCCAGGGTAAAAGCAAGCGCGCGGGCTCCGGGATCGTTCCAGCCCGGCTTATGCAGGTCGCAGCCGTGCCAGGCGACGTCGGTCAAACCACGCTCGTTGACGGATCCGTCAAAAAAGCTGGGACGCCTCAGCACCTCATGAGCTTTGCGGAATTCGATCATTTGCTTGCAGAAACGGTGCAGTTCTTTGTTTTTCTCTAAAAGCGTCCAGTCAAACCAGCTTATTTCATTATCCTGGCAGTAGGCATTGTTATTGCCCTGTTGAGTGCGCCTAATTTCATCACCCATGGAGAACATCGGCACACCGCGGGAGAGAAGCAAAATTGCAAACAAGTTCTTAATCTGCCGCAGGCGTATGGCATCAATCTCAGCGCTTTCCGTCTCCCCTTCCACACCGCAGTTCCAGCTATAGTTCTGCACAGTGCCATCGCGATTCCCCTCGCCGTTTGCTTCATTGTGCTTCTGGCTGTACGAGACAAGATCATTCAGCGTAAAACCATCATGGCACGTGAGAAAGTTGATGCTGTTTGCCGGAGAACGCCCGCCTTGCTGATATAAATCTGCGCTTCCCGCAATGCGGCTGACTACCGAACCAACCATGCCGCCGTCGCCCTTGAAAAAGCGCCGCACGTCGTCGCGGTAGCGCGCGTTCCATTCCGCCCAGCGGTAGCGCGGAAGAGACACGTCCTGTCCGTCATCAGCGGGGGCCCAGGCCTCGGCAATCAGTTTCGTATCCGCGAATACCTCAAGCAGCTCGAGACTCCAGAGTACGGGCGGATAACGCAGCGCTTGGCCATTATCGCCCCGCGCGACAAGCGAGCCTTCGTTAAAGCGAAAACCGTCAACGTGCATTTTTTCAACCCAGAACTGCAGGCACTCGACCAGGTACTTCTGCACTATCGGGTGGCTGGTATTGAGCGTGTTGCCGCAGCCGGAGTAATCAACATAGTACTGCCGGTCATCCTCACGCAGGTGATAGTAAGCGGAGTTAGCCAAGCCCTTGAAGTTGATCCATGGTCCTTCGTGATTGCCCTCGCTTGTGTGATTGAAAGAAACATCAAGGATCACTTCTATCCCGGCGCGGTGCAGTGCCTTAACCATGTCGCGAAACTCATTGACCTGCGCGCCGGTTGCCGGGGATACGCAGTAGCCGCCGTGCGGTGCGAAGAAGCTCATTGTGCGGTAGCCCCAATAGTTGCGCAGGCTCTTGCCTTCGGCATCGACGCGCAGCACTTCCCGATCGTCAAACTGCATTACCGGCAGGAGTTCCACGGCATTGATGCCCAAGTCCTTTAGGTAAGGGATCTTCTCGATCACGCCGGCAAATGTGCCCGGATGTTTGACTTTTGCGGTGGGCGACTTGGTAAACCCGCCGACATGCATTTCGTAAATTACAAGGTCTTGGAGCGGCCGGCTGATCGGACGGTCTCCTTCCCAATCGTAATCCGAAATGTCGATGGCCACAGCGCGCAGACTCGTTGCCAGATTATCCTGCTCTCCGGATGCATCCGTGCGCTGCCAGAGATGATTGCTGACGGCCCGTGCATAGGGGTCGATCAGCACTTTGTTCGGGTTGAAACGGTGGCCGTCGGAAAGATTGCGCGGGCCGTCCACGCGAAAGGCATAATAAACACCAGGGCTCAGCCAGCGCACATAAATGTGCCAAAAGCAAAAGGTGCGGTGCCGGAGCGGGTCAAGCTGAATTATCTGAACAGGCTCGATGTCGTCATATTTCTCGAAAAGCAGCAGTTCGACCCGCGAAGCGGATTCAGAGTACAGCGAGAAATTCACGCCTTGCGCGTCCGGAGTTGCTCCTAGCGGGTGTGTTTTTCCGGCGGCAATCTCATAAGCCATAGGTCATTTCTCCAAATTTCCGGCGGCGGCTTTCCCTCCCCACCATTCGTAATGAATGCGATGAAAATCAAATCTATTTGCCGGCTCCTTCTTTTCCGCCGGATAACCAAGAGGCACAAGTGAAAAAGGAATGACCTCTGGAGCGATGCCGAGCAGTCGGCGAAAACCTTCGACGCGCTCGCTGCGCGGATAAACGCCGACCCAAACTGCACCTAAGCCGAGCGCATGAGCGGCAAGCAGGATATTCTGCGTTGCGGCGGCGCAGTCCTGCACCCAGTACCCTTTGTGCACCTCGCGCGCCGTATCGCCGCAGACAAGCACTGCAGCGGGCGCTGTCTTCATCATTTGTGCGTATTTGTGAAAACCCGGAATCTTGGCCAGCGTTTCCCGGTTTTGCATCACCAAGAACTGCCACGGCTGCTGGTTGCCGGCTGATGGAGCGGCCATAGCCGCTTCAAGTATACGGGTGATCGTATCCTCATCAACAGCTTGCGCTGTAAAAACACGAATGCTTCGCCGCGTAAGTATAAGTTCTATCCCGCCGGATTTTGCCGGTTTTTCTTGACCCATGCTCCACCAGTTCTAAAGCTAAAGAGCCTGGTCTAATTATAAACCGTTTTTGCCTAATGATTAAAGACGGTAATCGTTCGCTATTGCCGTTGATTGACTGAATGCCGCTCTTTTGGCGGCACTTCTAATGCGCACCGGCGCCGCTAAGCACTGCCGGAATGGTCTTAAGTAGAAGTTCAATGTCTTTCTTGAGCGACCAGTTGTCGATGTATTCGAGATCCAACTTGGCCCACTGGTCGAAGTCAGGAATGGAGCTCCGTCCGCTCACCTGCCAGATGCAGGTTAAGCCCGGACGCATGCTTAAGCGCTTGCGCTGCTTTCTCCCGTAGCGTTCCACTTCTTCAGGCAGCGGCGGACGAGGCCCGACAAGGCTCATATCGCCGATTAACACATGGAGAAGCTGCGGCAGCTCGTCGATGCTGTAGCGGCGGATAAACTTGCCGACGCGCGTAATGCGGGGGTCATGGCGCAGCTTGAAGACAGGGCCGTTCATTTCATTCTGGGCCAGAAGCTGCGGCAGCATTTGTTCAGCGCCATTAATCATTGAACGGAACTTATAGAGCATGAACGTTCTGCCATTCAATCCGACGCGGCGCTGCCGGAAAAATACCGGGCCCGGGCTGTCGAGCTTGATCGCGAGAGCGGTTGCCACCAGCAGCGGACTGAGCAAAACAAGGGCGCCCGCGGAAATGACGATGTCCATCAAGCGTTTGACAATCAGTGCGGCGTTGTCCACAGAGCCGCCGGGCGATGGTTCGTAGTGAATCAAAGGTATCTTGCCGAAGTAGCTGACTGCTGACTGGAAAATCTCCGTGCTAAACATGTCTCCCGCCAGAGTAACGCGCACCCCTTCTTCGACAGCAATCTGCACGAGAGTCTGCACCAGGGTGAAGCTGCGAAAAACATCGGTAAAAAGCACTTCATCGACAGCATGGCGCTTTAGCGCCGCCTCAAACGTATCCTGCGTCGCAACGATTCGTGCGCCAAGGTCATAAACCGCTGAGGGTTCCTTCGCCGCTTCCACCATCGCATCCTGCGGGCTGATCTCCACAAATCCCACCGCGCGCACGCCGAGTTCCGGCTGCCGGGCAATTTCGAGGTAGATGCTCCGGGCTTGAGCACCCGTGCCGACAATGAGGAGGTTGCGGTAGTTCTTGCCCCTAATGCGCATCAAGCGCAGCAGCGACAGCACCACCGCGCGTTCAACAAACAACCCCACTCCGGAAAAAAGACAGAAAATCATGACGAAGCTGCGGCTGATGTCAATTTTGAGCAAGAACAAGAAGAAGCCGGCGCATAGAAAAGTTAGTCCGGCGCTGACAAAAGCAAGCCGCAAGAGCTGGCCCAGGGCAAGAAAGCGCATGCTGCGGTAGGCTCCCTGCATGCCGAGAAACGCATTGAATAAAGGCAGCCCTGCGCCAAGAACGATAAAATACTGATCAAGCGAACCCAGGACTTTTAATTCCTGAGGAAAGGGCAGGCCATAGGTATTTGCCGCCGCCAGCAGCGAGTCGCGCAGATAGTAGGTTAAAAGAAACGCAGCTATAATTATTGCGTTATCCCCGAGGCGGTGGAACCATGAAACAATGCGCCAGTGTGTCTTGAGCACAGTGCGTAAACCCCGGAAATTCTAGTGTGCGTGCGAAAATTAACTAATAATTTCAATATATTATGTCAGCAGCTTAACCGCGTTTCTGCGAACATGCAATCTAATTACCATTATTGGACCAATTGCCGCAATCGTGGCGCGTTTATTAAGGTAATTTTCCTCGGCCTTTCTTTCGCGTAATAAGAACAAGCTGTGACTGTTAGCTCAGACAATCTTGCACGCGCGGCGCTGGAGAACGAGCCGCCGTCTGTTGAACTGCTCTCCCCGGCCGGCGAGCCGGATGCGGCCTATGCCGCTCTTGAATACGGCGCGGATGCTGTCTACCTCGGTTTGCGTCAGTATTCCGCCCGTGCGGAAGCTCATAATTTTTCTTTTGAAGAACTCGATGAGGTCTGTGCGTTTGCTCATTCTCTGGACCCTGCACGCCGCGTGTTTCTGACCCTCAATACCCTGATTCAAGAGCAGGAGCTGCGTCCCGTCCTGGATGTGCTCGGCACAGTCGACGAGATCGGCGTTGATGCGGTGATTATTCAGGATCTCGGTGTAGCGCGGCTTGTGCGGCGTCATTTTCCGCGCCTGGAAATGCATGCGAGCACGCAAATGGCGGTGCATAATCTTGCCGGAGCGAAAGCGTTGCGCCAGCTTGGCTTTCATCGCGTGACGCTGGCCCGCGAACTGACGCTTGAAGAAGTGCGCCGCATTACCGCGGAGAGCGGCATTGAGACAGAAGTCTTTATTCACGGCGCGCTTTGCTACTCATACAGCGGCTTGTGCCTGTTCTCATCGCACCTCTATGGACGCAGCGGCAACCGTGGAAAATGCGCTTACCCCTGCCGCGAGGTTTATACGTTTCATCCCTCACTGCCGGCCTATGCCGAAGGTTGTGAAGCCCAGCTCAGTGGCGCACAGCAGAGCCCGGCAAACGGTGCGAAGATGCCTTTTTCCATGAAGGACCTGGCACTGCCCGAGGAAATCCTGCCGCTGGTAGAAGCCGGGGTGAACTGCCTCAAAATAGAAGGCCGCATGAAGAGCCCGCTTTTTGTGGCGTGCGCCACAGATTATTACCGCCGGATTCTCGATGGCAGCTTGACTCTTGCCGAACGCAAACGGCTGGAGGCTGACCTGCGCACAATTTTTAGCCGGCCTTGGACTAAACTTTTTGTACGCTCACCGGAGCAAAAAGGCACGGTAGACCCGAATTTTGGCGGCCACCGCGGTACTTTTATCGGATATGCGCAGCAGGTGTTCCAGAACCGGCGTGGTGAAAATGTGCTTCGCTTTCATACGCAGCGTGCGCTCGAACTGCATGATGGTTTGCAGATTGAAATTCCTGGGAACGTGCGGCCCTATGGCTTTGCGATTGACGTGCTTGTCGTTCACGGAAAAAGCGGCACGGCGCAGAAGCGGGTGTTTGTCGCCGATGCCGGTTCAATCGTTGATGTCGGTTTGCCTGACGATGCCCCGCCCATTCCGCCGAACGCACGAGTCTTTTGTGCTTCGTCACAGGCGGTAAAACGGGCTTACTCATTTGCCCGGCCCAAACCGGGGATGTACCGCACGCGCGTGCCGCTTAGTGTGCGTTTGGATATCTCACCTGGTTCGGTGACGGCCCGGGGCTGCCTTGCGGCAGGTCAAGACACAGCTGTTGCGGCAGAAGTGCGGCTTGACGGGGAATTTCCCCTGGCTAAAGATGCAAGTACAATGTTTCACGCTGCTCGTGAGGCGTTCCTCCGCCTCGGTGATACCGCTTTTTCGCTGGCGGAGATTGCGGTCGAAAACCCCCGGGGCTGTTTCGTGCCTATTTCCCAGCTTAATCAGCTCCGCCGCGAGCTTGCTGAGCAATGCCAGGCGCACTTAACCGAGCAGCGCGCACAAAGGCAGGAAGCATTGGCCGTTGCGGCAGCGTGCAGCACTGACGGCACGATCTCTGCTCCGCCTTCCGGTCCTGTGCGCTGGTCAATTAAAGTGGACGATCCGGACAGCTTGTCGCTTTTTTCGCAAGCTGAGCTTGATCAGCTCGAAGAGGCCATTGTTGATATCGAACTTTTGGACAGCGCAGAGCTGATCCCGCGCCTTGCCGTGCTGGCAAAGCGTCTCTCTCCGGAAAAAATCCGGCTCTCGCTGCCAGTGATCAGCCGGTCCTGGGAAGAACCCGGTTTATGGGTGAAAATCAACACACTGCGTCAGCACGGATACAAACGCTGGCAGGGCGCCAATCTCAGCGCACTGACTGTGCTTTCCATCGGCGGGGCGTCGCATCTGCGCGACCTCAGCGATGTCGATCTGACGTTTGATTGGCCGCTCGGCATTATGAATTCCAGTGCGGCAGCTTCCGCCCGGGAATTTGGCGCAACCTGTTTGACGTTCTCTCCCGAAGACAACTTCGATAATCTCAGCAGGCTCCTGCCGGGGCTTGGCGAGTCTGTTCAGGTGATTGTCTATCAGGACTCGCCGCTTTTTATTTCAGAGACTTGTGCACGGGCCGCGGCCAGCGCAAAGTGCGAAGCAATGGATATCGAGCCTGCCGTGCCGCAGGAGCGTGCTTGCGCTCAGTGCGCTCCGTTTGACTTGCTTTCTAGGAACGGCAGCCGTTTTATTGTGCTGCGGCGCAGCTTGCGCACGATTGTGCTTAATGCCGCACCGTACTGCCTGGCCAAGCGCATTGATGCGCTGATTGAGGCTGGGGCTCGCCACTTGCGCGCAGATTTTATCTATCGCAGCTACAGCGCCGAAGAGGTCGTTGGTGTTTGGCGCGCATTGCAGAGCGGCAGCGCTCCCTGCGCTGCCCATGAAGGTAACTTCGACCGCGTGATTTGATATTTATTAAATATTCTCTTGCCGAGGCCCAGAGGGCAAATTAACATGTCCACGGGCCGGGGGGATTGTTCTGAACTGAGGCGTGAGTTATGGCAGCAAGCAGCTACACAAAAAATATTCTCTGTATCGGCGCAGGATATGTCGGCGGGCCGACGATGGCGATGATTGCAGCACGCTGCCCGCAATATAAAGTGACAGTGGTCGATATCAATGCGGAGCGAATTGCGGCGTGGCAGTCGGACAAGCTGCCGATCTTTGAGCCGGGGCTGCTTAATGTCGTAAAAGAAGCACGCGGGCGCAATCTGTTCTTTACCACAGAGATGGAGCAAAACATTCACGACGCGGACATAATTTTCGTATCAGTGAATACACCGACAAAAACCTTTGGCGAAGGGGCGGGCAAGACAGCGGATTTGCAGCACTGGGAAAAAACTGCCCGGCAGATTCTCAAAGCGTCTGAGTCGGATAAGATTATTGTGGAAAAGAGCACGCTTCCCGTAAAAACGGCGCAAGCTATGGAGCGCATCCTGAATTCAAACGATAAGGGAATCGTTTTTGACGTTTTGTCAAATCCGGAGTTTCTGGCTGAGGGAACGGCAATGGCCGACTTGGCCAACCCAGATCGCGTGTTGATTGGTTCACGGACTAACGAGCGCGGCATCAAAGCCCGCCAGGAGGTTGTGGATATTTATGCCAACTGGATTCCTCGTGAGCGCATTCTGACGAGCGATGTGTGGAGTTCCGAGCTTTCTAAACTGGTGGCTAACGCATTTTTGGCGCAGCGGATTTCTTCAATTAACGCCATCTCGGCACTATGCGAGAAGACGGATGCCGACGTTGCTGAGGTTGCGCGTGCTGTGGGCCGGGACAGCCGCATCGGACCTAAGTTTCTTAACGCCAGCGTCGGCTTCGGCGGCTCATGTTTTCAGAAGGATATTCTGAACCTGGTTTATATCTGTGAGTCGTACGGATTGACAGAAGTCGCCGATTACTGGGAGAACGTGGTCAAGATTAATGATTATCAGCGCCGGCGCTTTGTCGGCACGATCCGGCGCGTATTGTTCAACACCTTGGTCGGCAAGCGCATTGCTCTTTTCGGCGCGGCATTCAAGGCGGATACGAGCGACACGCGCGAGTCCCCTGCCCTCTATGTTGCCGAGCAGCTTTTGGAAGAGCGCGCTGCGGTGGTGCTGTGCGATCCCCAGGCGCTGGCCAATGCCAAGCATGACTTGGCGCGGTATGCCGAGCGTATTGAATTTGAGCCAGACCCGTACCGCGCAGCGCAAGGGGCGCACGCCATTGCGCTCTTGACCGAATGGAGCCAATTCAAGGTGCTCGATTACGCGCGGATTTTTGATTCCATGGAAAAGCCGGCGTTCGTCTTTGACGGCCGGAATATTCTGGACCATCAGGCGCTCTACGAGATCGGGTTTAATGTTTATCCCATTGGGAAGCCTAAGTTGTCGCACTTCGCTTAACCGCGGCATCTCGCACGGGCGATATTACGCCTGGGTCAATTACACGAAACGGCCCATGCAGGCCCCTTCTGCCCCAAGCTGGTTCTGAAATAAGCGAATAAACCTGCCGCAGCCGGAACTCCCCGTGAAAGTCGTTGAATGGCGCATATTTTGGCATTACCCGGGTGAAAGCTGAGTTAAAATAAAACGGTCATCCCGACCGCAGGAGCCGTGCCGAAGAGAAGGGATCGGAAAGAATCCGTCATCCCGAGCGCAGGAGCCGTGCCTAAGGGCAGTGTTTATTGCGCGAGGGATCTCACGCTTGCACGGAGCAGTGAGTGCCTCCGCTGGGGACGAACACGAAGGCAGAGCCAGGCGAAATTAACAATTAAGTGATTATTAGCGCTGCTGTGCCAGTAATTGCGTCTCCACCCAGGGTTGACCCGTCACCGAGGAACTTTGAGATCCCTCGCGCGGTAACTGCTGCCTTGAGGAACAACCGGTGGGCTCGGGATGACGAGAAAAGATGACCGCTGCGCATCATCGCCTGCGCGCTGGCTCGCAGCCATTGGTCTGGACCACTGGGTGGCGGAGAGCGAAAGGCGGGCGTAGGACTGCGGTGGGCCCGCACCACCTCTGCCCCGGCGCATTAGGTTAAGCCTTCAGCACCCGGCAGCGTCGCTCTGGGCGAAGCCAATGGACCTAACAGCAAAGACATTATTTATTCGCTTATTTCAGGAGTAGCGTTGCAGCGAATTTCTTTACTGCGGGAGATCGTGCCTTTGTCCCGCCCGACGTTTTGAATCTTCGTCTCTTCTTGGGCGTGCTTATTCAAATACCGGTCTCGTTGGCTCGACTGTGGGGACGTTGGTCGTGTCTTTCGGGTCGACAAAGCGGGTTACGGCCAAACAGCGGCCGTCTGGTGCAACAGCCATGCCCACCCAATATGGCATATTCACTGACCGGTCGATGCCCCGCGTGCCCCCGACGGCTACTGCTTGCTGACTTGCTTCGAAGCCTTTCTCGCCAATGGTAAAAGAAGCACGGCCCGGAAACTGCTGAAGCCAGACGCGTCCTTCACCAGTAATGCCGGATAAACCGGCGCTATCCTCCTGCATCAAGTCTTTAACTCCCATATCTTCGTAGGCCTGTCGGAAATCAATATCGCACTCGATATGGCAGGCGCCTACTTTGACCTTGCTGTCCGGTCCGGTCGGCTGCCGATCGGTAACCATTGCTTTGACTCCCTTATCAGCGAGCATCGCGAGGAGCTGTTCTGAATCAGCCTTGTCGCGCACTCCGAACAAATAGAGATAGCCCCCGTTGTTGGCAAGCGGAATAATTACACCTTCCTGGCCGGGACGTCCTGTCACCTCAAACGTGTAGCGCCCGGCGCCATTGCCGATGAGCATAGCCGGGTAAGTAATTTCGCCAGTATCGGGGTCCTTCCGTGCCGGGTCCGTTCGTTGAAATGGGGTCTGGAATTTTCCCTTTATGTCAGTGGTTGTTGCGAGGGCAAAGCTCATATTAGCGTCGAGTGGACTCGGTTTGAGCACCTCGGCGCCAAGAAAGCCGTTTATTACTGCCGCGGGACCTTCTGATCCACTTGGATCTGTCCTCTTGAATGAAAGAGGAGCAAGACCGAGCTGCTCGGCGGTGGGCTTATATTTCTCGCTCACTCCGCCAAGTTCTACAGGAACACCCAAGGCGGCCCTCGTCGTAATCCGCAGATTTGGATCGTTTTCGGGAGCACCGGCGTTAACCCGGTCCAGCATTTCGGTCAGCTCTTGGCGCTTTTCTTTGAGGACGATAGCGGACGAGTCTCCCATGCCGCCCAGCACGGATGAGTCAATCTGTGAACGGGCTTGCGGTGCGGTGGATGCTTCGTAAAGCGCAGCCATGGTGAGCTGCAGCGGTTCGGGGCAAATTACAAAATTATCGTGCTGGCTGCCGACCTGTTGCGCAAGCCTCAGTGCATGCTGCTGACTTGCCTCCGGATAGCGACGCGCTGGCTCAAGATGCCTGGATTGCGGCGCAGCCACAGGATCACTTGACGCACTTGGTGCAGGCCGCTGAATCCGGGTTGTCTCGACTGCTGCTGGTTCGGCCATAAAAAGTTCTCCTCTCAGTAAATGCGCTGTCTAACGTAAACTTAAGTGTACGAAAATTTTCCTCACAAAGGCGGTCCATTGTCCTGAATGCCCTCGCTTTGCCGCCGCAGTATTTCTGCCTCACGGCGAATTTGCTCGGCCCGGTCCATGACTTGATCGGCCGGCGGTACTCCCCCGCCGGTGCTTCCTTCTGGCCGGATGACCGGCGGTTTGGTTAGCGGAGTAAATTCGCCGTCAGGAGCTGGACTCGGCTGAGCGGACGGCCCGGCGCCTAAAACAGCAGGCGTGCTTTCTGGAGCCGGTGTGTTTTCCGGCGCTGTTGTTTCGTCCGGAGTGGGCGGCATGTCTTGCGGCATGATCTCGTCAACGCTCACCGGTCCAGGTGCCGCTGTGCCGTTTGGCGGCGCAGATGGAGTTGGCTGCTCCGCAGCCGGTTCCGGACTCGATGCAGAAGAACCAGCCGGTCTCACTGGTTCTGGCATCGGCTGCGGCGCTGCTGCTTCCGGCTGCTTTTTCACAAATTGTCCCTTGTTTTCGTCATATCCCGCATACTCCGCAAACGGACAAACTGCACGCGGACGGTAATCACCCTGCGGCTTCTCGCGGAGGTCGTATAGTTCCCACTGCTTTGCGGAGTTATTTTTCACCACGACCCTTCCGCGTGCATCAATGCGTGTCTGCTGCAGGGGGGAAGCTGTCTGGCCGGGTGCGACAACAGCATCAAAAAGGTCCGGCGATGACAGCGCCCTCGCCTCGCCTTGGGCAAGGTTTGCGGCAGTGCCCCGCTGCGGCGAAGTAAGTGCACTTTCCACGATGCCGGGACTGGTCTGACTGCCGAATCGCGTGAATCCGCCATGTACGACCTGCACGCCGCCGTCAAGAAAGGACGCAAAGAAGCGCTCACCGCCTTTCGGTTTGACTTCATACATGCTCAGCGCCTGCGCAGCCTGCGCCTCATCCATTTCCTTCGCGGCCTCACGCATTGCTC
>JAKPSH010000083.1 GCA_029555385.1 Pseudomonadota bacterium
CCTAACCGGTCCGCAGCTTGAAGAAGAAACAAAGCAGCAGATTATCGCCCAGCAACTGCAGTCGCTTTTCGTTGATTTAAGCAGCCCATCTGATGCCGAGCTTAAGCAGGCTTATATCGATGAAAATCGCAAAGCAGCATTTAAATTCATATCGTTCAGCGCAACTGACTTCGAAGCAAACGTGGACATGTCAAATATTGAGGCAATCAAGGCACACTTTACCGACAATGCGGAACTCTACCGCAAGCCCCGTTCCGTGTCGTTTACCGCCGCAGCTTTTGCGCCGGACAGCTTTATGGATAAGGTTGAACTATCCGAAGAAGATTTGCGTTCGGCTTACGAAGAACGCGCCCATACTTTTACAGTTCCGGCGCGAATAAAATTACGCCGCATCGTAGTCTATAAGAAGAAGCCGGCAACCGAGCTGGAAAAGATGCTTGGCGTGGATACACCTTCCGCAGCGGAAGCGCCAAAACCCGACGCCGCCTCCGATGCTGAGCGAGCCAAGGCAAAAGTAGACAAGGCACTGGCAGAGCTCACTGGCGACAGGAGTTTCGCCGATGTCGCCGCGTCTTTTTCCGAAGAACCGGGCGCGGACAAGAATGGCGGAGACTTCGGCTGGAAGCTTTTCTCTGACCTTGAGGCAAAATCCCGCCGCGCCATCTCCGAACTCGACAAAGGGGAGCATAGTTCAGCGGTCGAAACCGAAGACAGTTTCCAAATTTTCTTTGTTGAAGATCGTCAAGAAAAGCATGCCAAACCTTTTACAGAAGTTCGCGAACAAATTAAGCATGACTTACAGCGAGCCGATGCTCCGGAGTATGCTCAAGCCGCAGCCCAAGAATTTCTTGCGGCCTGGGAAGAAAAGAATCGCACGGAGAGCACTTCGCTCCAGGCCTTTGCCGCCTCGCGCGGGATAACGGTGTTTTCGGCCGATAAACCGCTGGCCCGCGGCCAAGGTTCCGGCACCATTACGCCGGCGCTGGTTGAAAAAGTAATTCCTTTGGCGCAAGGCGATCGTGATGTCATTCAAGTAAATGACGTCGCTTACGCAGTTGAAGTCATACAAGTCAAAGATTCTTACATCCCTGAGCTCGACGAGGTTCGCGAACAAGTCGAGAATTCTTACCGGCGCGAACAAGCGCGGAAACTGGCCAAAGAAACTGCCGAAAAAGCTCTGGCCGAACTGAACGAAGTGAAAAATCCAGAAGCAGTGGCCGCCAAATTCAGCGCAAAAGTCGAGGCCACCGAACAGGCAACTAGAACCTCGGCAAACGGCGCCATCTTCAATGCGCCCGATGCCAAAACGATGCTGTTTACGTTAAGCGAATTATCGCCGATCCTGCAGCAAGTCGTTGATGCCGGCAGCACGTTTTATGTCGCTCAGCTAACAAGCGTGGCCCTGCCTGATGATCGGGACTTCGAAAAAACAAAAGACGAACTGCACCGCCGGGAAAGCCAGAAAAACGCTAATCGTATTCTCGACGTCCTGCTTAAGACGCTGCGGGCGCAAAGTGATGTCCATGTCAATCCCGATTTACTGAACCGTAAAGGACAGTTGTAGCGCTTCATGCCGCAGCAGGGCGACAAAGTAATTATCAGCGACCTTGTTCTATACGCCAAGATCGGCTGGACTGCAGCAGAGCGTGAGGCACCGCAGCGGCTTGCGTTGAGTCTCGAGGTTTCTTTAGACTTGACGATGGCAGCAGCCTCACGGAATTTGACTGATACGGTATGTTACTCCAGTCTCAGCCGGCGCCTGCGCGAGATTGCCGCAGGCAATGATTGGGTCCTGATTGAAGAGCTTGCCGAAGCGCTTTGCGGATCTGTTTTGTCCGAAAATTCGCATATTTCCGCAGCCAAGCTGCTGCTTAAGAAATTCAGCGTTCCCGATGCCTCGTGGACCGGAGTCGAGATCTCCCGCTGCAAGGAATAGCTGTCATTTGCCGCAGACACACTGAAAGGCTGGAATGCTAAAAACGTCTGGCCCGCCCAGCAGACTGGACCAATGGCAACGAACCAATGCTTACCGACGCCCTGCGGCGCGCAGTTCAGCGCGTCCAGGAGACTCTTCGTCCCGATCTTCCGCAGAGGAAATCGAAAGCACTCGCGGTGTGCGCACGGAATACGGCACGCAGTTGAGCATCCGGTGCATACCACAAAGCCCGAAGTGCACGGGGCAAGTCGCGGAATAAAGTCTTCGTCACCAGCGCAAACCGCTGCGTAATCGTTCCATAACGAAACCAAAAGAAGCGCTCATTGCGGTTGTAGTAATAGACGCCGAATGCTTCCTGCATTTTACGGTCATCAAAATGATGCCAAACCAGGCTTTGCGGAACGTAGCGCAGGCGCAGGCTTTTTTGCCGCATTCGCACGCACCAATCCGTTTCTTCAAAATACATAAAATATCTTTCCGGGAGATAGCCGACTTCGTCGAGAACAGCTGCACGAATAAACAAAGAACATCCCGGAAGATAATCGCACTCATAAGGAGCGTCGTATTGGCCTCGATCCGTCTCACCGCTCCCGCACATTTCAATGTGCCGGTTTACAAAATCTATGCGCGCTCCTGCGCTCCAAATCTTTACTTCCTCGCCTGCTTCGCTTCCATATAAAATCTTGCTGCCGAAAGCGGAACCTTCCGCATTATCTGCCGCGGCATTTACCAGAGCAGAAAGTGCTTGCGCATCTACTGTGGTATCGGGATTAAGCAGCCAAAGGCAATCTGCTCCGCGCGCCCGCGCAAAATGCAGCCCCACATTTGTTGCCGCGGCAAATCCGCTGTTCTCCGGACTGCACACAATGGCAACTCGATCATTTAATGAGATATTGAGCAGCTTTCGGCCCGACGAGTCTGGCGAACAGTTGTCGACGATCACCACAAAGTAATTTGGATAATCGAGCTGCTCAAGCGAAGCCAGACAGCGCAGGATATCCGCACAAGAGTTATAGCTCACCACAACAATGCCGACCATCGGCATTGCCGCAGCAGAGGCTTCAGCCTTATCGGAATCTATTCGTGCATCACCAGACATAGCGTGTAAATGGAAGTGTCTCGCCAGGATTACTAGCAGAAGCAGCGTTCACACGTCAAATTGGCTCAAGATCAGCGCCAAGGAGCAGCCTTTCCGGTCCTTGCTCCATCTGTGAGCGAACGAAAACGTGAATATTTCAATGCGATGCGTTCAAGCCTTCAGCGTTTTCCAGACGCTCCAGATTACGCCGCAGCAGGGGTTCGTGTCCGGGAGCGCTGAGCATTGCTTTGCGCAATTCACTTAGTGCTTGCTGCAATAGTTCCCTGTCCGTCCCCCGTTGGGCCAGTAGTGCCGCATAGTTGTTTCTCGTCTGGTAGTCCAGCGGGCTAAGTTCCAGGGAACGAACCAGCAGTATTTGCGCTTCCTTGATACTGCCGCGCTCTTGAGCAGCAAGCGCTAAATGCGCATACGCGCGAGCATACGATGGGTCCAAAGCACGAGCACGATAAAAGTAATCATCCGCCAGCGCATATCTTTTTTGCCTCCAAGCAACGCAGCCCAGACCATCAATGACGCGCGCATCGCCGGGTGTCAGCTCCGCTGCAAGAAGCAATGCCTGCTTAGCCTGCTCCAAACCGGCGCTGCCGCCGCGTCTCATCAGCTGGACTGCCGCAACAAGCAATTGTTCCGTTTTGCGGATACGTTCGGCCTGCTCGCCAATGGTCAACCGTGGAGCTGGAACGCATCCGTTCAGCAAAAATAACAGCATCAAAAACGCCCTGCATATTTTTAACATTTTGCCACCTCAAGCCGCTGCCCGTACGTCCGACGCTCGTGCCGTATCGAATTCGCTGAATTCTCCAGAAACGATCACATCCGCGCTTTCCTCCTCAGCACATTTAACTCCATGAATTCCTATCTCGCCCAACACTGTCAGACGCTCTTCGCTGCTCAGCTCATCAAACGCGATCACTCGTGCCTGGACTTCTTGCTGCGTCAATATACGCGAAAGGTACTCACGCGCGAACTTTGAACTAATGACGATCAGCGGCCCGCCCGCTTCCGCTCTTTTACGCGCCTGCGTTAGTGCGGTGCACAGAGAATCGAGAATCTCCGGACCTAACGGCACTTGCGCAGCGGCACTTGACTCAAGGATGTAGTCCGTTTCTGAATCAACAATCCAGGCAAAGATGCACTGCGCATCACCGGCCGCAGCACGGCAAATGGGACGGCTTAGCGCGATACGAACGGCAGCCAGCAGTTCCATGCTTTCCGGCATCTGTTTCTCGTTTTTCTCAACTTTCAGCGCGTCGCGTTTGTTGTGCAGCCGTCCCCTTGGCAAATGCACGACGTTACCCGGTCCTTCCTTCAGCGAGAGTTTATATTCCGCCACTGCCTGCAAAATCACGCCTAGGGCTCTGACGCTCACACCTTCACACAGCAGTTGCCGCAACAGCGTTGTCAAGCTCGTGACGCTAATTAGTTCCGGCACCACGCTGTTGATCAAGTCTTCAGCACTTGGCTGATGCAAATCAAGAAGCATGCGCGTTTGCGTATCGTTGAGCAGCTCGGGGAGATATCGCTGGAAGAACTCTTTAAGACAGTCTATTATTTCAATGCTGTACCTTTTTCCGCCCGAAGAATTTTCGCTTTGCCCTGCGCGCTCTACCTTCATCATCTCCACGCCGTTTAGCATAATTCTCGTGGAAATTTCCCGGGAAGCACCATCGACGTCAAATTGTAGATCCGGGATAATAACACCCCACTCTTCAAACACTTCGCGCCGGAGCTTTTGCACACTATCCGGAAGGACGCCTTCCTGCTGCAGCAAATGCGCAGCCCGCAATGTTATCCGCAGCGCCGCCCCGGAAAAAAGCTGCGCATGAAAGCTTGCACCACCCGTTTTCTCTTCTACGCTCAGGTAGTTGTTCCTTACCCGCCTTGCGCAAATCCAGAGCACCGCACCGAGCGCAAGAAACGGAAGCAGCGGCAGCCCCGGCACAAACCCCAAAACCATTAAGACCACCGCCGTCGTGAGCAGCGCCTGAGGCTCTCGTGACAACTGACCGAACATATCACGTCCCAACAGCCCGCCATCTCGATCCGCCACCCGGGTAACGGTAATCCCCGCCCCCACAGCAACAAGCAGCGCAGGCACCTGAGATGCCAAACCGTCGCCAATTGCATATATCGTAAACTTCTCCGCGGCATCCAGCAAACTCAACCCCTGCTGAAGCAGCCCCACAAAAAAGCCGCCGATGATATTAATCGCGGTGATCAACAGACCGGCAATCGCATCACCCTTGACAAACTTCATCGCGCCATCCAGGGAACCATACAAACGCGCTTCCCTTTGCAGTTCATAGCGCTTGTCCTTTGCCTCAGCCAGACTCAGGATCCCCGACCGCACATCAGCGTCTATTGCCATTTGCTTTCCCGGCATGGCATCCAGCGTAAACCGTGCCGCGACCTCCGCGACACGCTCCGCGCCCTTCGAAATTACAACAAATTGCACCACGCTGATGATTAGAAAAATAACTACGCCAACCGCAAGATTGCCATACACGACATAATTGCCAAATGTGCTGACAATCTCCGGCGCCCCCTCGCCCGCAAGAATTTGCCGTGTTGTTGCGATATTCAGACCAAGGCGGAATAGCGTTGTTAACAGCAGCAATGTCGGCAATGATGTGAAGCGATCCGGCTGGGCGAGATACACCGCGGAAAGCAGCAAGACCAGAGAAAACGAAATATTGCACATGAGCAGGACATCGAGCACCGGCACGGGAAGCGGAAAGATCAGCATCCCGACAATTGCTACGACAAAAAGCGGCAGGATCAAGTCACCGGCCGTTGCACTGCTGCTGCGCATCCGAGTCGCTCCAACGTTCAACACTCCGCCCTCTAGCCGCTCAGGCATCCGTGCTGCGCTCTGCGCCTGAGCATCGCGCGGCATTCCCCTTCTTACCGCACCATAGAGCAGGCAGAGCTAAAGTTTTTGAGCAAAAGGTTACCTGATATTGGCGATAATCGCGCGTGCTCCGTCAAACAAGGTTTTCAAGGTATTGGTCACCATATTACAGATTTGCGCACGAAGGTTAATCAAGTAGTTGATCGCCTGCATTTTCGCTTCCGAAAAATTCTTGTCCTGAGACGCCGTGATTATGTAATCGAGGATATCGTGGTTGCTTGTTGACATATTTAGCAGCTTACTCTCAGCTTCACGTTTCCATGCATCAAGTGCACTATTTTGCGTGCTTGCCGCACTGGTGCTGCTGTTAGCTTGTCCTTGGCTCACGCTATTCCCGCCTAAGACCATGGAGACTGCGTCGCTCATATTACTTCGCCTTTTGATACTTTTCTAACGTGCTTAATTCGATCGCATCTTATGCTCCGCGAATATTCCTTACCGGAGCCATTCGTGTCTCGTGATTCGCCCGTTCGATGTTGGACATGAACGTCACCTGCTGCATTTGAGTTTGCACTTCTAGCTGATGCTCGAGCAGTTCGCGATATTCGGGCGCAATATCAACCATCACATCCTCTTTTGCATTACCTAGAACGCGGGCGAAGCCGGCGAACGGCTCAGGCAGAAATCTTTCCAGCATCAGTGCGACTTGATTAGGATCGTTAACCATGGGCAGTAATGACGATATTTCCATCGTTGTCTCTCCGTATGCTTCTTGGTTGTCAGCGAAAGTAAGCTGCTTTTGGCCGCTCACCCTCTATATTTCTATTGTCGCAATTATTCCTGCAATGTTGCTTGTGGTTCGTAAATTTTTTCCACTTGCACCATTAGCGCCGCACCATCTTCAACGAGCCTGCATTCGCCAATCCTTTCTTCGCCCACCATCATTGGCAAAGGACGTTGGGGGTCGTAGTGCAGATGAAACACCTGACCCGCGGCTAAATCAATAAGCTCGTCAAGACTTAGTTCGACAGTTCCGATTTCTATTCCCACCTGCAGGCGAAACTGCGACAGCACCGACTTACCGGGTGCAGAAGAAGCAGCCAACCGCATGCTCGCAGACTCAACGCCGCCGGCATCTTGTGCAGGTACAGTATCGAAATCCAAGCTCATTACGTTCTCTCCTTTTACGTTTGTGCCAAGTTCATACAATGTCCCTCCCTTGATCAGCTGGCGCCAAGCCGCAGCAATGGCAGCTCTCCGTGCTCAATGCCCCGGCGCGCATCGCAAGAAGATCCCCGGACAAAAGAGAAGACCCATCGCAGGTCATCGTGCGAAAAGCTGCTCCAAGCAGGATAACCGGCCTTTTCTGATACCGTGATCACTGGAGAATGAAGACCAGCCTCTTTCACGGCAATCAGCCGCGGACGCAAACAAAGCCTTCCCATACACGAGCGCAACTTCGCCGCTCGCGCCTGATGTTTGCTGTGCAGCATAAGCCTCCGGCAAAGACTGGCGTCGATAAAAAGCGGCACTGAGTATCGGGCATGTCCCGCATCGGCCTGCATCGTCAAAACTGCGGCCCAGCCCTGTTGATCAAGCTCCATTAATCTTGCTAATAGCTCATCAAGTGCCGCTTTCCCGCCGGCCTCTCGGAGAACGAGCAGGCGAACTCCCTGGCGTTGACAGGCTTCGCTTTGCCGCAAAAGTAAACTGAACGCTTCTTTCAGCTTTGCGCTGTCGGGGACGTTTTCGTCCTTTACCACGGCATCCCCTACGCCGGTCGCGGGCTTAACCAACAGTCCTTCCGGCACAAGCGCACATAGCCGCTCATCCACTACAGACAACTCTATCAGCCAGACCTTGCCGCTGTGCGGCTGGTTCAGACAAAGCCCCCTATCTACCGCGCACTTGACAAGCGGATGCCCAGTACACAACGCAGCCTGACGCATTATTTCGGCTGCACAACAGTTAATTGTCTTCATGACATACTGCGGCTCGAGCATTGACTGAGTCAGTCTCCTGGCATCAAGATCGCGCCTTGCCCATCCTAAGCTTTTCGGAAGCAGTGTCATAAGCCGTGTCCACGGATGATTGCTGCTTACGGCAGCGGTCGATCTTGATCATCATCTTGGTTCTTCATGTGCGAACAATGAGCGGGCCTCAACCGGCGCTCCAGTGTCTTTTTCTTGGCATTCGACGGGTCTTGTTGCATCCGTTTCACGAAGAACAACAGGAACAAGATGCTCACACCGCAGAAAAAAAGAAGCTTAAAACCTGAGATCGCGGCGGCTTTTTTCATATTCGCAACCGGCAACCTTAACCCGGAGTCAAGCCCCGCAACGGCCTCGTGCGCGACAGCACCTCGTGCACCTTCCTGCCGCATCGGCGATGTTCCGGATTTTTCCGGCCTTTCCGGCGCGAGTTGTCCCACGGGAGCGATAACAACTGTTACGGCTTCAGCCGCTATGCCCGCGGCACTGGCAACGAGCTCTTTGACGTGACTGATGTTTACCGCGGCAGTGGGCGAAGCAACTATGAGAACACTGCCTGAACCACGAACAGCGGCTGGTGCAAGCTCAAAATGATAAGAAGAGGGCAGATGCAGATGAACACGAGCCTCTCGAACCTCGGGCAGCCGCTCCAGCGTCTGTTCCAATGCCGCAGATGCTGAGCGCTCGATCATTATCGCTCTTTCTTCCCGGCTGAGAATTAAACCAGTGGACTTTTGATGTTTAACTGCCGCCGGCCTAACCGCCCTGCTTTCTTCGATCGCACTCAAGGCCATACCAACCTTTGGCGAAGGCACCAGGATGCTCCATTTCGCGCCTTCTCTTGCTTTTGTTGCCGGGATTTGCGCTGCGGCAAGCACAACTGCAATACGATTCGCCTGCAGTTCCTCGAGATCATGAATGACGGCCTCCCGGCAGCCGACAATCAGCAAACAAACGGCACCTAAGCTCAGCCGTGCCGCACCATGAACTTGCCTGCTATTCACGCATACGCCCGCGTTCCTACATTTCATAATTTGCCACCTTATTGTCGCAGCAAACCTGATCGGCAATTATTCTTTCTCTCAAGGTCACCAAGGCGCGTTGATGAAGTCTGGACATCCAACTGCGCGACGGCTCGGCAGACTCAGTGCTGGAGTCATCGCGGCCGGTGTTTGGCTCATCAGCGCAAAAATAGCGCTGCTCGATGGCTGTTCGCTGGTAATAAGGAAGATCGTCCACCAGACTGCGAACGTAACGCGCGGTGCTGTGCCGGCAGGCCGCTGTCTCCGGGTCAGTGGGCTTGGCATAACAAATAGATAAGCGATTCTTCTCTCCATCACCGTGCAGTTTTAGCCCAAAATCCTCAATAATAGTCGATAAGCGCTTTAGCTCTACCCCGTCATACGCAAAAGCATAAGGAAGCTTTGTCGAGTTCGTTTGATCGGCGGGGTCTGATTCAGAGCCGCGAAGGAGAGGATCGGCCGTGACAATCCCGGCAAAGAAAGCGCGAGAGATGCCGCCTGATTGTTTCAATAAGTCATACATTGCACCGCGAATCCGGAAAAAGCTGAAAGTGCGAAAGTTGTATCCCTTGTCCGGGTCAAAGCGCATCGCCGCATCACACAAACCAAGACATGCAGCCGCGAAAAATTCTTCGAACTCCACACCGAAATGCTTTCGTTCTCGATAGAACTCACGTGCGATCTTGCCGGCGTACTTCAGATGGCTTTCTACAAGCGCTTTGCGCTGCTCTTCGGCTGTCTTCGGCTGCTGCACAACGACCTCCTCAAATTAGTAATAAACAACGATACTCCGCCGGCAGGCCCGCTTGGACAAAACTGCCGCTGTCCACCGCGGTGCGGCCGGCCTTATTTTCTTTATTTTCTATTGCAATGCCGTGCCAACCCTGAGGCCGCAGAAGAAATGTGGAAATTCAGGCACTTGCAAAAATCAGAATTGAGGCGATTTGCCTCAGACTGGAGCACGCTGCCTCAGCTTCATGCCTAATGGACCTGCCGCAAAATGTGCTCCAATCTCTCATTCGCAGCAGGGTCTACACTTTGCGACAGGCCCGTAAGGCGTAATGAGCGAATATATTTTTCCTTGGTGTGTGGTCCAGAGGCTGCGCCCAGAGCGATGCTGCCGGATGCTATAGGCGTGACCTTTTTTACCCGGCACAACCCTTTGCCTCCCTTCGCTGTCGGGCGCCTGCTGGTCCAGACCAATGGCGACGAATCAATGCGGGCGGCGGCGCGCCTTCAGCGTTCACCCAGGCGACGCCGCAAATATGCGCCATTCAGCGACTTCCAGAGAAAATTCCGGCTGCGGCAGATTAATTCGCTTATTCTCGGGCTAGAGCCGCTGACTGGCCGCTTCGGCGAGATCGCTTCGCACTATCGCCTTAAGCTGTAAATGTACAGCCTGCGGCCAGGTGCGAAAGGCATTAATAGCATGAACTAAACCATTGTTCCGCACACTGAGGAACTGATTATCTATTTGGCTCATATCACCGACAATCACCACAATGCTTCCTTCCCCGAGACGGGTCAACAGCACTTTCAGTGGACCGCGTTCGATGTTCTGCGCCTCCTCAAGAATAACGATACAGCGCCGGAATGTGCGCCCACGGATATAGGTCAAAGGAATCAACTCCAGCCGGTCCTCCATTTCCAGCCACTCTTTTGCATCAAACGGACGTTGACCCTGACTAATGGCGCGCTTGGTGCGCCGTCCGTCTTCCGGCGCGGGCACTTGAACAATGGCCCGCAGGTTGTCTTCAATCGCTCCGCCCCACGGTCGAATCTTTTCATCTAACGTACCGGGGAGGTAGCCAATTGAGGTGCCAACATCTACCATCGGGCGGGTAATGACAATCCGCTCGAAATGTCCACGCTCCAGCCTTTCCCACGCCGCAGCAATTGTTAAGAAAGACTTACCGCTGCCTGCGGGCCCGCACACCGTGATCAAGCGAATACCATTAGGCGACATGGGGTCAGCATCACCGCAGCCCATCAATGTCCAGAGAAAAAGCTTCTGCCGCACATTGCGGCCCGTTACCTCGCCGGCAACTTTCAAATAGTCCACTTTTGACCGGTCGAGCAGCGTCACCTCATATGAACCAAGCTTGCGTGACATGCCATAGCAATAATGCACATCGGGATTCTCGCGATCGACGAGGTGGAAGAACTCATTTATTCCGGGTTGAAATTTTGAGACGTAAGTACCGGAGGCAAGAATGTGGTCAATTTCCTCGCTGCTCAACTCAATACGGTGATACCCTTGTTCGTATTCTATCTCTGGGGCGCATACTGACTGCAATTCTTCAGCCGCGATGCTGTAAATACTTCGCGCAAGCACCCGCAGAATTCGATCTTGCGTAATTAAAGTCACATTTGATTTCCCGTTGCTTAAACCTTGCTCAACCGTAACTACCTGACCGGGATTAAAACTTTCCGCACTCTGACGCTCTTTGATCTTCGCTTCAATATCGAGAGCCGTGGCGAGAATTTCATGATCAGCCACATCAGCCCGCAGATCCCAGGAAATAACCTTGTCCGGAGATGGCCGCGGGGCGATGCGCAGCAGACCGCCTTTTTCAGTTTCCACACCTTTGACGAGACAGCCCGAAAGAGAATAATTTTCAATCTGCCTCGCTGCCTCCAAGGCAACATGACCCTTCTCTCCTCCGCCCTTGCGTAAATCAGCAAGCTCATCCAAAACTACTCGAGGGATAACAATATCGTTGTCGCCCAATACGCACGCAAAACCAGGCGCGCTACTGTCACGAATTGTTGTGATATCCTGGACCAGTGCAATAATTGCTGAAGTATCAAGAACAAAGATGTGTCGTTTCAAGTGTCTCTCCTAGCAAGTTGCTGAGAAAGTCCCGTCCATGAGACTTTTTCAGTCGCTCCAACCTTCGGCGCGCCTGCCCACGCCGAAGCGGCCACGAGTCAACGCAACCACTGCCGCCGCAGCTTCAGCACGGACAGAAGCGGGTGCGGCGCGCACCTAAAATTACCCAGCAACCCAGTGCCCCTTTAACCAACAAGCCGATGAGCCGCTGTTTGTATTTCTATTCTAGCAAGCACAAAGGCTTGGAGCACGTGCAAATCAGCCGGTTGATATACGGATTACCTCTTTATATAAATGTAGACCTGTGTATGAGCTGTTAGTTTTCTAGATGAGGCATCAGTGGGCAAACCTGCGATTGAACCGCGCATCCTTAAGGGATTCCGGGATTACCTTCCACAAACAACGATAGCAAGAAGCGAGATGATTGATCGTATTAAAACGGTCTTTCAGTCTTTCGGTTTTGTCCCAATCGATACGCCGGCATTGGAATACGCCGATATACTGCTCGGCAAAGGATCCGCTGAGACAGACAAGCAACTTTACCGCTTCCTCGACAACGGTCAGCGCGACGTAGCCCTTCGTTTTGATTTAACCGTCCCTTTGGCCCGTTTTGCCGCAATGCACATAGGCGAATTGGGAACTCCTTTCAAACGTTATCATATTGCGCCGGTATGGCGTGCAGAAAAACCGCAGCGCGGACGATTCCGTGAATTTATTCAGTGCGACTTTGACATCATCGGAACGAAATCGGTGCTCGCCGATGCTGAAATTATTCTTGTGATCCATCAAACATTCCGCGAACTGGGCGTAAATCATCGGATTCGTTTAAACAACCGGCGTGTGCTTAATGGGTTCTTAGAAAGTCTTGGCGCTTTGGACAAAAGCTGCGCCGTGCTGCGTGCTATCGACAAACTTGAAAAACTAGGCCAAGACGTTGTTAGCACAGAATTGAAGAGCGAAGCCCACTTTTCACCAGAGCAAACAGCCAGAGTCTTTGACTTTCTGAATCTATCGCAAAGCGCCTCTGGCGGCGTTCCCTTCTTCACTGAACTAAGAAAACTGCTGGAATCCAGCCGTCTTGGACTTGAAGGAATTACGCAGCTCGAACGCATATTGAGCATCTTGGCGGAAAGCGGCGTTGAGCCGGGAAGCTGCATCATCGACCTTTCGATAGCCCGCGGTCTCGATTACTATACCGGATCGGTCTTTGAAACAACATTGATCGATCTGCCCGAAATTGGCTCTGTGTGTTCCGGAGGGCGCTATGACAATTTAGCCAGCCTCTACACCAGCCAAGAACTTCCCGGCGTTGGCGCGTCGGTAGGTCTTGATCGCCTGCTTGCCGGATTAGAAGAACTGGGGCGTATCCCGGCACGCTCTTCCACCGCAGAAATCTTGGTTGCGATTGCCGACCCGGAAACGGCGCCGCAAGCTATTGCGTTAGCGCAAAGACTGCGCGGTCATGGCTTGCATGTCGAAACATACGCCCAAGAAGCGAAATTGGGCGCACAGCTTAAATACGCTGATCGCAAGAATATCAGGTGCATCGTCATCGCCGGAAAAGAAGACTTGGCATGCGGACGATACAGCATCAAAGACATGCGGACGGGGGAACAGGTTGACAGCGTTGCGTTCGACAGCTTAGTCGAAATGCTGCGCCAGCACCTGGCCGATCGAAATGAACGGGATTGAACAGCCCGTGAACCAGTGTCAGCGCTACCGGAAAAATGTCGCCGCATTCGTCCTTAACGACAAGGGTCAAATTCTTGCGTGCCGTCGCGCAGATCAATACCATTCGTGGCAGCTTCCGCAAGGTGGTGTTGATGAAGGAGAGTCCCTCGAACAAGCGGTTCTGCGTGAACTCAAGGAAGAGATTGGCACAGATGAGGTGGAGATTATTGATGCCCTGCCGCAGGCCATTCGCTATGATTGGCCGCTGCACGTTCACCGGCATGACTTTTGCGGCCAAGAACAGCATTACTTTCTTGTACGCCTCAAGAGCTCCGCTCGAATTAATCTTGAGAAGGATCAGGCAGCGGAATTCGATCAAACAGAATGGGTGGGCCGCCGGGAATTCATAGAGCGTCTGGAGGGGTTCAAGACGTCTGCCTATACTGATGCATTGCAGCAGTTGATCGCCCGGCACCCGGATACTTTCGCCGAATAGGAAACATTGCGCACCGCATCAGCGATTTGCCCGAAAAAATCATTGATCGGTAACGAAGTTCGGCGAATGCTTGTCAAAACGCCGAGACCCTTGATAGTCTGGCCAAGTATCTTCTAAGACATCATTTTGTTTAAGAGAACAATGACAGCACCAACTTCTAAGCGGGACTATTTTTATAATTATTTTGAGGACAATAAAGACCGGCTGCTTTCCGAGTATTTTGAGTTTTTGCGCTTCGAAACGATCAGTGCGGAGCCGGCGTGCGCTGGGCATTTGCGGGCTTGCTGCGCATGGCTTTGCCGTTATATCGAAAAGTTAGGCCTTGCGGCGAAGATTTGGGAAACGGGCGGACATCCTTTAATCTTAGCCGGCAATCCGCCCGCGGATCCGGCGAAACCAACGGTACTGCTTTATAATCATTACGATGTTCAGCCCGTCGATCCGCTCGCCCTCTGGAAGAGTCCGCCTTTCGAACCAGCACTGATTGGCGACAATATTTTCGCACGCGGCGCATCGGACAACAAAGGACAATGCTTCTTTGTGCTCTCGGCGCTCGCCGCGATGCTGGCGCGTGATTCGTCTCTGCCGGTAAACGTCAAACTGCTCATCGAAGGAGAAGAAGAATACGGCAGCTCTCATATGTACGACACGCTTGAGCAGAAAAAAATCGATATCGGCGCAGATGCGCTTTATATCGTAGATGCGGGTCTTCGCTCCCCGGATGAGCCGGCAGTGACTCTTGGCTGCCGCGGTATAATCACTTTGACTATTGAAGCAACCGGGTCGAGCATCGACCTGCATTCTGGAGAACATGGCGGAACCGTATACAATCCCAACCATGCCTTAGTTGAGATTCTTGCTAAACTGCGCGACTCCAGCGGGCGCATCACGGTTCCCGGATTCTACGATCGAGTCCGACCGCTCAGCTATGACGAGGCAAACGAACTCTGCTTTGATTTTGACGAAAATCAATACTTTGAAGCCTTCGGGGCCAAACCAACGGGCGGAGAAATTGGCTTCGGACCGCTGCAGTCAGCTTGGATCAGGCCGACCGTGGAAATAAACGGCATCAGCGGCGGATATGCCGGCGAGGGATTTAAGACCGTGATACCGGCTCAGGCAATAGCAAAAGTATCGTGCCGGCTCGTGCCGGATCAGTGTCCGCAAGAAATCGGCAGCCTGGTGGCGGATTTTTTGCGCCGCCAGACTCCGCCGGGCATAACGCTCAAGGTCACTGTGGAGGGCGGAATTGGCAAACCTGTCCGGACACGGACATCCAGCAAGGCCACACAAGCAGCCGCGCAGGCATACGCCGAAGTATTCGGCAAACCATGCAAGTATGTGCTTACCGGCGGGTCCATCCCTATTTCCGAAGCTCTGGCTGAAGCGTCAGGAGCCGAAATAGTTTATCTGGGCTACGGGCTGCCCGAAGACAACGCGCACGCACCCAACGAATGCTTCAGCATTTCCCGCATAAAACAGGGCATGGCCACAATTGGGCGGCTTTTGGAAATTCTCGGAGCGTGACTTTATTGGGCGGCAGCTCCAGCCCGCAGGAAAAGTATAATATCCTGCTGTTCGGTAGAATCAGGCACCTCATAAGTCCGGCTTTCCGGCGGCAAAAAGATGAAACTGCTGCCTTGAGGAACCAGTCCTTGACGTTCTGCGCTCCACAGGATGAATACGTTTCGCGCCTGTGCCGCTTGATCGCGCACTGCCGCAAGACTGCGCAGCGTGACCGCGAAATCTCCCAGAGACTGCGCATCTATTTCCGGCATATAGTCCGTGCCGTCATTAGTTACCACACCGCCGCTGACAAAAACATTTGCGCCTGCGGTATGTTGCTCCAGAAAAACACCTGCCGGCACACCATCTTCATTACCTTCATAGCATCCGGAACAAGGATTGCGCCCAAAATGAACATTCATGCCTTCCGGGAGCGCTTCGCGGGCAAGCTGCACGAGCAGTGCGAACGCCGCATTGCTTAAGTTATCCTCTAAACCAGGAACAAGCAGCACCTCAGCACCGCGACTGCGCGCATAACTTATGATTGGAATCAAACGAGCAACTATCCGCTGGTATTCGCCCTGCAGTGAAAAGTCGGAAAGAATTTGACGGCGAAAATCTTCCGGCGGCATTTGAACCCCAAAAGCTGTCACTGCCGTATCGCGCCAGTTTCGCTGCGTCGCACCATTTGTCAGATAGAATTGGACGACCAAACGGCGTCCAAAGGCGGTCAGCACCTCAATATGCCGGGCCAGCAGCGCTTCATTAAAAGAAAAAGTTCCATCCACCAGATAATTAATGGCAACATTCTTCAGACAGGAACGCCGGAGCAAATCAACTATCAGATCCGGCTGCGCACCTGCTTCAGGCTGATTACAGTGCAAACATGACAACCCCCGCGCCGGAGCAGCGATAAGAGAAACACAAGGTTCATCCGCGGGACGGCTGACCTGACCCGGCATCGGTGACACGGAGGAAATATCCCGTTGAGGGGCGGGAGTTGGCGATGCCGTCGGTTGAGCGCCGATTACCACAGAAGACTTGTCGCTGCTCGCGCCGAAAACAAATGATCGATCGGCAAATCCGCCGTCACAAGCACAAAGCATCACCGCAGATAGATAGAAGAGCAAGCTGGATGCTGCTGTTCTTGCGGCATCATACACAAACAGCGGCTTTTGACCGTTCATAAAATCCATCTCCAACGGGACGCCAGTCTATTATATCCAATGGTTCCAGCTTATACCGGAGTATGACACCTGTCAGCTAATTGTTCACTATAAGGATACATAGCTTGCGGCAAGATTCGCTGCGGCCCAAAGACATATTCCATATAGGAAAAGGCCTTTTATATAACGCTGCAGCACCTGCGGGGCGGCTGGTTCACCGTCAGCCGTGCGCGGCTCACCGCCCCGAAATTCAATCCAACGGGCGACTGCGGTAAGCAGTAAACATATGATAAAAAGCGCGTTGGCCATTGACGGAGACCAGCTGCGATCAGTATCGACTATCTCAAACAAACAAAGAAGCATAAGACCCGGACCAATCAACATCCAGAAAACACGGCCGAATAAAACAATTAGAGAGTTTGATTTAATTTCCATCATTGCAAGAAACTCCTCACCTCAAAGTATAATTCCGGTCAAATCTTCTTGCCGGCTTCGCTTACCGGCAATTGCCCGGAACCTGAGCATGAAATTAATAACTGTTCTTCAAAAAGGAGATACAGAAGAGCTTACGATTAGACACCGCCACTTGCCGTCACAAAGAGACAAAGAAACAGATCGTCTTCAGACGGGGCATTAACTTCGCGTCGTTGGCTTAACAATGGCATCGCTTCTTAAATGATTCGTGCCCGAATTAAGGACCCGTCGTGCTCCAGAGTTGCGCTGGGACAGGCCCTTCAAGAATACACCGGCAAATGCCAATGTTGCACTGTTTATAGTTTGAATGTAACTTGAAAAGCTCGGTAGTTTTATTTTCTTGGTATATCAATCGGAAATAATGAAGATCACAGGTTCAGAAGCCATTTGGCTTTCGTTAATTAACGCAGGGGTGGATACGGTGTTCGGCTATCCTGGCGGTGCAATTATGCCGGCGTATGACGCCCTTTTTGATATGGGTTCCCGCATCCGGCATATCTTAGTACGTCATGAACAAGGTGCCGCGCACGCTGCCGAAGGGTATGCCCGCGTGACCGGAAAAGCCGGGGTATGTGTCGCCACTTCCGGTCCTGGAGCAACAAACTTGGTCACAGGCATTGCTGATGCCATGCTTGATTCAGTTCCGGTAGTCTGCATTACCGGACAAGTCTTTAAGGATCTGCTCGGCACAGACGCCTTCCAAGAAACGGATATCATCGGCATAACGATGCCGATCACAAAATGGAACTACCAAATAACCGACGCCGATGAAATTCCATATATCATTCAAAAGGCGTTTTTTATTGCACAATACGGGCGGCCCGGCCCCGTACTGCTCGACATCACCAAGAATGCGCAGGTCGAAGAGCTTGAATACGAATCAATAAAAATTAACTCGTTGCCTAATTTTAATCCGCGGCCCGAGCCGGATGAAGAGAGTATTGAAAAAGCTGCGGCATTAATCAACACTTCGAAGAAGCCGTTGATTCTTGCGGGGCACGGTGTGCTCGTCGCCAATGCTCAGGAGCAGTTGATGCAGCTCGCGCAAGTTGCCGATATTCCGATTGCGCTTACTTTGCTGGGACTTTCCGCCGTTTCGCACAACCATGCTCAGTATGTCGGCATGCTCGGCATGCACGGCAACTATGGCCCGAACGTGCTGACCAATGAAGCAGACTTGATTATCGCAATCGGTATGCGGTTCGACGATCGTGTTACCGGGGATCTGCGCGCGTACGCAAAAAATGCAAAAAAGATCCATATCGACATCGATCATGCTGAAGTCAATAAGAACGTAGTGATTGACGTCGCGCTCGTTGCTGATGCGAAAGATGCTCTGCTTGCTCTTCTGCCTCATGTAAAAACGGCTAAACATACGGAGTGGCTCGGCGAATTTCAGCGCCTAAATCAGATTGAATACGAGAAGATTGTCTCCAAAGAACGCCATCCGGAAAATGGCAAAGTAAGGATGGCCGAGGCGGTTTACCGCCTGAGCGAACAAACGCGAGGTGAAGCAATCGTTGTTTCCGACGTTGGGCAACATCAAATGATTGCTGCGCGTTACTATCAGTTTAACCGTCCCAATAGCTGGGTAAGTTCCGGCGGTTTAGGGACCATGGGCTTCGGTCTGCCGGCAGCGATGGGCGCCAAGGTCGGAGCGCCAAACCGGGAAGTCGTAGCCATTCTCGGCGACGGCTCGTTTCAAATGACATTGCAGGAGCTGGGAACAATCGCCCAGGAAAAGCTGCCCGTAAAAGTAATGATTATGGAAAACCACTTTCTCGGCATGGTCCGGCAGTGGCAGGAAATGTTCTTCGAGCGCCGTTATTCGTTTACAACATTGGTTAACCCTGACTTCGTGAAGATCACCGAGGGATTCGGCATCCCCGCCGAACGGGTCGAGCATCGCGACCAACTCGAGCCCGCCATTGAGCGCATGTTGAAAAGCAGTGGACCATACCTTTTGGACATTGTATGCGAACGCGAGGAGAACGTTTTCCCAATGGTTCCGGCCGGCGCGTCGGTCAGCGACATAAGACTGGAGTAAAGAACAAGTGGTCCGCAAATACACAATAACTGCATTCACCGAGAATAGCCCGGGAGTCCTGCACCGTATTAATACTCTGCTTACCCGGCGTAAAGTGAACATTGAAAGTCTCACCGTATCCGAAACGGAAAAGAAGGGAATTTCTCGTTTTACCATCGTGGTAAAGACAGACCCGCACCTAATCAATAAAGTTGTCAAGCAGATCGATCGTGTAATTGAAGTCGTTGAGGTTTTTGTCAGCGAAAACCGTCAGCTTATTTACAAAGAAATCGCATTTGTCCGTGTCGCAACCGGCACTGCACAGCGGCGCGTAGAGGTTGAGGAACATGCGCATCGTTATGGCGCACATGTTGCGTACGTTACGGACCATGACTTATTGATTGAAAAAACCGGAACCGAGGACGAAATAAACTCCCTTTATCTGCTGCTCGAACCTTTTGGCATCACGGAATTTGTCCGGTCCGGGCGCATTGCCGTGCGTAAAACTATTGCGCGCAAACACAAAGATCCGGCCGCTGAAGAGGAAGAAGAAGACGAAGATTAACCGTATAGTTTTTCATCCTTTTTTATTCGCCGTTTATCCTTGCCTTTTCCTCTACCAGAGGAATGCGCAGTTCGTTTGCAGCGCCGATTTGATCATGGCGCTTGCGACGGTAGCGGCGGCGGCTGGAATTATCTGGATCCTTGCCCATTGCTGGCTGAAGAACACCGTAGCGAGCGCCATTGCCTCTTCTTACCTTATTCTTGTTTTAACCCTTTTTGGCCACGTGCATGGCGCACTCTACCGGGTTGTGCTCGATCGAACAATTAATCCTCAGCAAGTCATTGATGATAAGCTGTTTCTGCAAGCTGCCCTTAGCGTGTTTTTCATTTTACTCCCTTTTTCCATCTGGCGCTTCACAATGTCCAGCACCAAGCGTCTAGGCACGGCCAACATGGCTTTGAACATTGCCTCCGGAACACTCCTTCTATTTGCGCTCTTCGGACTTCTTCAGCATCAGAAAGACAACACAGCGTTCGAAGACAATATTGCTTACTTGCCGCATGACGCAGCCAGCACAGAGCTGGATGACAGACCTGATGTTTATTACGTCATTCTCGATGGCTATGCGCGCCAAGACGTGCTGCGCGACTACTTCGACATGGATAACCGCGCCTTTACGGGCTTTCTACAGCGGCACGGCTTCTTTGTCGCAGAAAAAAGCAGCGCGAACTATTGGTGGACGATCCTCTCCCTGGCTTCGTCGCTAAATTTCAGCTTTCTTGAAACTTCTGCCCAAACACCCATCAATCCTTCCGCTGCGGCACAAATGATTCAGGACAGCCGGACGAGCCGAATGCTGAGAAAGCTGGGATACCGTTACCTTCATATCTCATCTACTTGGCTGGCGACAGCGCAGAACAGTTATGCCGATCAAGTTCTCGGCCGCAACGATTGGCTGAACAATGAATATTATCGCGCGCTGCTGCAATCAAGCTGGTTCGGCATCTTTGAATGGCTTTTTATTGACGATCTTGCGCAAACTCATCTGCGCTCTTTCCAGGCACTGCGCGAGACCGCGCAGCAAAAAGGTCCTAAGTTTGTTTTGGCCCACATCTTGCTGCCGCATCATCCATATTTGTTTGACAGTGCCGGGAATATCCGCCGTCACGCTACTCTGCTCAATCAGTTCGAATTTGAAAAGAATCTTTGGCAGGATAAGAAAAGTTACGTTGAGCAGTTGATGTTTGTGAACCGCCAGATTGAATCCATCGTGGTGCATATTCTCAGCGCATCCGCAAAACCACCAATTATTATTTTGCAGTCAGATCACGGACCGGAAGAACGCGCCGCCGGTTCCTGCCTGGCCCGGCAAATTCGATTTGCTAACCTTACCGCCCTGCATTTGCCCGGATGGACCGAGCCCTTGCCTCACGACATATCGGCGGTAAACATCTTCCGCTTCATTCTCAATACATACTTCAAAACCGAATTGGATATTCTGCCAAACCGCCACTTTTTCTCAGATCTTGACGATCCTTTTGGTTTTCAAGAAATACAATTAGAGCAAAGCTGCCTAACCGGTCTTGCGATCGATAAAGCCGCAAGCGTATATTGAGCACACAGTATGAAACGAGTTAAGGCCTCTGTTGCTTTTTTAATTCCGCTTGGATTTGTTCTTCTTGCCTGTCCGGCTCCGGCGCTGGCGTATATCGACCCGGGAACCGGCAGTCTGCTTGTCCAGCTTTTGATCGCCTCAATTCTGGGTGCAATTTTTGCATTAAAAAGATTTTGGACCAGATTGTTTGCCGTCTTTAAAAACAAACCAAATGCCGGGAAAGACGACTCAAAACAACGGCACAATGACAGCAAGCGGCAATGACTGAACTGCGCGTTGATTCTGCTTCATTTAAGGATCCTTGCGGGTGCGTCTACCGCAAAGGCACCGAGCTTTACCGGCAAGTTAATCAATGCGGACGCGAAGATTACGATATGCTCATTGCGTCTGGACTTTATCAGACACTTGCCGCGAAAGGACTACTCATCGATCATGATGAAGTATCGCTAATTAATCAGCTCTCCCCTAGAGCTTACAAAGTGCTCAAACCTCGACCAGTCGAATTTGTCAGCTATCCGTACGAGTGGTGCTTTTCCCAATTAAAGGATGCAGCTCTCTTGACACTGGAAATACAGAAGCTGGCGCTTGACTTCAGCATGTCGCTCAAAGATGCTTCAGCGTTCAATATCCAATTCCACCGCAATTTTCCAATTCTTATCGACACACTTTCATTCGAATGCTATGCCGAAGGCCGTCCCTGGATAGCTTACCGTCAATTCTGCGGGCACTTTCTCATGCCGCTTGCTTTGATGAGTTATGTTGATGTGCGCTGCGGCAGCTTTCTTTCTTTGTTTCTCGACGGCATTCCCCTTGATTTTGGCGCCCGGCTTTTGCCGCTGCGCAGTCTGGTTTCTCCCGGTCTATTAGCGCATATCCATCTGCATCGTAGATTTCAAAAACATCATGAGCGCGCGCCGGCAGTTGTCCTCGAAACAAAAAGTATGGCTAAGAACTCCGTTTACGCCTTACTTGATAACTTGCAGAGCACTATCTCCAAGCTGCCTTCCCCGCGCCGAGAAAGCGTCTGGCAGAGTTACTATAGTGAAACCAATTATTCCGCCGAAGGTCTAGCCCATAAAGAGCGGCTGGTAGGCACATACTTAGATATGATCAAGCCGGCTGGATGCGTTTGGGATCTCGGCGCAAATACCGGCCGCTTCAGCCGCCAGACCGCCGCGGCGGGACTATTTACGGTTTCGCTTGAGGCAGATCGCACATGCGTTGAAGAGCTTTATCTTGCTTGCCGGAAGCAAAAGGATTATTCAATACTCCCGCTTGTGGCCGATTTAACAAACCCCACAGCTCCACTGGGCTGGCAAAACGGAGAACGGAAATCGCTTATCGAGCGCGGGCCCGCTGAATTAGCCTTGTGTTTGGCGCTGATCCATCACCTTGCTATTGGCAATAACGTGCCGCTGAATGATATAGCTTCGTTTCTTGCTTCACTCTGCCGTTTCTTAATAATCGAGTTCATTCCGAAAGAAGACTCTCAGGTTCAGCGTCTGCTCGCATCAAGAAAAGACATTTTCACCGGTTACCATCAAACAACATTTGAAAGGACAATGTTGGAGCGATTTGAGCTGATTGTTAGCGATCCAATTGCCGACACTCAGCGCAGGCTGTACTTGTATAAGCGCCGTTGATTACATCAGCACTTCTGCTTATGGTTCCTTGCCGATTTCCCGAATGAACTGGTCCGATTCGGCAATGGATCGTTCGAGATCAGCAATCAGGTAATCAACGTTGCTCTCCACCGACCGCAACTCACCTCCCAGCGATGATAATGCTTCGGCATTAAGATTGTGCTTGAGAAATAGAACATTATCGCGCATTGGCTGCAGCACCGGCTCGATTCTTGACTCCGCATTTTTCATAGCACGAATCAACTGCTCATAACGCCGCCGGGTATCCTCCAGTTTACGTTCGCTGATCCTCCGGTAATCCTGATTCTTGTATTCTTTCAACTCCGAACGCCATTCAGAAAATAACGCCTCAGACACATCTTCTACAGCAGCGATACGCTGTTTAACTTCTTTTGCCTTAGACTCACTGCGCTCCAGCTCCGAGTTAAGCTGCTCATATTTCGCTTCGAGCCTGCCGCCGGGCATTTTCACCACGCTCTTAAAACGCTCAAGAGCGCTGCGAAACTGTTCCTTTGCATCCTGCTGCGTCTTCTTGGCATCCTTCACCCGGCTAATCATCAAATCGCGTTTGGGATAACCCAGGCTCTCCATTGCCTTATAGTAGGCTTTGCTGCATGAACAAAGAATAAATAGACTGAAGCAGAGGACGATTGCTTGATTAGCGCAACTTTTTCGCGTCATGGCAGTCTTTCTCCCTCAAAAGAATAATTGCGGATGCGGTTTCACTAAGCCGCATAGCCCAAATCATGCACTAAGTAAACCGAGGCGAAGCATCAGGTTTCCCCATTCTGGCCTCCAATCCTCGCTCCACCCGTATGAGGAGCGTGCAGGACGCGCTCCCTGAAATAAGCGAATAAGTCTGCCGCAGGCGGAATTTCCCCTGAAAGTCGTTGGATGGCGCAGATTTGTGGCTTCGCCTGGGTGAAAGCTGAAGTCGCGCATGGGCGGTGGAGAGAATGACGCTGCCGGGCGCTGAAGGCGCGCC
>JAKPSH010000084.1 GCA_029555385.1 Pseudomonadota bacterium
CGGAACAGCGATACGGCGTTTGCCGTTGTTTGAGCGGCAACATCATCGAGCGTTGTGCCGCGAAGTTCAGCCAGCTTTTGGGCAATGTTGAGCACGTGCGCGGGCTCGCTGGGCTTGCCGCGAAACGGTTCAGGCGCCATGTAGGGGCAGTCGGTCTCCAGCATAATTTGGTCGAGCGGAATCGCTGCAGCAGCTTCGCGTACGGTATGGGCGTTGCGGAAGGTGAGGCTGCCCGGGAAGGAGACGAGAAAATTAATGCCGCGGAGACGTTCGGCGAATTGCGCATTTCCGGCATAGCAGTGAAAGACTCCGCCGATTTCTCCGGCTTTATGCGCAATCAGCAAGGCAATTGTTTCTTCCAGCGCATCCCGGCAGTGGATAATCAGCGGTTTGCCGCAGGCCTTGGCCAGGGCGATAGTGTTGATAAAGAGGAGCTTCTGATTCTCCCGCGGCGACCAGTCCCGATAATAGTCCAGCCCGGTTTCGCCGATGGCCACAACGCGCGGGTGTGCCGCGAGTTCTTCCAGTTTTTCCACGGAAGTAAATGAGCCGGCATCGTGCGGATGAATACCGACGGAGGCCCACACGTTTGCAAACTGCTGCACCAGTTCAAGCGCAGCAAACGCCGAGCGGGTGTCTTCCACTGAACCCACGCAAATGACGCGCGTTACAAAGCTTGCTGCGGCGCTTTTTAGCGCGTCCCGCGGGGATACGTGTTTCAGCGCCGTCAGGTGACAGTGCGTGTCAATTAGCTCCATCTGCCGCCGCGCGCCGGTTACTGTACCGAAGCTCCGGGAGGAAGCATATTCCCCGGCGAGACAAGCTCAAGCATTCCGCTTGTTTCATCAACTGCCGCAAGGAGCATCGCCTCACTCATCAGGCCGCGGAGTTTGCGCGGCTGGAGATTGGTCACTACGACAATTTTCCGCCCGATCAGTTCTTCAGGTTTATAGTATTGGGCAATCCCGGCGACAATTTGTCTTGTCCCTAACCTGTCACCGAGCGTTATTTGAAGCCGGAGCAGTTTATCGGCTTTTTCCACTGGCGCCGCCTCCAGAATTTGCGCGACCCGCAAATCGATTTTTTTGAAGTCATCGAAGGTGATCGTGTTTACCGGAGGCTCAGGCGCACAGGTTGGCACTGGCGGCGAACTTTCAGGTTTTGGCGGCTCTTGTTCCATGTTTGTATTTCCCCACAAATTTGCGCATTGTGTTGCAATTCAATGCTTATTAGCAAAGCGAATATTAATAATCTAGCACTGAATCGTCCGGTGGTTTTGCTTGATTGCTGGCGTATTTTATAGGTATTCTGGCCCGTAAAGTCTAAGTATTTCAAAAAGGAGCGAACATTGGCTACAGAAATTGGTGTGTTTGTTGCTTGGCCCTATGCTAACGGAGACCTGCACTTGGGGCATATTGCAGGCGCGTATCTGCCGGCCGATATATTTGCGCGCTATCACCGCCTTCGCGGCAACTCCGTGCTTATGGGTTCCGGCTCGGATGCGCACGGGACACCCATAACGCTCAAGGCCAAAGATGAGAATGCGGCGCCGATTGACATCGTGCGGCGTTACCATCGCCGGTTTCTCGAATCGTTCCAGGCGCTCGGTATAACGTTTGACTTGTTCTCGCACACGCATACGCCGAATCATATCGCGACGACTCAGGATTTCTTCCGTACCTTGCGCGGCAAGGGTGACTTAACAATTGCCACGCAAAAACAGTTTTACGATGAAGCAGCGCACATGTTTTTACCGGACCGTTATGTCGGCGGCACGTGTCCCTTGTGCAGTTATCAGCGTGCACGCGGCGACCAATGTGAGAATTGCGGCAAGACTTTTGGCGCTACCGAACTGATTAATCCCATTTCGTTGATTTCTAATACGGTTCCGGCACTGAAAGATACGGATCATTACTTTTTTGAATTGGGCAATTACTCCGCAAAACTTTTGCAGTACATCGCGGATAAAGACTACTGGCGGACGCATGTGCAGAATTTTACCCGTTCGATGATTGACGAAGGGCTCCGCGGCCGCCCGATTACCAGGGATATCGACTGGGGCGTTCCCGTGCCGGAACCAGGCTGGGAGTCCAAGGTAATCTATGTCTGGTTTGATGCCGTGATCGGCTACTTCAGCGTGTCCAAGGAGTGGGCAGTGCACAGCGGCGATGCGGAGGCTTGGAAACGCTGGTGGAAGAATCCTCGGGCGCGCTCCTATTATTTCATCGGCAAAGACAATATCCCGTTTCATTCTGTAATCTGGCCCATTGAGCTGATGGCGTATGATGCCGAACTGAACTTGCCCTATGATGTGCCGGCGAACCAGTTCCTCAACATCAGCGGCGAGAAGCTTTCCACGAGCCGCGGTCTGGCCGTTTGGCTGCTTGACATGCTCAAGGAATACGATGCCGATGCCGTGCGCTACTACGTGACATCTATACTGCCGGAGACCAAAGATTCGAACTTTTATTGGGATGAGTTCGTTACGCGAAATAACGGCGAGCTGGTTGCGGCGTGGGGCAATCTGGTTAACCGCGTATTCGGATTTGCGTATCCGCGCTACGGCGCGAAGGTTCCTGAGCCGCAGGAGCTGGATGGTCGGGATCGGGATCTGTTGAGCAAGATTGAGGCGGCTTTCCCGGTTGTGGCGCAAGCGTACGAAACGGTGCGTCTGCGTGATGCGCTGCGTGATTCGATGGCGCTTGCGCGGGAGGTGAACCGCTATTTGGATGAAAAAGCGCCCTGGACTGTTTTTAAGCGGGACCCTGCGCAGGCTGGAACGGCAATCTTTGTCGCGATGAGGGCGATTGATTCGCTAAAAATACTGCTCGCCCCTGTGCTGCCGCACACGTGTGAGAAAATAAATCAGATGCTTGGCACAGAAGAGCCGTTGTTCGGGACCCAGTGCATTATCGAAAGGCCGGAAAACGGGGAAGTCTCCGAAGTTTTGATTTATCAGCCGGCTGTTTCGGAGAAAGCTGGCATCGATCGCTTTAAGCCGAGCGAGCTTGCGCCTGGTAAGCCTTTTGCAAAGCCTGCGCCGCTTTTTAAGGTGCTGGAGTTGGAAGCAAAGCCTTAGCTTAGCATTACTCCCTTAGGCCTGCGTCTTTGGCCGATTTTCGCTAAACGGGATATCGCTCCGCTGCCTTCGGCCCGAGCAGTACCGCCTCTGTGCTCTATGGCACTATGGCTCAGGCCGAGGGCTCACGATTCCCGTTTAGCGAAAATCGCCTCAAATCCACAACCCTAACGGAGTAATATTAGCCCTCGAATAAGCGAATAAGTCTGCCGCAGGCGGAATTTCCCCTGAAAGTCGTTGGATGGCGCAGATTTGTGGCTTCGCCTGGGTGAAAGCTGAAGTCGCGCATGGGCGGTGGAGAGAATGACGCTGCCGGGCGCTGAAGGCGCGCC
>JAKPSH010000104.1 GCA_029555385.1 Pseudomonadota bacterium
TTTTTACCCGGCACAACCCTTTGCCTTCCTTCGCTGTCGCCCGCCCAGTAGTCCAGACCAATGGCGATGAATCAATGCGGGCGACGCGCTGCGGTTGGCAAAGGGTTGTGCCGGGTTTTTGATCTGTTCCGAAAGACGTGCTGCGGCGAAAGGGCGGCTTGGACGCGTTTGCACTCTTTCCCGTACCTCAAGCAGCGCAGAACATCCAGGTATTCATACATATTAAGGACAATCAAGAGAGGCAGCAGCGTGCCTGCTCCGGTTAGACGCCGGTGGAGAGTTTGACGCTGCCGGGCGCTGAAGGCTTAACCTTATGCGCCGGGGCGGGGGTGGTGCGGGCCAGCGGATTGCCGTGCTGTCTTGTGCAGTGAAGCCTCTCCGGTTCCTGCAAGCCGAGTTCTGTGGCGGGCGGCGGCGCGCATCTAGCGCCCGGCAGCGTCAAACTCTCCACCGCCCATGCGCGACTAAAGCTTTCACCCGCGTGATGCGAAAAGCATGTGCCATTCAACGACTTTCAGGGCGAATTCCGGCTGCGGCAGATTTATTCGCTTATTTGACATCTAGCCCATCGTCACCAAGACCTCAATCGTTCGCGACTCCCCTTCGCGAGAGAGTGGAATCATTTTATCCAGCATCAACTTGCCGTCGACCTCAATGCTCTTTACACCACTCTGGACGCTGTCGGGATTTATCACCTTAATACGATACACGCAGCTCCCCTGACGATATTCAATATAGAACTCTTTCCAAGTTCCAGGGACACACGGCGACACGGTAAGCGCTCCCTGCTGAAGCTTCAGTCCGGCAATATGCTCAACAGCGGTCCGGTACAACCAGCCGCTGGAGCCAGTATACCAGCTCCAGCCTCCGCGGCCTGCATGCGGGACATGAGAATAAACATCGCCGCATGTCACATAAGGTTCCGCCCGATACTTTGCCACTCCGTCAGCACTCGATGCGTGCGTAATCGGATTAAGCATCTGAAAAAGCTCAAGCGCCCTTCCCCCCTCCCCCTGCATTGCCGCCGCAAGCACAACCCAAACCGCCGCATGTGTGTATTGACCGCCATTCTCGCGTATGCCTTTGGGATAAGCTTGAATATACCCTGGGCTCGGCACGCTGTTCTCAAAAGGCGGTGTGAGGAGCATAATCAAGTTATTGTCCTTCTTAACCAGTGATTGAAAAACGCTTTCCATCGCCTGAACCTGCCGCTCTTTCAGCCCCAGGCCGGAAATGATACTCCATGACTGCGCCAGCGAATCGATCTGGCATTCCTGGCACTGGCTGCTTCCCAAGGGGATGCCGTCATCAAAATATGCCCGCCGGTACCATTCCCCATCCCAGCATGTTGTTTCAATTGCCCGAACAATGTCATTTGCGGCGCGGCGGTAACGCTCAGCACGCTCCAGCTCCGTTCTTTTCTCCACAACTCCGGCAAAACGCTCCAGCAGTAAGCCCACAAACCAGCCAAGCCATACAGATTCTCCTTGGCCGCCAGCACCAACTAAATTGAATCCATCATTCCAATCTCCTCCGCCAATCAGCGGCAGCCCGCGAGGACCAACAATAAGCGCTCGCTCCAACGCAATCAAACAATGTTCATACAAGGAACCACGCCGCGCCGAGAGTTTGGGCGTATCGTAAGATTCCATTACCTTCTCTTCCAGAACCGGCCCCTCAATAAATGGAACATATTCATCAAGGATACTCTCGTCGCCCGTCGTGCGAAGATACTCGGAGACCGCAAACGGAAGCCACAAGTAATTGTCTGAAATCTTTGTCCGGATTCCGCGTCCTGAAGGCGGATGCCACCAATGCTGCACATCCCCCTCCACGAACTGCCTGCTCGCATGAAGCAAGATTTGCCTTTTGACTTCTTCCGGACGCAAGGCAATCAGCGCCAGACTGTCCTGGAGTTGATCTCTAAAACCAATCGCGCCGCTGGACTGATAAAAGCCGCTTCGTCCGTTGAGCCGGCACGATACTGTTTGATACAAAAGCCAGCCGTTAACCAAGATATCAAACTTGCGGTCCGGCGTTCTTACCTGCACCTGGGATGTCAATCCCTCCCAATAGCGCCGCGTCTGCTCATAACCAGCCGACCATGACCTAAGCGATCGATGCTTGACTGCCAAGGTCTGTGCCTGCTGCATATTATCCGCTGCTGCCGTATAAAAAAGAACTTGCTGCTTCTGTCCCGGCTCAAGATTGACCTGTACTTTCAACACACAACATGGATCGAAGCCAACTCCGGTGGTTCCCTTCAGATTCACCGGAACCTTCTTGCCGCTAAAGAGCCCCCCCAGGGCCGGCGCGACACTTCCTTCTTCCAGCGCATATGGATTTGACACATCGTGATGCCGGCCGATAAATTCCGAACGCCGGGTTGTATACGACGAGATACTGTGACTCGATCCAAAAAATACTACTTGCTCCGGAAAATCAGCATTATACGGATTGGCAACATAGAGCATGTGATGCTGATCGTCGTAACCCGTTTGCAGGTGCCGCATCGTCTCATCCCTGCTTACGCCCAGCACGCATTCAAAGTACAAGAACACTTCGAGCATCCGCTCGCGGAAATCCCCGTTGACCAACTCCAGATGCCACCACTTGACCTTTTCCTCAACGGCAGCAGTCATGACCAGCTGGCTAAAAATCTGGCTGACTTGTGTCGAGAACTCACTGAAGCCATACCCATGCTTGACACGCACCGGTTGATCAATCTTTACCGGACGCGGCGTCGGACACCAGTAATGTCCAGTTTCTTGATCTCGAATATATATAATCTCCCCGTGCGGGTCGCGCACAGGATCGTTTGACCATGGCGATAATCGGTTCTCCCGGCTGTTGCCCGACCATGTGAACCCGCCTCCGGATTCAGTAACCAAGAAACCAAAGTTCTTATTTGCCACCACGTTGCTCCACGGCGCCGGAGGCAATGCATCATGACGAACAATCATCGAATAAGTTTTGCCGTCATCAGCAAACCCACCGATACCGTTGCTGAATTCCAGCGTCTCTTGCGAAGGACGGAAACCATACTCATCCTTGCGAATCACCGCACCTCGCTTCCTGCTGACGGCAAGGCCTTCATCTGCCCCAAAATCAAGCTGGGCCGCCAGAGCCCCCCTATTTCCATGAATAACAACTCTTGCGACGGAATAAAGAAGCGTTGCCTCGTCGACGGATAGCTGTGTTAACGATCGCAGAAATACCCCGCCGCGTCTCTCCGCGTACTGCTGCGAGAATCCGCTCTTAATCATAAAATCCAGCTCTTGCTGCAAATCCTGCATATAACCGCCCGGGTACTCGTTAAGGATCACGAGATCGAAGCGCAATCCGCGCAAACGCAGATACTCATGGGCAAGCAGCATTTCCTCGGCGAGCTTTAGCTGCTCTGGATCGTTAATCGCAAGAAGCACAATTGGTTCGTCTCCTGAAATACCGAAACGCCACAGGCCGGACTGTCCCAGCCGGTTGCGCTTCAGCACCTCCGCAGGAGCTCGCACTTTATCAATGTTGTAAATAATGGCATTGGCAAGCTTTTGAAAATCACGAACCCGCGAAATGGAAAATAACTGATGACGAAGCTCGACATCACTATGACTCCAGGCCAACTCGAAAGCGCGGGAGATATGATGCACCTCCCGGTATTTCCTGATTAGAGCGAGAAGTTCATCCCGGCTGGAGGCAAAACCTGTTATGTAACTAAGCGTTTGTGATTCCCCTTGATTGACCTCGACCTTGGCTCGCAGCGAAAAAACCGGATCCAATACATGACCGATAGAACGCGGCAGCGGCGCCATAGACTGCAAAACATAAGGTGCACGCAAACTGCCGCCGCGTCCGATAAACCGCCGCCGCGCGGTCTCGAATTGCACGGGTCCGAACGAGACCGGTTGCGTTAACATATGCATCATCCACATCGGACGGTCATGCTCACCTCGTGGACGCCGTGAGAATACCAACGCATCGAATTCTTCGATATATTCACTGCAGATAAACAGCTTCAAGAAGGCCGGATGCGCCAAATCAGCCTTAAACGGAGCCAAAGCAACTTCGCCGTAACTTGTGATGTCCAACTCGTAGTGCCGATTCGACAAGTTGCTCAATGTCACCCGGCGAATCTCAACATTGTCTTCCGGAGAAACGCAAACTTCCGTTTGACTTGCCAGGTAACGGTCGCGTCTCCGGAATTCCACTTTATCCGGACCAAAGATCGCTTCGTAACGATCGGGCATTGTACACACCGGTTGATATGCCGCCGACCAATACGCTCGTGAATAAAGATCGCGAATATAAATATGCGTGCCGTAATTATTGACCAGGCTGTCTTCCCTCCAGCGAGTAATCGCGAGGTCGCTCTCGAAAAAACTCATTGACGCGCCCCCATTATCAACAACAACGGAATATCTCCCGTTGGAAAGCAGCCGCGTGCGCGGATACGGGGTGTGAGGTGTGCGAAAATGTTCGGTTGGCTCGGCTTTGCTTTCACCTTCCCCCGCACCCAGCGACATGACTTCCGCGCGATGCGGCAGCAATACCGGAATCCGCGTCGGGAACCGTTCCTGCAGCAGCAGTTCGCAAGCCCTGATGGCGGGGTTTGAGTGGAAGCGTTCCTGAAATATTTCGTGATTCAATAGATTATTGATTGAAACCAAACTCATGCCTTGATGATGAGCGAGAAAAGACTTGATTATATGACGCTTCTCCTCGGCGCCCAGACGTTCTGCGGTATAGTCAACCGCCTCATAAAAGCCGAACTCCCCTCGCAACCCGTCCTGCTCCAGTCGCCTAAGATTAGCAAGCGCTGCCCTTGCGTTCACAGCTAAAGCAAGCATTGTCGAATAAGGGGAGATAACAAGATCCTCGGCCAATCCCCGCTTAAGACCTAAACCGGGAACACCAAACGCCCGGTACTGATAAGTCTTTTCGAAATCCACTCCACTGAAAGCCGACTCTGATATACCCCAGGGAACGCCCCTGCGGCGGGCATATATCTGCTGAGCCTTAACTACCGCCTCATAAGTTCCCGAAAGAAGCGTCGGCGGAAATGCGCGTGTAACTAAAAGCGGCATTAAATACTCGAACATCGTCCCACTCCACGAGAGCAGCGCCTTGCCTCCCGCTGATTCCGTGAGTGAGCGATCGAGGATAAACCAATAGCTCTGTGGGATATCCCCCTTTGCCACCGCCACCAGAAGCGCCAGCCGCGCTTCTGAGGCAAGCAGGTCGTAGTAACTGTTGTCCTTTTGTCCCTTGTCGACGTTATATCCAATCACCATCAATTTCTTCTGCGGCTCGCAAAGGAACTTAAAATCCATTTCCTTCACAACTGCCGATATCTGCGCACTTATCTCGTCAACCGCGGTGAGCATCCCGCGCAGCGCGGTATTGGCGCTCTTAAGTTCCGCAAGAAACGCATTGAATTCTTCTTGCTCCGCGTCAGTAAGTTTTGACGAATCCAATGCCTGCTCAATTTTAAATAAGCGGTTGGTTATCTTTAAGAGCAACGATAAGCTCGGCGTCCTGCCGCGCAGAATACGATCAATGTCTTTAAGCTTTTTAGGCAAAAGCTGACGCTCTCCGAGTTGTGCGACGAAGGGCAGGCGTTTGGTCCATTCGAGAAACTGGCCCAACTCGCCATATTCATCTAATACCCGCCGCAGCTCTTCAGACGCACCGTTTCCGACCAGTTCATCCCGCAACTCACAGACATGGCGGACCACCGCAATCAGATCAGCTAGATTAGTTACAGTGCGCGCCGGACTCTCCAAAACGGCGAAAGAAGCCGGCGGGAGATTTCCAAGGTGTCTGAGCAAGTAAGAAAGGTGCTGTACGTGGCGCTCATCCATCAACGGAAGGTATGGAAAATCGCTGAGCACTTGCTGTACCGCAATAAAATGACCAACAAGGTTGCCGCTGTCCACAGTTGAAATGTAACGCGGGTAAAGAGAACGCAAATCGCGGATGCTGTACCAATTGAGAAAATGCCCTTTGAATCGCTCTAACCTTGAAAGAGAAGCAAAGGTACCTGTTAGCCGCTTGATCACGCCGCGCAGCGGAATAAAACCCAAATCGTACGCAGAAATTACGCCAAGCACCGACAAACTGATGTTGGTTGGAGAAGTACGTTCCGCAACGACCCGGTGAGGTACTATCTGAAGGTTGTCCGGAATAAGATAGTTGTATTCAGGTTTCAGATATTGGTCGAAATATTTCCAAGTTGAAAAGGCAACTTGCCGCAAATAGCTTCGCTCTGCGCTGGATAAAATATGCGCGCGCTTGCGAAAAGGACGGCTTATCCACCAGGCCACAACCGGCGAACAAAGCCAAACTGCAAAAAACAGTCCAGCAATAACGCCTGCGCCCGGTTGGCAGAATACGGATGTGAGCAGCATGCAAAGAAAGAGCAGCGGGTAAATAGGCCACATCAGCTGCGTAAAATCCCGAAGATTCCCGCCAAGCCGTTTTTCCGTGGCATGAGCGGTCTCCCACTCTAGCAAGTGCTTCTTTGAAAAATACAAACGATAAAGTGTTACAGTAATCGCATCAATAGCAACATAGGCCTGATGCGGCAAAAAGACCAACTGCAGCAGTAAAAGCTGCAACTGTTTTTTTACATCGCTGAACAAAGAAAAGAAGAACGATGAAAACGAATAACCGAATGGCAAGTCAAACACCAAACGCCAGCAAAGTACAAACAGCGGAAAACTGACGACTCCCAGCCATCCAGCAAGCCATAGCCATTGACTGCCTGGCGCAAACCACCAGATCGCAAACAACGCAACTAAAAACATCGGCGGGAATAGACTGCGGCGAAGATTGTCCAGCAGTTTCCACCGGCCAAGATCGCCAATGGGTGACGGATAAAGGCCGCCCCGTTCGTTGGGTATATACTTCCGGAGCCAGGGAAGAAGCTGCCAATCCCCGCGCATCCAACGGTGCTGCCGTCGAGCTTGTGCGTGATATCGCATCGGATAATCGTCGAAGACTTCGACATCAGACGCCAGTCCACAACGAGCGAAAAGACACTCAATTAAATCATGACTCAGCAGGCTGTTTTCCGGGAAGCGGCTACCCAAGGCGCGCTCAAACGCATCAATATCGTAGATACCTTTGCCAATATAGGAGGCCTCTTTGAACAAGTCCTGGTAAACATCGGAAACCGTGCGCGTATAAGGATCGAGTCCAGCATGCCCGGAAAAAATTGCGGCAAATCGCGACGCGCTTCCACTCTGCAGAGTGATGCCTACTCGCGGCTGGATGATGCTGTATCCTTTCAGCACGGTATCCGTCTGGGGATTAAACACAGCCCGGTTCAACGGATGAGCGGCCGTTCCAACAAGCTTCTGTGCGACCCCTCGCGGAAGCTGAGTATCGTTATCCAAGGTTATGACAAAACGGCAGCCGCGAAGAAAATCCAAATCTGCGGCTATTACATTGAAGGTCGTCTTAGTCTCCCCGCGCAAGAGCCGGTTGAACTCCATTATTTTGCCGCGTTTGCGCTCCCAAGGCATAAATTTGCCTTCTTTATCATTAAACACCCGCTTGCGGCACATCATGAAGAAGCGCGGCGGCCGGTTTGGGCAGTATCTTTCGTTCAACGCGGCAATTAGCTCCTTTGCACGATTAATCACACCCGTATCACCGGGCAGAACCTCGGACGATGCCTCAGGTAAATCCGCTAAAACGCCAAATGCGAGGTTAGGATCCATATTGCCGATGGCGCGGATTTCCAGGTTCTCGATCGTCCTCGTCACCGTGTCCATATCCGAGAACATGGTCTGCACAACTACAGCGGTACGCGCCGAATCACTTATCCCGTCTTCAAAATCAAGTTTAGGCAGCGGGACCGGCGAGGTAAATTTTGTCACCAGCCACTGCACAAAATTAATTGCAAACTCACTGACGGGGACGCCGAAGAATAAAACGACAGCGAAAATCCATAACCAACTTCCGCCGCAGGCCATGACATAAGCCAACGCGACAACAAGCCCAGCGACCACGACACTGAGAATCGAGCCGCTGTAAATAAAGAAGATATTTCGCTTGAGCCATGTACGAAAAATATTCCTTAATGTGGCGCTGACACCCAGCGACTGCTCCAGCGCCCTAAACCCATCGTCTATGAGGTAATAGCCAATGTGCCGTAAACGAAGATCGGATTCATTGGAACTGCTTTCACTTTGCGCAGCTTCCGCCGCAATTTTGACGACCTCCTCCGCCACTTCTACTTCTGTACGTTTCGAACGGCGCGCAAATCGCTCAATCCGATGCCGATAAAGATCTCGCGTTACAAAATCCGATAGAGCATATACTTTTGCCGGGTCAGCCAGGAGCCGTTCATGCACGAGGCTGACACCCTCAAACCATTCCCGCCAGTTGAGATTGCCAATGGTCTTTAAAGCCGTGATGCAGTTGCCGACCGATATCTGATCTGCCGCCTGGGACTGCTGCTCCTGACGGGCAATTTCATTTGCATCGATACCTCGCTCACGAAGCTGCTGATCGAACCACTGCAAGGTCAGTGTCGCGGGACCGCCTTTAGCACGCAGCCGCCGCATAATATAAGCCGCGCCATACCCGAAGACATCAGGATTTGACTGTGCATAATTTACCAGACGGATCAGCATTTCAGCACCTGCGCTACCCGCCGGATCGATGATCTCCTGGCAAACTCGCTCCGCTGTCCGCCTGTTTTCTGCGACCGCTACACTCTCTTCGGCGAGACGGCGCAAGTTTTCGACCAATGCCAGGCGTAGCATGATCGGGACAGCCCAGATCTCACCGATCAGCAGCACGGTCTTTGTTTGGTAAGCCTGAACAAACGTCGTCAGATATTCAGTATCAACGATTGAATCCGAGTGTGACAAAAAATCACACACGAGACGATAAACACGGGGATAGCCGCGCCATTCGCTGTCCGTGAGTTTAGGCAGCGCTTTGTAGTAACCTTTAGGCAAATCACGGCGGATATCCCGCACCTGTTCATCAATAACGTGATAATTGTCAAGCAGCCACTCCGCTCCCGCAGTCAGAACTTCCTTGTTTCGCGCGGCATCAGCAAAGGAAAAATACGCTTCACGCAATATCCGGGTATTATCGCGGAACCGCCGCTGCAATTTAGCGCCGCGTGCCCTCTTCTGCACATGTGAATAGTACTCACCCAACTCCGCAGCTCTCGCCGCCAAGAGATCCTTGGACAAGACTTCAGCCCGAAATGGAGGTTTCCGTTCTGCCCCTTGACGATACTTGCTTCCAAAAATCATACGCTAAGTTTGAACGCTCTAAGTATTTTTATGTTCCGCTAATTTTTTTAACATTCTCCGTGCTGCGCGATACTGCACAAAACTCTGAGGTTGATCGATAATCTTCTGCAAATTATCTCCGGCTTCGGGAGGAAACTTTTCACGATACAGCCGCTCAGCAAACCTGCCAGTCAATTCCCGGCGCAGCGCCGGCTCAACTTCCGGCGCCGCTGGACTGATACGCAGCATTACAACTAAAGACTCGAAATGAAGCGCTGGATCTTCCTCGCGAAGTAACATAGCAACATCTGCTGCCGCAGACTGCGCATCCTGACCAAAATTACTCAGGATGCGCACAATCAACGCCCGCCGTTCGGGCGGCGATTCTTTTAAGGCACGAACAATTAACGGCACAGCAAGCGCTGCGTCAAGCTGACTGACTGAATGCTGTGCCCACTGATAATGAAGCCCGGACAATTCCTGCAAAAAAAAGGAGCTGTAATCAATCTGCGCCGCATCAATTCTTGTCACCGCCACGGCTGCTTTCTGCCGCAAGAGCATCTCTTGCCCTGGGTCTTCAAACACAGCTTTCAGCGCCGGGACTGCCGCATTCGCCTTACTACCCATCTTTCCCAGCAGGAGTGCCGCCCGGGCGCGAACCGACTTGTCCCCCTCGCGAAGCATGGCAACCAGTATCTCAACAACTACATGCTCATTAATACCTAACAGAGCAAAGTTCTTTGCCAATTGAAATTTGGCAGCAGAACTCAGTACCGCGCCACGCATCGCCTCTTCGAGCACGGAGGCAGCTTTTGGCAGCAGCGGCGCCAACTGGATCAGTGCAGCAATGAACCGGCTGCTGTCGCCTTCTTCGCCAATCAGACAATCTATAACCTGCCGTTGCTCTTCGTCGCTGTGAAACTCCTCGACTTGCCGGAATCTATTGATCAGCTCGACCTTTTCCTTGCACGGCGCCAAGCGATAGCCTTCGCGCAGTACATTAAGAATCAGCGGCGCATCCCGGCCCGAGGCAACGAGTACCTCAGCAGCCCCGAGGCGGGCCTTCCGCTCCTTCCATTGCAGCGCTTCTTCAGCCGGCTGAATCATCAACGGTCCGAAGACAGGCAGCGCATCAATCGCTTCTGCCCTGACCTCTGCTTCCGGATCTTTTAGCATTTGAATTACAGCTTCAGCTCTTCGTGAATCCAACGGCTCAATTTCGGACATAACTGCGATAGCACGCCGGCGCACAAGAGCATCTTTCGAACGCAATGCTTTGGTGGCGAGCGGCAGCGAATCGGTTCCGATATGAATCAGGGCTGTTACCGCGCTGTTCATCAACGGAGCTGGCATAGGTTCACCGCTTTGTTCGATGCTGCCAGTACCGCCGCGAAAGGCAAGACCATCAATGAAATACGGCACCATGCGCGAAAGTTCAGGTCCGCGCCGCAATTTCTGCGCAATGACCGCGCTCTCTAGTATAAGCTGTTCGATGGCCACGGGATCGTTCTTGTTGTAGACACTGCGCAGCACACGCATTAAGGCCGCAATTATTTGTTCATCACGGCCTGTCTGCTTACCCATCGCCGCGATCGCTTCACGACGTACCGGAAGCGAAGGATCATACAATGCTTCAACAAGAGAATTAAAAACCGCATCTCCCTGAAACCCGAGCGCACCGATGAGCTTTAATGCACGCCGGCGCAAATCAGAATCTTCAGATTTTTGCAGGACCTGCAGTTTTGCCAAAGCGTCAGGCGGCGACTTAGCCAAAACGAGAATTCCGCGCTCAACAATATCACGCTGCTCTGCGGAACTGCTGCTCAAGTGCTTAAAAAGCATCTCCAGCAGCTCCGGCGACACTTGGAGCTGTTCGGCCTGCGCGGACGACAGAATTACTGCTAAAGTCCGGCAAAATTCCTGCTTGACCGCCGGTCCCGGATCTGAAAGATGACGCACTACTATCGGAAAAGCCTCACCATACACCGCCGGCAGCCGGCTCAGCAGCGACGCCACTTTCGCCCTTAGCCCATCCTCGCTGGAATCCAAGAGCGGGAGAATATGCCGCCCTATTTCGTTCCCTTGATCGTCTATCCGCAGCAGGATATCAATAATCTCGCGCCGCAGTTTCTCGTCCGGCCCGCGCAGCTCCCCCGCAAGAAAAGGAACCGACTGCGCATGGAGCTCGATCAGCGCGTTTTGTGCGAGATACCATGATGACGAGTCGTGATGTTCGAGAAACTCTGCAAAAATCTCCGCGCGTACTTGATACTCTGCGTTTTTTGCCGCCGCTTGAATAATCGCCCAGGCCGTACCTTCGATTGCTGCGCGAAAAGCAAAAGAAAATCTTTTCTCTTGTGTTAAACGAAACATCTGCGGCACCACGACCAACGAGTGCGGCGCAGCGCTACGCAATATGCGCAAGGCGCATTCTTTTGCTTCAATCTCCCTGGTCGGTTCAAATACTCGCCAAACATTCAGGTCTGGGGAGCCAACCCAAGGCATGGCCGGCGGATGGGCACTGCTTGGTCCAGCAACGGACTCGCTCAAGACTTTCCGGACCGAGTCAACCTGCATTTCGATCACACGCTGCAGATATGCGTAAAACTCCTCTCGTGCCTGCACACTAAGCTTGGCAGCTTCGGCCTCCGCCAGATCACAATTCTCGAACAGAGCCTTTTTTAGAATGTTTTCCGCGCCAGCCTCCGTGATCCAGGCCGCAAACTGTCCGCAAATAATAAGCAGACAAGCTGCCGAACTTCTAAATACTTTCGCGACAGACTTCAGACAGTACGGTTTATCGGCAATCATAACTAATCCCGGGAATAGGCATCGCTCCGTTCGAGCTTCCATTTGCCGTCACCTGTTAATTCCAGAATCGTGTGGTGATACTTGGCCAAATTTGCGCGATATCCCACGCTGATATAAGCACGGACCGCTTTCATCAACAGCGAATACAAATGGCGCTCCGAATCAGTATCAACCGCAGTAGTAGCCTCGTCGAGAAATGCATAATCAGCACGAGCGAGCATAAGCCGGGCGAAAGCAAGACGCTGCTGCTCCCCTGTGGATAAAATGCTGTTCCAGTCTAGTGCATTTTCGAATCCGCCAACCCGTTTCATCGTCTCTTCGAGGCCGACTTGCTTAAGTACAAAATGAAGCTCCTCTTCCGAGATACCTTGCCGGCCTGAGGTATAGAGCAGCTGATTGCGCAGCGTTCCCAGCACCATGTAGGGCCGCTGCGGGATAAAAACCGCCCGGGTAAGCGGCGGCCGGTGAATCCGCCCATGCCCAGCGTTCCATAAACCCGCGATAGTACGGAGTAGTGAGGTTTTTCCGCTGCCGCTCGAACCGGTAATCAGCAATCCTCCCTCACTCAATGAGAAGCTAAGATTCTCAATGATCAACTGATCCCGCACTGGCGTTAATATCGAAACATTTTCAAATGTTATCCGCGGCTGCTCGGCTTCCTCAATCGTCTCAATCACGGATTCAACAGCTTTAGGTTTAGCCGTGTCGGCCAAAGCTTCTGTAAATGTTCCAAGACGGGTAACCACCGCTGTCACGCTGCTGATTGTCGCAAAGTGCTGGATGAGAACCGACAGCGCTTCAACCACACGAACAAACGCTTCCACAGACTGCGTAACCACCCCAAACTCAATGTTTCCGCTCAAGTAAAGAGGGGCAACAACGATTAACGGAATCACCGGTTTCAGATTATTATAACCCACGATAAAAAAACCGAGGTTCCTGTTTAGATTGACAATGCGCAAGAAATTATCCAGGGCCTCCTTCAGGCGCTGACGGGCGCGAGTAAGTTCCTTCCGGTGTCCGCGATAAAACGCGATCGATTCGGCATTGTCGCGGATATTGACGAGCTTATAACGGTAGTTGGCTTCCTTCTTTAGCTGGGTGAAATTCAACCCGATTAAGGGGCGGCCAATCAAATACGTAATTGTCGAACCAAACAACGCATATAGAAAAACAGCAATGATCAGGTTGAATGAGATTGACCACAAAATGCCGATAAAAGTCACTAAGGTCAACGCAGCGTTGCAGAATATGATGAACAGCGATAAGGACGTCGCCGTAAAAGACCTAATATCCTCTTCAATTCGCTGGTCCGGGTTATCAATTCCTTCGTATGACCGCACTTTGTAGTACGCGAGATTCGTAAAATACTTGCCAAGCACCTGGCGGCTAAGCCACATGCGCCACAAGAGCGCCATGCGCTGTTCCGTGTAGCTCTGCAGCACCGTAACTGGAGTTGCCAGCGCGAACATTAATAGATAGAGCACCAAGGTTTTAAAAAATTCGTCCTGGTCTTTCAGGGCGAAGGCAGTCATAAAATCGCGGTTGGCGTAGCTGAGCAGGACATTGATTCCGCTTATCGAGAGCGCAAAAACTGCAAGCAGTGTCACAAGCCCCCTTGCCTGCCATTTAAACTCCGAAAAGAAGAATGGATAGATTAGGCGCCAGAACCGCACAAAAGTGGTCCGGTTGACCTGAATGCGCAAGCCTCCCGGAGCTTTTCGCCTCCGCGAAGCCCGGCGTCTGGCCGAACCATACCGGTGCAGAATCAATTTAAGAAAGCGCCACATTTACCAAGACCTATTTAATCACTGCCAACAAATACCGTGGATGCGCCAAGTTGCGCCAACACCCAGATAAGCCATTGCAACGATTATAGTTTTACCGCTTAGCGTAAATCTATACAATCACTTTAATCTACCCCCGCCCTACACCCCCATTTAGCACTAACTCACTAACAAAACTCAAAAACCTTGGCCTGCAAATGTCTTCTGGTTTTCTGTTGCGATTTATGGTTAATTCTCGCGCAAAGCTGAGGATTGCTGCTAAGTGTGTATTTAGTTTTGTTTAGTCTGACCCTGCTTACAAAACAGTGTACCGGGTTAACCAAGCGCTCTTGCGCGAGCAGTTAACGAATAATTTCAAATTGCGCTCGCTGAGACATGCGGTAAAACAATACATGTCCGGAAATGAAAGGAAAAGGTTCTTGGCCTGATGGGAACCAACCATAATTCCACAACGAGACGCTCACTAACGGCGCTTCTCCACGGAGCTTGGGATGCTACGCGCGACGAGCGGCCCCGCTTCTATCTTTTTGTCGCTTTCTTTGTTGT
>JAKPSH010000120.1 GCA_029555385.1 Pseudomonadota bacterium
CACCTTTCTCCAGACCATAGGCACCCTCCAAATGAGAATGCCTTTTCTGATAATAAAAAGTGTAAACGATGTCTTGTCGCAGGATGTAAAGGATGTGTTGTCGCAGCACCCCTCAAATCCACAACCCTAACGGAGTAATGCTAGGACTGGAATAAGCGAATAAATCAAAGCGCCTTAATTTGCGCGGAAAGCCTATCATTTATATCTCTGTTGGCGTATTCCGGAATTAGCCCGCTCGCTCAATAATCAAGCAAGCGATGCTGTGCTATTCGATTACTCGTTCGTAATCCAAACCTTTGACCTGCCATAGTACAGGCTTTTTGTCGACAGCTCCTTTTTCGTCAATGGAGAAAGTCCCCGATGCTCCTCGGAAGTTCTTCGTTCCAAGCAGAATAGGAACAGTTTTCTCGGTGCTGGTTGTCTTTGCTTTTTCGATCGCGGAGGCAAAGAGCATCACCGCATCATAAGCGGTGTCGGCGGAAATGCCGGGCTCCGCTTGAAAGCGCGCCTTGAACTTTTTTGTAAAATCCTTGTCAGGTTTGTCGTACATGGCAAAGACGACTCCTTCCAGTGCGCCGTCAGCGGCTTTGACGCGGTCTTTTTCCATTTGCACGGCAAGCATTGGTGTGCTGAACCCGGCACGGTGCAGCTCTTTTGCGATAAAATCAGCTTGGTAGTTGGTGAAAATAACAAAGTCTGGCTGAGATTTCTTGATGCGGAGAGCTTCCATCTTCAGCTCGCGGGAGTCGGGCAGCGGCTCGACTTTCTCGGCAACGTTTCCGCCGAGCACGCGAAATTCTTCTTCGAAAATTCTTGTCTGGGTCATGTAGAACGGATCTTGGCTGCCGAATATCGCCGCTTTTTTCCACCCTTTCTTTGCTGCGTAACGGGCGAGTGCCCGCGTGGCCACTTCGTCATGCGGCCAATCGTTAAAGAGGTTTGATGCGGTTTCGTTGAATTCCTTTACGCCGACCGAGGGCGACATCATCACAATGTCCTTGCGTTTAGCGGCAAGCGGAGCTACCGGCATTCCGCCCACTGTCCACGTGGGGCCGACAATATACTGGATGTCCGGGTCAAGCATCAGCGCGCGAAACGCCGTGACGGAGGAGGAGGGGATGGTGTCCTTGCTGTCTTGAACAACAAGCTCTACCCGGCGCCCAAGAATACCGCCGCGCCGGTTAAGTTCATCAGCGGCAAGCTGTGCGCCTTTAAAACCGTTTGTGCCCCACTCAGCGCAGTCTCCAGACAGGCAGAGCATGACCCCCATCTTTAATGTATGCGTATCGGCTGACGCAGAGCGAAGCGGGAAAAGAAGCGAAAACAGAAAAAAAGCATGAAGGATGCGGCAATTACACATGAAACACTCTCATATAAGAAGGTTGCGCTGTTCGTAGCTGCAACATAGCAGAAACTGCCCGGCCTGTAATGCCCGCAAGAGCAATTTCTCGGGGTGCTTGTGGAAATGGCATTCTTCTATAGAATGCCGGGAAGGCATATTTCGTTCTGGCGAGGACACTATGAGACAATCAATGCTTATTTCGCTTGCCTCGGTGGTTTGTCTTTGCGCTGCTGCGCATGCCGAGCCTGGTGGAATATCCATCGGTATTTCCGCGCCATTGACCGGCGAGGCGGCGACTTACGGAACCGATATAAAAAACAGCATTGAATTTGCCAATCAGCAAATTGCCGGCGGCAAGTATCGCTTGATTGCCGAAGACGACAAGTGCAGCGGCAAAGACGCCGCGACCGTTGCGCATAAGCTCACGGAGATTGATAAAGTTTCAGGAGTGTTGGGTTTCGGCTGCAGCGGTGCGCTCTTGGCTGCTGCGCCGATTTACGAGCGGGCCAAAACAGTTGTCATCGATGCCGGAGGATCGGCCCCGGCGATTTCGCAAGCTGGTGACTATATTTTTCGTACGGTGCCCAGCGATACCATCAGCGCCAGCGTGCTTTATGCTTATACATCTTCGCGACACCGCACCTTTGGCGTTCTTGCTGAGGAGACCGATTACGCGCAGGCTCTTGCGTCAGCTTTTGCGGCGCAAAATACTGGGAAAAAACTGGCGCTTGTGCGGGAAAGCTATCTGGCGGGGACATCGGATTTTCGCTCGCTTATCGTGCGTCTTCGCGGCAAAAAAATCGACGGCCTTTTCGTCATTACTCAAGCGGAGCAAACCCTGGCTGTTATCGTCCGGCAGATTCGCGAACAAAGCTGGACAGTCCCCCTTTATGCCATCTATTGGCCGAGCAGTCCGGCTTTTTTAAGTGCGTTAGGTTTACAAGCGGACGGAATCGTTTACGCGGACATTCCAGGAAACGAAGTGCTGACCGAAGAAGGGCGGAAAGTATTTGACGGGTTCGTTTCCCGCTACGGTCTGCCGAAGAGTTCCGACTACTTCTTTTATCTGTCTTACGCTGCGTTTGCTGCCTTGCATCAAGCGCTGGAGAGCGGTGCGGATTTGCGGGACGCTTTGGCCAAAGGCAAATTCGAAAGCGTCTTTGGTCCGTTCTCGTTTGACGAAAATGGAGATGTCGTAGGTTTGGCTCACGTGCTGAAAGTCATAAAGAACGGCAAGCCGCAGCTGCTTAAATGATGAATGACGAATGGATTGAAGACATTGCCTCAGGCTACCGGCAGGCGCAGGTGCTGCTTACAGCAGTGCGTCTCGGCGTGTTTTCTAAGCTCGGGGAACACGCGCTGAGCGCCGAAGAGCTTGCCCAGCGTATTCAGTGCAGTCTGCGCGGAACCAGGATTTTATGCGATGCGCTGGCGGCCTTGGGTCTGCTTGTAAAAGAAAAGGACGCATACCGCAACACGGAGCTGGGTGTGCGGCTGCTCGTAGACAGCGGTGCGGAAAGCAGAAACCCAATGATGCTTCATAATGCGCTGCTTTATGAGCGCTGGGCCGGACTGATTGATGCCGTACGGGCGGGCGGCAAGACGACGCCGCTTCCGGACCGGCAGACAGCAGCGGATAAGCATGCTTTTGCTAGAGCGATGGCTGTCGCAGCACGCGAAACTGCGGATAAGACGGCCGCACTGCTGAATCTGTCCAGAGCGAGCAAACTTCTTGATGTCGGCGGCGGTCCCGGGATGTATGCGCTTGCCTTTGCCGGCAGAAATCCACAGCTAATTGTTTCTATCCTTGATGATGCCGGGACACTGGCGGTGGCCGAAGAGAATATTAAACATGCAGGTTTAGAGTCAAGGATTAACTGCGTGGCTGGTAATGTCCTGGATGCGGCGATAACCGGTAAATACGATTTCATCTTCATCTCTAATGTTATCCACTGCTATTCTTCTGAACAGAATCGCCGGATCGTCAATCGCTGCCGGGCCATGCTTGAGCCCGGTGGGCGGCTGTGTTTAAAAGATTTTTTTGTCGAGCCTTCCCGCACGGCACCGGAATGGAATGCCGTGTTTGCCGTTAATATGCTGCTCGGGACAGAAAACGGCGACTGCTATACGCTTGATGAAGCCGAACGCTGGCTGCGGGATGCCGGATTTGGCCGCTTCCAAAGAGTTCAGATTACGAAGCGCGATGCGATGATTATTGGAAGTATGCTCCGGCAAGAACAGTGTGCCGCCGATTGAGGACAAGCGGAATCGAAAAAAATCGGGTCAGGAATATGGGTTGTGAATGGTGCCTTTGACGATCCCGCAAATCCTCAATCTGGCGGCAGCACATAACTAAACCAATCACCTTTAATTATGCTTGAACAGCCGAAGCCAAGTAAGGCGAGGCAAGGTAAAAACCTGAGGCAGGGTTTTTTCAAAAGTTTTACATTGAGCCCTGCGCGCA
>JAKPSH010000137.1 GCA_029555385.1 Pseudomonadota bacterium
GGATCCGGGTTCCAGGGATCCGGGTTCCAGGTGCCCGGATCTCAAGGGAATAAAGGGCAAGCCAAGGAGCTCTCAATCGCCCCCCAACCCCCTCCTTCGCGTCCGTTACTCCTTCGCGTTATTTTCGAAACTTATACAGCAGCGAACGTAGCGGCAGCCTCGCCCTGTTTCAAATGTCCCAGCCGTCCGCGGGTAAGGAAGAGCCCCGGGGGAAAGGTGGTAGGCAGCCGGAGCGCTCTTCCTTCTGGCGGCCGATTCAGCAGCAAAGCAACAAGCGCCCTGATTAGCGCGATACGATCATACGGTCCATGCCGTCCATCCGGCACGGGATTACTGTTGACACTAGGCACACAACGGCATAACATAATGAAGCGGTTTCGTTGGAACAACGAGAAGAACGCGGCGCTGCAAAAGGAACGAGGGGTTTCCTTTGAAGATGTTCTCGCGGCAATGACCGCCGGCGGCTTGCTCGATGTGCTGGAACATCCGAAGAGGGATCGCTACCCGAACCAGCGGATATTTGTTGTCCGGATTGAGGACTATGCTTTTCTTGTTCCATTCACGGAAGACGGAGACGAGATTTTCCTTAAGACAATCATTCCAAGCCGCAAAGCGACAAGGCATTACTTGAAGTTGGTCTAGGGAGTAATATGGTGGCAGAGAACGTCAAGGAAGAAAAAGAACTCATCGAGTCGTATGACCGCGGAGAGTGGAAAAGCAGCCGTCTCGCACCGGGCAAAGCCGCCGAGTACAAAGAGGCTGCACGGCGCAATTTAGCGAAAGATAAACGGATCAATATTCGCATTTCGTCTGAAGTTCTCGACGAATTGCGAGTGATTGCCGCTGACGAAGGCATTCCCTACCAGACGCTTATCGCAAGCGTGCTGCACAAGTATGCTCACGGACGCTTTATCGAAGCCGGCCGGAAGACCAAACCCGGGGTGCACATGCCGGCAAAACGAAGAGGCAAAGGATAGCCCGAGATGCTCGCGGGCTATCCCCCGAATCCAGAGATCCAGTTACCCAGATTCCCGAATCGGAGCCGGAGCAGCTCACGGCTTCCGCCCCCGAACCCTTGCCCTTCGCGACCTTTACCCCTTTGCGTTATTTTTTCCGAAACCTACATCTCCCGGCTAGCGCACCCCTTTGCCATTCAAGAATGGCCCATACTTCTTGTCTTTGCCTATGATATGATCCATCAGCCACTGCTTTAGAAAATTGCTGATCTGTATCGACAACGCCGCCTTGCCCTGCTGCTCCTGCTCAAGCAGCGAAGCCGCCTGTTTGGCAAGTTCATCATGCTCCTTCTTATGCGCTTCGTAATCCGGGTAACCATGCGCCTTCATTACTTGCTCTTCAGCAGCAAAATGGGTCTTCGTGTACTGCACCAGCTTTATTAAAATCGGCTTCACCACATCGCCCGCTTTGCCGCCCTTCATTGCATCATAGAGCTCGTTAAGCATTGCGATGAGCTGTTTGTGCTGATCATCGAACCGCTTAACGCCCACACTGTATTCTTCTTTCCAATCGAAAAATGCCATTTTCACTCTCCTGACTTAACACCGGCAATCTGCTCGGGCCGGCTGCGGTTTAAAATACGCTTACGGCAAGAACCCCGCACTCACCCGCGCCGCTTGCGAGGACAAAGCCTCCGAGCGCAGCCGGGCAGAAAAATACTGCCCGGTGCTGATCAGCAGCCGCGGCTCAAATTCGCTGCTTCCATCGGGGCCATTGCGCAAGGGAAAGGCAACGTCTATGCGAATAACCGCACCGCCCGAAGAACGGGTC
>JAKPSH010000185.1 GCA_029555385.1 Pseudomonadota bacterium
GCTGTGCCATCAATCGCGTCTCCACCCGGGATTGACCCCGCACCGGGGAACTTTGAGATCCCTCGCGCGGTGACTGCTGCCTTGAGGAACAACCGGTGGGCTCGGGATAACGGTTAAAATACAGGCGATGCAACTGCGCTAAACCTCTGCGCTCGGGATGAGGAGAAAAGATGACCGCTGCGCATCGCCTGCGCGCTGGCCCGCAGCGATTGGTCCACAGCAATAGCAGTGAACCAATGCATACCGGCGCGCTGCGGCAGGCAAAACAGCATTTGTGGCACAGGCTGGCCAAGCCTGGTGAAATCGCCTAACCTCAAAGAAATTGAGATATGCACACACACTGCTGAAACCCAGGGAGAAGGTGATGAATAAGGAATGCTCTGCTGCGCAGCTCCAAGCAGCTCATCGGTATTTTTACAATACGATAGAATGTTTGACCGAGCACGATTCAAATTTCACGCCGCAGCCGGGCATGTACTCGGCGGCGCAGCAGGTCGCCCATGCGGCGCTGACCATCGAATGGTTTCTCCAAGGCGCATTTGCGCCGGACGGTTTCGACCTCGACTTTGCCGCTGCTGACGCTAAAGTGCGCCAGATCAATTCCCTTGCTCAAGCGAAAGCGCGTTTCGACCGCGCGGCAGCGCGAGCGCTCGATGACCTGCAAACAAAGTCCGCGGACGATTGGAGCAAACCCATCGCCGACGGTCCAATTTTAGGCGGACACCCACGCTCCGGTATTATCGGCGCAATGATTGAGCACACTGCGCACCACCGCGGATCGCTTGCGGTTTATGCGCGCCTCCTTGGGCGCGTCCCGAAGATGCCTTACAGCGATTAAATTGACATAATCCTACTCAGCGTTGCGTGACTGATTATGAGTGACCTGCGAGCCTCTGCTGCGGTCCCGGCAGCTCTGGGCGCACGGCAAGCAGGCGGTTTGCGGCGTCGACAAAGACAATCTCCGCATGCCACGAGGACACAAGTTCATCGGGAACGTCGGCAAAAGCTGCAACGATGATAATATCTCCCGGCCCCGCATGATGCGCTGCCGCTCCGTTAACACAGACATCGCCCGAACCAAGCTCTCCCTTGATTGCATATGTTTCAAAACGGCTTCCGCGCGTGACATTCCACACACTGATCGCTTCATATGGATGAATACCGCTTGCTCCGAGCAATTCCGGTGAAAGCGTCAGGCTACCTTCATACTCCAAATCGGCATGCGTCACCCGCAGACGATGAATCTTGCCTGCAAGCATGCGCCGCATCACCCCTTGCTTTTGACGGCCGAATGACATTCATTATCTCCCAATTAACCAGACGCGCGCGGCACCAGCACGCCGCGACATAATTCTACCACCGCGCAGCCGCTGACAGACAGAAGCGCCGTTTTAATAGACGCTCTCCAGGTAACACGCTTCACATACTATCTGCAACTCGCAATCCGCACTATACGCGGTGACAATATCGTGCCCGCACATCGCGCACTGAGCAGCGCGCAGCACAAGCGGATTACGCAGTGCCATGCGCCGCTGATGGCGGCAATCAGGACAGTGCACGGGCGGCGGTAAGTTTGCGCGCCTCAAAAATCCAAGTTCCTGGGCGATGATCCGGTAGTTTTTTCCACAGCTTGCACAGCAGAATATCTCCTTCACGATGTCATCATAAAGCTGAGCACTTTGCCCGGGCAGTTCAGCCGTGGCGCTTCGTCGATCGCGCTCGTCGTCCTCCTGCCAGCGGAAACCGCGCCGCAGCGCTTCCTGCCTGGTCAGCGGAAAATAATCCATCGCCATTGACTCGTTATACGCAAACGAACAAACGCCCGCGGGAAAAAACTCTCCGTAGTCGCCCCTTGCGCGCATTTGCTCCACAATCCGCGCCCGAGCCCCGTAATAATCGCTCTTGGAATACTGCCGGTTAAGGATGCAGTAGCGCTTGCGCTTCACTCCGACGCAACCAAACAGGTCTGACGATTGTACACACCCGTAGCAGTACTCCAGAGCGCTGCAGTTCGTCAGGCAAGTTGAGCAGAATTTGAGGTTGTAAATATTATCGCCGCAAGCCGCTGACTGATAGATTAATTCGGCCTTATCCCCCCACGAGTTGTAATCCGCACAGTCTTTAACACCCAGTGAAAGCTTGGCGCAATAGCGGCAATCCTCCAAATCTTTGCTGTCAAAACAGTAATAAGCATTCTTCGACTGATAAAGATGATTTCCTAGACATTCCTGGTTCTGTTCGCCGTAAAGCGACCGGTGGGCAGCGCCCTGCACCAGTTTGGCAAGGTGGTGCAGCACGGTCTCCACACCGCTCAGCTCATCCAGCCGCAGGCGGCTTTTCTCCTCGTGATACTCGGCGGCCGTGTACTGCTGGTTAAAAATCTGATACTGAGCCTGGCGCAGGTTGACGCAGCCGATGCAGTCGCGGCAGGCGCTGCAGCTAAACAGCCCAAAGCTGTCCGAGCAGTTCTGGCAGTTTTGTGCATAAGCCAGGTTGTAACAACGGAGGCAATCAAGGCACTCAAAGCACAGTTCGCAGTTGTAGCAAACTGCGCAGTCCATCATCGATTTGCACTCCTTAATCAAGTCACAGTAATAGCAGTCCTCATCATAGTCAGCCTGGCTGACCAAATAGCAGTTCTTCAGGTAACCGGTGCAATTGGTATAATCACTGTTCTCCGTTGTCCCCCCGGTAATATAAAGCGCCATGTGCGGGACGCGGTTCTTTAACTCGAGAAACTGTTCGAAGAAGGAACGGCTGTAGTCGTACTGCACTCCATAATCGAGTGCATCCCAGCTATCACCCCACCAATCTTCAGCCGCATATACCGGAAACGGCTGCTCGTGGTGATACTGCGAGAGAATGCGCTTACCCGTTTTGCTGCACTGACGATAGTAAAGACGGCGCGTGTTGCGTTCGGCCAGCCGCCGGAGCAGCCGGCACTGCGGACAGTTTCGCGGGGCCGGCACTTCGAGGCGGCGGTAAAATTCGAAATCGGCATCATCCAGGGTGAAAGGCTCGCCGCAGCCGCTGCACAACAGTTTTTCGCCCATCTTTTATCAGGTCCTCCGGCGTGCGTCTCTGCGTTCTAGTTTAACACTTGCTTCTTTCCTTTTCTATCTCTTATTTCTCCTTTATTTCGCCAAGCGCCAGGGCTAAAGCAGCAAATTCCTCAAGCGTCAGATTCTCCGCGCGCCGTGTCCCCGCGATACCCGCCGTATGCAGCGCTTCGTCGATGCGCTTCTTGGCGATGCCCAAGGAAGAGCCTGTCAGGCTGTTGAGCAGTGTCTTTCTCCGGTGCGAAAATGCAGCACGCACCACTTGTTCAAAGTAAACCGGATCAGCTACCGCCAGAGCAGGTTCTTTACGAATCCTGAGCTTAATTAAGCGCGAAGAAACGCCGGCACGCGGATAAAAGTGTTCGCCCCCGACAGAAAAGCCAAGGTCAACATCGGCGTACATCGCACGGAGGATGCTCAGTGAGCCGCAAGCGCGTTCTCCTGGATCGGCTCCCAAGCGCGCAGCAAATTCCTCCTGCAGCAGCAAGCACGCGGATTTAATGAACGAGCGCTGCGTCAGCACCCATAGCACAACGTCTGTTGATATCGAATAAGGAACATTGCTCACCACCGTAATCTTTTCTGCGCCAAGCGCCTCTGCGCCGCACTGCGCGCTAAACTCCCGGATATCCGCGCAAAAAACACGCTCTGGATGCCGGGCAAACAGGGTGCGGCGCAGTTCGTCGCAGAGTTTCTCTTCTAGTTCGACAACACATATATCCGGCGTCAGTGCAAGCAGCGCTTGCGTCAAAGCGCCGAGGCCCGGTCCGATTTCCAGCACCTTTTCTCCCGCGCCAGCCCCTGAGAAATCAGCAATCGCCCGAGCTGCGCTGGGATCTTTAAGAAAATTTTGTCCCTTCTTTTTGCGCGGAACAAGGTCCAGCGCAGCTAAGCGCGTTTTAACATTCATGGACATATTGCGCCGAGGGGCCACTTGGCCAACGCCCCGATGTCATCAGGCACACCGGGTCCGAGATATCCTGGCTGCGGCCCGGCACTACGCCATTGCCGGTAACTTTGCGGATTCCGCTGAATAATACGGCAGGCGAGAAGTCCAATCATTGCCGCATTATCGGTGCAATAACGCCGGGCAGGAACACAATATTTAATTCCGCGCTTCCCCATTTCTTCAGCCAAGCAAACGCGCAGGCTTTCGTTTGCCGCTACTCCCCCACTGAGCACAAAAGACCTCGGGCGCTGTGCCTCACAAGCGATGACTGATTTCTCCGTCAGCGCGCGAACAATCGCCGCCTGATAGGACGCAGCCAAGTCTTGCACGACCTCCTTTTCCCGCGCCTTCTCACCGAGCTGTGTCACCACCCTTTGCAGTGCAGTTTTTAAGCCGCTGAAGCTAAAGCTCGCCGGATCGCCCGATACGCCAACGGGCAGTTTGTAGCGGGCGAAGTCACCATCAATTGCCGCACGGGAAAGGGACGGCCCGCCCGGATAAGGAAGACCTAAGAGCATTGCTCCTTTATCGAAAGCCTCCCCCGCAGCATCATCCCTTGTTTTAGCCACTACTTCATAACTGCGCTCCTCCTTGGCGAACACGAGCAGGGTATGCCCGCCGGAGACTATCAGCGCAAGCAACGGATACTCCGGACGCTCTCCCGGAGCGGCAAGTTCCCCGGCATAGAGGTGTCCCTCCAGGTGATTGACCGTAACGAGCGGAACTCCAAGGCCAAGCGCCAAGGATTTCGCAAAGCACAGCCCGACCAACAGACAGCCCTTGAGACCCGGTCCGCGGGTTACGCACACGGCATCCAACCTGCAAAACGTCATTGCGCTTTGCTCAAGCGCTTCGCCGATCATCAACGGCAAATTAACAATATGCTCGCGCGCGGCCAGTTCCGGGACGACCCCTCCATACGGCTCGTGCAGCTTTGTCTGGCTTGAGACAAGATCGGCAATTACCACATCGGCTATCGTGCTCGCGCGGCAAGCTGCTTTAGCGTCATCGAGAACCGCCACTGCAGTCTCGTCACAGCTTGTCTCAATAGCTAGCAGCATCTGGTAATTAATAATGACTACTGAGTTTTAAGAAACTTCGCGATCGCCAGCTTATCCTGATCCGATGCCCTGGCGAAATACGGCCACGGACACAGCTCGGGCTTGGCTTGCCGGCCGTCACGAGTCTGTCCTGTCGTCAGATAATGAAGGATATCCTGCACAGACCACTCATAAAGCCCCCCTTCTTCGCTCCCCGCCCGGATATCCGGGGCGTTGGGAGGAAATATTTCCTGGGCCTCGTTCGCGGAGGAACTGTCTGCGGAAGAAACTCCATATGCCGCATGACCAAGCAAGCTTTGCTCTTCGCGGTTCTTTTGCTCGTCCCGGCGCTGCTCAAACTCTGCTCTGCCCTCTTCGGAAAGCAAAGCCGCCGTCTGCTCCATATCGGCGGGTTTGCCCTGAAGGAGTTGAAAAAGCGCGGCCAAGGCGCCAATTAATGATCGTTTCTGCCGCCGTCCCGTAAAGGCTTTTCCTTGAGCGGAGGCCGCCCCGGACGGAGAATGGCAGACCACACACCCGGCAACATTTCGCGCCAAATAACGGCCATACTGCGCTACCGGTTTCTCGGGAAGGCCTGGCACGTAACCGGCAATATCGTCATGCTGCGAAATGATGCCCCAGTTCTTACGGGAAAAGCCGCCCAGCACTCGCCGGTCAACGGGCGAGTTCACCGGCGGCTGTGCCAGCAAATACAGCGCAACCGCCGTAGAGTCGCCGTCGCTCATCCAGCGGTAACCCTCATGCACATCAACGGAGAGCGCCTGACCCTGCTTGTTTATTGAGGCACGCAGCGCACGTTTAATATCTGCGATACTCCAGGTGCCAATACCAGTGCTTGCATCGGGCGTGATATTCGCAGCATTCACCTCGCCGAAACGATCTGCCATCTTTCTGCCGCCGCTAAGCGGAGAATCCGGATCCGCTGCCGTTCTGCCGTGGCAAACTCCGCATGCACCCGGTCCGCGCACCAAATATCCGCCCCGCACCAGAAGACCTTCCAACTCCCCTCCGTCAGGAACGATCACCGACGGCAACGGATCAAAATCCCCCCACACTGTGCGCAAGACAGGCAGGTTGTACCAATCACGGCCCGCACCCGAATTCTCCACTTCGCCATTTACCGCAGCAGCAGGCACAGCAACCTCCCGTGCCCCATCGCTCGCACAGGCCAAGAGCAGCGCCGCACACACGCTTGCGGCCATGACCATGCAGCAACACTTGTGCCCAGCGCCGGTGCTGCCCGCGCTGCTCCTGTGCTTAGTTCTCATAAGACCCACTGCTTACGCGCCGGCGCGGAAAAGCTCTACTCCGGCTTAATCGTAAAAAACATAGTATTCTTCTCACGCCGGACAAGGAGCAGCACAGGCTTGTCTTTGGCCAGCTCCTTCGTTACATCACGAAACGCCTGAGGTGAATTTACCGCCTTCCCGCTTACTTCAAGTACCACGTCACCGCGGCGCAGCCCCGCATTGGCTGCCGCGCTGAACGGCTCAACGCTGGTCACCACCACGCCGGAGGGAGAATCCAGCCCAAGACTCCGCGCGATATCGGGCGTAATCTCCTGCACGGTCAAGCCTAGCTGGGTCTGTTCTGATTCCTCAGAAAGCTCCGTACCCTCTTCATCTTTCAGCTCGCGAATCTTCGCCTTCAGCGTTTTGCTCTTGCCCTCGCGAATGATCTCTACCGAAACTTCGCGTCCAATCTCCGTCTCGGCGACCATCAGCGGCAAATCGTCATTTTCCACGACTTCGCGCCCGTCATATTTGACAATCACGTCGCCGCGCTTGAATCCCGCGCTGTCCGCCGGGCTGTCTGCGAGCACATCAGCAACGAGCGCTCCCTTGGCATCCTGAAGCTTAAAGTACTCCGCCATCTCCGGCTGCACTGGCTGAATCAACACGCCTAGCCAGCCCCGCGTCACTTTGCCCTTCTCCTTAATCTGCGAAACGATGGTCTTGACCAGGTTGATCGGGATCGCAAAACCAATGCCAATATTGAACCCCGAAGCACCGAACCGGCCTGGGCTGAAGATCGCTGTATTCACACCAACAACCTCGCCTCTGAGATTGAACAGCGGTCCGCCGGAATTGCCCGGATTAATCGAGGCATCCGTCTGAATAAAACTGTCATACGGCTTGCCGCCGGGAATCTTACGGGACTTAGCTGAAACAATTCCCACGGTGGCCGTATGCCCCAACCGGAAAGGATTGCCAATAGCCATCACCCAATCGCCAGGCTGGATATCATCGGAGTCTCCAAGCACGGCAGCGGGAAGTTTCCCGCCATGATTCACCTTAATCAGCGCCAGGTCGGTTTTTGCGTCACTCCCTACAAGCTCTGCCGTGTATGTCTTCTTGTCATCGCGGAAACTAACAATGATCTTGCTTGCCTTTTCCACCACATGGTTGTTGGTCACAATATAACCATCCGGGTGAATAACGAATCCGCTGCCCAGGCTGGTGAAGCGCCGGTTCTTTTGATTAGGCGGAAGCTGAAAAAAGAAGTCAAAGGGCGATTGCTGGTCCCCCCCTTGCGGCCCCGGAAATTCCCCCGAAAAAGGACTGCCCACGTTTTCCTTGCCTTCGGTGCGGATATTAACAACTGACTGGCCCAGCTCATTTACCAGCGGCGACAAACTGGGTAGATTCACCTCAGGCAAAGCCGGACGGGAACTAGCTGAACTATCGAGCCACGATTTATCCTCGGCCTGCGCAACAGCGGCACAACCCAGGAGCAGCACGATAACCAAGCTCTGAATAACACATTTCATCTCGCTATTTCCTCAACACAAATGTTAGTCCTATCTTACCCCGCCCATTTTCTGCACGTACGACATTTGCAGCGATGCCAGAATCTCCGTCAAAAGCAACTGCTCATCACGGCTTAGATTGCCTTTCGTCTTTTCCTGAAGCATCTCCAAAATATCAATCGTCTGCTGCGCCGCAGCAAGGTTGGTCGATACCACGTTGGTTTCTGGATTCGGCATCTCGCCAAGCAATACCAGAGTTTGTGTGGCAAGCGTCACAATGAAACTCGAAAAGTCGATTGGCGCACCCTGCGCGCTTGCGCCAGATTCGGACTCGGCGCCGGTATGCCCTTCGTCCTGTACAATGGGGCGCGATTCGCCCTGGTCACCTTGCTCTTCAGTGGACTCGTCAGCATGACGACGTTTATCCACGACCCGAAATTGCTCTGCTGATGATATTTTCTCGTCTTTCATAGCGGCCCATACTACCAAAATACAGCCTCTTTACCAGCACTTCGTATAATTCTCATGCCGTTTATCGGAAACCGACCATAACCCAGGGCTACTCTGCCTTAAGAGCATTCGCGGCCTTGTTGAAAACGGCTTCTTGTTCAATGCTAGGAAAAAGAATAAGACCATTCGTCCGGCGGCATAATCCGCCGTCATTTTATGCGCTTGAGGGAGAACATGGACCTGCCGACAGAAACCAACGCTGCTGCACAAGACTCTCTGGCTGCGCTGCTGCGCTGGTTTTCGGGTTATCGCTGGGCCGCTGTCGCTTATTCCGCCGGGGCGGATTCAACCCTTGTACTCAAAGCCGCTGTCCTTGCGCTCGGGCCTCAGTGCGTCTTTGCGATCACGGCGGACTCTCCATCTCTTGCCCGGTCCGAATTTCAAATTGCACAGCAAACAGCGCGAGAGTTCGGCGTGCGTCATATCGTCGTCCAGACCGCAGAGCTGGCCAACCCCGCCTATGCACAAAATGACCATGACCGCTGCTACCACTGCAAAAGCGCGTTCTACGCCGCGGCATCTCACGCAGCAAACGAACTCCTGACGGACCTCACCGCTGGAGCAGCCGGTGACCACGCCTTGCACGCTGAGTTCATTCTCGCGGACGGAACAAACGCCGATGACTTTCAAGATATCCGTCCGGGGCTGCGTGCTGCTGAAGAAGCTGGCATCAGGCATCCCTTGGCGGACTGCGGCATCGGTAAGGACGGAGTGCGCCAAATCAGCGCCGTGCTTGGCCTCCCCACTTGGAACAAGCCCGAAGCAGCCTGCCTCGCCTCACGTATTGTTTCTGGCATTCCGGTAACCCTGCAGAATCTCGCCATGGTTGAAAAAGCCGAACGCTGTCTTAAGGACCGCGGCTTTCTGCACGTGCGTGTGCGCTACCATGAATCGGCCAAGCACGGTCCGCTGGCCCGTATAGAACTTGACCCTGGTGATATTGCGCTTCTATGCTCCCCTGGCCAGCGTGAGCAAGTTGTCGCCGAACTAAAGCACACTGGCTTCTCTTATGTGGTGCTCGACCTCGAGGGTTACAAAAAAGGAGGCCGCGCGGTACCTGATACTCAACAGGGCCAGCAATGAGAATCACCGTTCTTGGCACAGGAACATCAACCGGAGTGCCGGTTCCGTGCTGTTCCTGCCCGGTCTGCCGCTCAACGGATAAGCGCAACCGGCGGCTGCGCACGAGCCTGCACGTGGAAATCCAAGCGCAGGATCTGGCCGCCGGCGCCCAGCCCCCCGGCACTCCTGAACACGAGGTGTGCGCTGCGATTCAAATCGACACTGGACCTGATTTCCGCTTCCAGGCTCTGCGCGCCGGCCTGCGCCGCATTGATGCCGTGCTCTATACACATACCCATGCCGATCACATCGCCGGAATTGATGATCTTCGAGGATTCAACTTCATCCGCAATGAGCCGATTCCAGTTTATGCCGGAGCAGAATCAGCCGCCGAGCTTCGTCAGCGCTTCGGTTACTGCTTCACAACATCACCGGATTACGAAGGAGGCTCTCCGCCAGATCTCACTCTTCAGCTAATCGAGCCGTTTCGCCCCCTTTTGTTTGCCGGGTTCGAAGTCCTGCCGCTTCCCGTAATGCATGGCTCGGCTCAAGTGCTCGCTTTCCGTTTCGGCCCTTTTGCCTATGCAACAGATTGTTCGGCGATTCCGGAACAAACCATGGCCGCGCTCTCCGGCCTGGAATGTTTGATTTTGGACGGCCTGCGTGAACGCGAGCATCCCACGCATTTTTCGCAGAGTGAAGCGGCAGAATTCGCCATGCGCATTGGCGCCAAGCAGACATTTCTTACCCATATCTCGCACGAGGTGGACCACGAACGCGCTAACAACGGATTCCGCTCCGCTTGGCAGGCTGATATTCAATGCGCATACGACGGTTTGGTCATCGAGCTCGCTGGGCGAGCATGAGCTGCGCATACTGAAGATCGTGCGGGGTCGTAATTTTTATATTCGCGTCAGTCCCCTCGATAATCTCCACTGCGTGCCCCAGCCGCTCTACCAGCTCGCTGTCGTCAGTGCCGGTATAACCATCGGCAAAGGCGCGCTCATAGGCGTCGATAAGCAGGTCGTAGTCAAAAGCTTGCGGCGTCTGCGCCTCCCACATCTCACGGCGCGGCACCGTTTGTGCTACATTACAGTTTTTTGCTTTTTTCAGGGTAGCCTTAACGGGCACAGCCAGGATGCAGGCTCCGCTTTGCACGCAGCGCTCAGCGGCGCTGCGAATCAGCTCCGGCGGACAAAAGGGCCGTGCCGCATCATGAACAAGCACATGTGTCGCCTTTCCTTTAAGCGCTTGCAGCCCAGCAAACACCGACTCCTGCCGTGTATTGCCTCCTGGAACAACAATGCGTTCGATATCAGGCAGGATTTTTTCTGCACATTGCTCAATTTCTCGAATATCCTCGCATCTTGCGCATACGACTATGCCGCGCAGACACCCCGCGCATGCCATCGCCGACAAAGTCAGCTCAAGGATCGTACCGTAGCCGTTTAGCGCAAGGAGCACCTTGGGCCGGGACGCGCAAAAACCTTCCATCCGCCTCCCGCACCCGGCGGCTGGAATAACAGCATAAATGCCCGCTTGTTCTTTGAGCAGACTATTCAAATGCGTTTATCAGCAATGCTTAATGTGCGCGAGTTCGACGTTCGCAAATCTCAGCCAGTTCGGCTCTGATCGCTTCTTCTGTTCGTGCCTTAGCGATGCTCAATTCCTTCACCAGCAGCCCCCGCGCCGTATCAAGCATCCGCCGCTCACCGAATGATAGATCCTTGTCCGACTTCAAAACGGAAAGATCGCGAATCACGCTGGCAATCTCCAGCACAGAGCCCGTCTTTATTTTCTGAGTGTACTCGCGGTAGCGCCGGTTCCAAGTTTGATTGTCAATCGCCACGTTTCGCTCACGTAAGATGTCGTAGACTTTCTCGACCGTTTTTGAGTCAATTACCCGGCGAAGCCCGACTGCTTTGGCTTGGACCACGGGCACCATAATTTTCATGCCCGTATCTATAATTGAAATCATGTAAAACTTCTGTTCGGCTCCGGAAATCTTGCGCATCTCAATGGAATCGACAACTCCAACTCCGTGCGCTGGATAAACAACTTTATCCCCTTCCTTATAAGTCAAATTATTATTCACGCTTGACCTCTCGTTTGATTTAACTTTGTATAGCCGCCAACAACTATCGCTTACTTACCCCTGGAGCCTGAGAAATTTTTGCCCGCCGCTAAACGCTGAAACTCACGCGAGCGAACACGTCCTCTTACCGGAACTGGGCTTAACAAAGCCCTGAATTTGACAGCGGGTGATTATACAACTTACACCCGCCGTAGTCAAATCAAGCACTAAGGAACTAAGTTAGCGAACCACCGGAAAATGTTAAAGTTTTGTTCCAAGCCTGAGCTCGAGAACGAGAGCATCCTCATGATTATCACGGTAGTAATCGTGCCGTACCCCTACCCGTTCAAAGCCGAACGAGAAATACAACTGCTGAGCAATAACATTAGACCGCCGAACTTCAAGCGTTGCCATACATGCGCCAAAAAGCATGCTCTCCTGAATAACTCGCCCTAAAACCAGTCGGCCAAAACCGCATCGGCGGTAACGAGGGGCAACCGCAAGATTAAGGATGTGCAATTCCTTTTCAACTAAGTGATTAAATGAGTATCCTACTAGCTCTCCGTTTTTCACTACCGCCCGGCGCAGAGAAACCTGATTTTGGAACTCTCCGCGAATAAGCTCGCTAGACCATGGGTTCGAATAGCAAACCTGCTCAAGCCGGCACACATCCTCGAAATACGGCAATTCCAACGGTATTACTTGAACCGGAAAATAATCATGTTTGCAGAGCAGAGCACTCTGCGCCGTGTTTATTTGAGTCATATCTTGACAAAGCTCATTGCGAAGCTCCGAAAAAGTAGCTTGCGAGAATAGCTCAATTTCTAAAAATATGCGAGTGAGACGTGGGGGATAAAATGCCATATAGAAACAAGACCCGCGTTGCGCTGCTGAGCAGCGTAATCGTGAAAAATGATGCTATTTCAAACAGTATTCGCGACAAGCTTCGCGCACTGACTGAGAACAGCAGCGCCGCTCAGCTCTACGATGTAACAGCTTTCACCACGCACTCAAGCAGGCTCGGCCCTCACATCAAGCTCGTAAGAAGCGTAACAGAGGTTGTACTAGATCCTGTTTTTCTTAGTGCCGATATCCATATTTTTGAGTTCGGTGTTTACACTGAGCTTTTCAACGCCATTTACTGTTCGAGACCGGGTCAAACTAAGGTCGTCCATTATCATAATATAACACCGCCCGAATTGGTGCCGCCCGAGAAACGGGAAATCACTTACAAATCCCTCGAGCAAAAGGTCAACCTGCTCGCGGCAGACCAAATCTGGTGTGTAAGCGAAATAAACCGCATGGACCTGCTGGAATACGGTATTGCGGCAGACAAGCTCTCACTCCTCCCGCTTCCTGTTTCGTTTGTTCACCAGCCGCCGCCCGTGCGTTCGCCGGAGCGCAAAAACCGCGTCGACCTCCTTTACGTTGGACGTCTTGTCCCGTCCAAGGGGATTCTTGACGTGCTGCGCGCACTCTGTGCGCTGCGCCAAACCGGCCCGCTGCGCGCCAGCCTGAAGCTCGTCGGCAGCCCCACCTTCAGTGATCAAGAATACATCAGCGAACTCCACAGCTTTCTTGCCAAGCACGACCTCACCGGTCACGTTCAGTTTGCCGGCGAGGTATCCGACCAAGAGCTTTTGCGGTGTTACGACGAGGCGGATGCGCTGGTTATCCCCTCGTATCACGAGGGGTTCTGCGTACCAGTTGTTGAAGCCTTTTCCCGCGGGAGGTGCGTTATCGCCTACGATGCCGGAAACCTGCCTTACACGCTCAACGGCCTGGGCATTACCGTACCGACCGGCGACATTGAGGCGCTCACCGCCGCAATCGGCAATTTCTGCCAAGGCAAACTTGCTGCTTGGGAAAACGAAACAGAACCTCAGATTTCTGCTCAGCGCGGTGATTTCCTTGAAAGCATATATATGGGCCTCGCGGCGGAATACACTAAGCAATTCCGTTATGAAGCATTTTGTGACAATTTTCTAAAGAAGATGGCGGGACTTTCAGCGGTGATCTGATGATTGGCTCATTTCTTAAAGGAATTCTCCAGTATCGCGGCCTCATTTGGGAAATGGCCAAGCGCGATCTGCGAAACCGCTATGCCGGCTCTTATCTTGGCATTTTCTGGACGATTGTCGTTCCGCTCCTCTCGTCTGTAGTCTATATCGTGGTCTTTTCCATGCTCATGCAAGGCGGGCTTCGCGGACGTTACGTGAGCATCAACTACGCCGTCTATTACTTCACCGGCTTTACCCCGTGGCTGCTTTTTGCCGAGACGCTGACGCGAAATTTAACGGTGATCCGCACGAACTCAAGCCTGGTCACCAAGGTCTCTTTTCCTAATCAGATTCTGCCGTTCTCTACCTTCCTTTCTTCACTGGTCGCGCACGCGGTGCTTCTTGTGCTCACGGCCGGACTGATTGTCTATCATCAGCTTCCTTTCAGCCATCGCTTTTATCTCATCCCGCTTTATTTCCTTCTCCTGTTTTTGATCACCATGGGCCTCTCGCTTCTTTTTTCGGCCATTTGCGTTTTCGTGCGCGACTTAGCGGAAATCATCCCAATCCTGCTCAACCTAATTTTCTTCTGCACGCCGATCCTTTACACCGCGGAATCTGTTGTCGACTTCGCACCGGCTTGGGCCCGCCCAGTTTTCCTGCACGCAAATCCTTTCCATTATATTGTCGACGGCTATCGCATGGGTCTGTTAGATGTCGCGGCCCCTGTTGAATGGCGAGGACTCGCCATTCTCACCATTTATGCTATTTCCTTCACCATTGCCGGCGCGCTCACGTTCCGCGCTTTGAAGAAGTCTTTTGCCGATGTGCTTTAGGAGCCGCTTTCATTCTTTCATACGCGTCTAGCGCACGATCTCGAGCTTCCTCGTGTTGGACGACGGCTTTAGGATATTCCCGGCCAAGAACCACGCCCGCCCTACTGAGCACTTCGTCTGGCGCGGCAAATGGACGGTGAATCCATTGCTTAGGCACTGCATTAAGCTCGGGGCACCAGCGTTTGACATATGTCCCATCCGGGTCGAACTTCTCCCCCTGGAGCACCGGGTTGAAAATGCGAAAATAAGGCGCCGCATCGGCCCCGCACCCGGACACCCATTGCCAGCCCATCGTATTGTTCGCCAAGTCCGCATCCACCAGGGTGTCCCAAAACCAGCGCGCCCCATCCTGCCAGGGAACCAGCAGGTGCTTGACTAGAAACGATGCGGCCACCATGCGCACCCGGTTATGCATCCAGCCAGTATGCCAGAGTTCTCGCATTCCGGCGTCAACCAGCGGGTACCCGGTCTGGCCTTTTTGCCAAAGACGAAACGCTTTCCGTCCGCGGGACCAGGGAAAGCGCGCAAACTCCCCGCGCAGAGGCTTCTCTGGGGTCTCCGGAAAATGATACAGCAGCTGATACGAGAACTCACGCCACGCAACTTGCCGCAGATAGGCCTGCGCGCTATGCGCAAGTTCTTGCTCCGCTTCTGTTGCGGCAGCTTTATCGATACTGCACCAAATCCGTTCGGGAGCAATTTCTCCAAAGTGCAGATGCGGAGAAAGCCGGGACGTTCCCGCTATTGACGGAACATCCCGGACTGCGGCATAAGCACCGATCGCCCGGTCAATGAAGCGTTTTAGTGCTCTTTGCGCTCCATCTTCCCCTGGAATCCAGGTCTCACGCAGCCCAGCGGCCCAATCAACCCGGTCGAGAAGCTTAAGGCTCGCCGCATCGCCACTTTCCAGCTTCGCCGCTCGCGGCAATGTCTGAGGTGTCCGCCGCAGCCGCTCGCCAAAGTCACGGTCTTTGACTTTTCTCCAATAGGGCGTAAAAACACGAAACGGAGCACCTGCCGCATTAACCACCTCATGCGGCTCAACAAGAACTGAACATCGAAATGTCTTAAATCTAATACCGCCGCCATTAAGCTGCGCACGGACCACTTCGTCGCGCGCACGAAGTGCCGGCTCATACAAGGCGTCGCAGTAAACAGAGTCCATCCGGTGTTTGCGCGCAAGCTCCAGCAAAACCTGGGCACTTTGCCCAGCCCGCAGGAAAAGAGGCAGACCACACGCACGCAGCTTTTGCGACAGGGCCTCTAGCGAATGGTGCAGCCACCACCGGCTGGCTCCGCCCGGCGCCCATCCGGATTCCTCCTCCGGAGCCCAAATGAAGAGCGGAAGAACAGCTCCGCCCTGCCGGGCAGCCGCGGCAAACATTATATTGTCTGAAACGCGAAGACTTCGCCGCAACCAAATGATTATCCTTTTATCCTCAGCCATCAGGAAGCCCTCTCCCCAGATTTAAATTCAAGCCCTTTCTTCCAAGCGTGACAGAACCGCCCAGTTTATGTAAAAAAGCGCATACCCGATGTTCGCAGAACCGGGTGGATTTAACAAACGATGAAGATCATTTTGGAGACAGGCTATGGGCAAAGGCGATAAAAGAACGGCAAAAGGCAAACGGTTTGCGGGAAGTTTCGGCAACTCCCGGAGGAGGAAGTCTGCGGCCAAAGTAAATACCAAAGGCCCGGCGAAGAAAGGAAAAGAAGCCTAGGTGTAAACAACGCTCAGTGCTTGTGTGTACGCACAGCCTTACCTTAGTTGCTCACGGTAGGGCAGAATTGTAATGACCAGCATGATCACAAGCAGCACAAAGAAGAGCACGGCAAACATTTGCACTGGCTGCGCGAGCAGCGCCAGACCGGCTCCCACAGTCGAGACAAATATATATGTGTAGACTCCCCACCAGCACATTCTAAACACACCGACTAAGGAAACGATCGTCACGGCACTGAGCACAAGTTGGAAAATGAATCCCGAGGCATACAGTTCCTTAGGAGAAAACAATAAAAAGGCAAGAAAGCACGTGGCAAGGATTTTTGCTGCTTCAACGACCCATAGGGCAAGACAAAGCAAAAACACCGGTCTTGGTCTCATAGTTGTTACCTAAGGAAGGATAATATTTTTAGAGTCTCCACAGGTTAAATAGCACAGAGTCTGTCCGGCGGCATACCATAAAACCTGTTTCCCAGCGCCCGGTATTCTGCTGCTTTTGCGCCCAAACTTTCTTAGAAGTTCGCCGCGTCAAAACGCTATCGGCTCTCGCAAAACAGCAAGGCCAGAATTAGCAGCGCGATACGGCGGTATCTTTCCGTGCGAAAAAGAAATGCCCGGGAAGTGGGTGGCTTCCCGGGCAGGTACTAAGGGTTTCGGGTTAAGTGTAGAGTGATCTAGAAATTTCTTACCGCTATAATCTCGCTAATCTCCTCACGCCAAATATGCCTCGCCCGCTGGGGATGTTTTCTTTTTAGCCTAGCCACGTTTTCTACTCACACCGGTTGGATACAGGCGCCCAATTTCCGGTTCCGGCCGCTTCATTAAGGCGTCTGCATCCTTCCCAGTCATCCACATCTACCATCCCCAGCCGCCACATATCTCCATACGTGATACCCCATTGTATACATCACTATCATACTTAGTCAAGCCATCTACATGCTGCTGCGTAAATATATTTTGGTCATCCCCCTCCATGTGTAGCTATACACACCCACGACACACCTGAAATAGTATCTGACGGCACCAGCGCAGATGCCCTCAATGATGGCTAATCTCCCTGCCAGCTCGAATCGTTGGGAAATGGTTACGGGCACGTGCCTCGCTCACGCGCAGGTCCAAAGGGAGCATGTGGCACAAGCGCCTTAATTCATTAACTATTCCTGCCCTTTTAAAGTGTTCTTGGCAGACTCGCGGCTTCCCGACGTTCTTTTCCTAATGCCTTTTAGAAAATCGCTGTACGATAGCTTCATATTTAATATCAATGTTCCGAGCGGACCCTCGCCCTTACCTTTGCATCTTATAATTCCAGAATATTGCAGCTTAACTTGGAGACAGCTCAGTGAAGCACGCAACAATTTATCTCGCCGCAGCTCTGCTCAGCGTGGTTTGCGCATGGTCAATCCCGGTTCCAACCAGCGCTTTCGCAGAAGACGCAACCCCTTCTTTACTCGCCGACCGCAACGGAGACCTGGTCGTCGTCGGCGCTGCATTTGGAGACAGCATCACACAGGGCGAAGGCGACTTCATACCTGTCGGTGCATCCGTTGTCTCCGAACCCGATAATGTCAGTGGACAAGCGGGCTATCCGCTGCGCATCGAACAGCGCCTCGGCATCCCGGTGCACAATCTCGGACGCGGCGGTGAGACAGTTGCGTATGCTGGCGTTTATCGCTTTGCCGCGCTCGTTCCCGCCCAAGGTGCAGATATCGTGTTTATCTCCGGGGGAACGAACGACATTATCTTCTCGCAGGACCCTGCTGAATTTACCCGCTCGATGCAGGCGATGATTAACATTGCCCGGGGAGCCAATATAACCCCGGTGCTGATCACCATCCCGCCGATGACGCCGCACCGGCCGGAAAGCGGGCAGGTCGAGCATTACAACCGGCTTTTGCGGGAGCTCGCTGCAGTTAATGAGATTGCCCTGGCCGATGTTTACCACGCTTATGCCAACACGTGCGACCTTGCCGACTGCTATTTGCTTAATCTCCCCTCTGGTGTTCATCCGAACACCGCGGGTTATGATGTGTATGCGGAAACTGTGATAGCGGCGCTGCTCCAGATACCGCTTTTTGCGCCGGACGGACCCACGCAGCTCGAGACGGCGCTGGGACTTGCGCCTGGTTCTGTGCAGACCAAGGCGGACCCTGTTCCCGCCCCCTCAACTTAATCCCCCGACACCGGAGCACACCAGCGATGGTCTTAAAGAAACTCGGCATTGAAATCAAAGAAGGTGAAACTGAGGGCGTCACCTACAGCGGAGCGCGCAAGCGCAGGCGCACGGTGCTCATTGAAGTGCGCGGCAACAGCCTTTCCAAGAGAGCCTTTGAGCTGGGGCTGCTGCTGGCCAGCCTGCAGCTACTGGACGCCGTGCTGACCATGATCGGTCTTCGGATTTACGGCATTGAGATGGAAGGGAACTCGCTGCTCGCAAAGTTCATGACAATTTATGGAACCTTTCCGGCGATACTCGCGACTAAACTCTTCGCTCTGGTCGTTGTCGCCTTCATGACGTGGTATGCGCACAGCCGCACCTGGTTTCGCCCGGTAATTGCCGCCCTTTGTGCGGCATATATGCTTCTAGCGGTCATTCCATGGGTTTATTACGTGCTGGCCGCACAAGGTCAGGCTTGGTAGGCGCTAGAACACTTCACCTTCCCGATGCGGAAATCCGAAAATAAATAACTTATAAGGGATACGTTGCACCCAACCATAACATAACCCTCCAGAAAAAAAGGAAAGAAACAACGGAGCCGACAAGACGTCTTATCGGCTCCGTCACGCTGTCAATGACACAACGTCTTGATGCAGCGGCTAGGCCACCATCGCCCGGATCGCCGCCGTCGGCAGCGCCTCGTGATTGGGCCGGCCGATCATTTCCCGGAATTGCCGCGTATTCTCGGCTACCGGGATAAGCAACAACCCTTCGACGTTCATGCCGAAAGCCAGGCTCAACGCATTGTGGATCACTCCGGAGTCCAGAGCGCTGAAAATCCCCTGACTGGGCTGCAGCACGCCAATCCGCCTCTGCACATCACTCTCCCAGGCGTCCAGTTCACCCCGCTTCTGCATCGCTGCTTCGATTCGGCGCAGATTCAGGGCGATGCCGATTGAGGTATTGACGGCGTTGATCGACGCCAGGAAGCCATAAACGCCATCCCAGTGGTGCGGGGCCATATCGAACTCTGTGGCGATTCGTTTGCTGGGGTTTGAGTTCGGCCCGACCAAGCCGGCCGCGATCAGGAAGTAGTGACGCCGTACCGAGTCCAACGTCACAACAGCGCTGAAATCGGGATCCCCGTAGCCTGTGCCGACCGGAGCGAAGTTCTCATGGAACGCGTTGGCGAGCGTACCGCCGGACAGCAGAATCTCAATCTGCCGGGAGCCGGTTTTCGCATTCAGTTGCACCGCGTGGCCCTCTTCAATCTGGCCGGCAATGCAATTCGCGTACATGGCGTACAGTGCGTCCACACTCTTGTCCCAATCGACGTTGGTGGGATCCTCGGTGCGGACCTTCGCCGTGAGCCACTCCCTGATGAGCCGCTCTACCCGCTCCGCAATGAGGTTCACCACGTCAGCGTCGGCCTCCACCATTTCGCTCGGGTCGAACACCTTCGGTTCGATCTTGATCGCCACGCGTCCGCCGGTGACAACGATCCGCACGGCCTTCTCGAAGACCAGGAGGTCCAGCTTGGTTATGGGAGTGTCGTCAGGCAGACGAACCATCCCAGCTTGGGCCTGACGCACGCTTGGCCGCAATTCGTCCGCGCTCAGATCCAGGTGGATTGCTGGCTTGACCAACGACTCGTGCAGCAACTGCCCGCAAGTGCCATCCCAATCGCAGCACTGCCGGCCATCTGCGTCAACCGGCCAGGAGAGTACGCGGTCAACGGCCTGTTCGATCTCGCCGGCGATCCCCGCGGTTTTCAGAGCGGCAACGAGCACATCGCGCAGATTGCCTTCGCCTGCCTGCACCTTCTTCAGTACGTTTCCAACCACGTCGTCAGACAGGTCAGCCTGCACCCTCGCTCGCAGCTTGTTGATTTCCTCGCCGCCGAGATAAGCGACCAGGCGCTCTTCGATCGCCGTCGCCGCATCCCAGCCCAACAGCGTAATCAACTGCCCTTCAAGCTTGAGCAGGTGCGCAAGGTAACGAACCTCGCTGAAGTCGCTGGCCATCGCGCCTCGCGAGAAGATCGGGCCGTGAAAAGCCCCGTGGAAGGCCGAGTTGATGCGGGACTTCCGCGCCAGCAGGTTGAGCGAGTAGGCTCGCAGATCGTCGGGGTGAACATCGAGCCAGGTATGGAATGCCACCCCGGTAAAGCCGAAGATGGAAGCCATCATCGGCAGATGAACAAGATCGAGCTTCGCGCCCGGCGCCATTCGACCGTGCGGTCCCGAGAACGCGTCGCCGCCCTTTCCGGGCAGATGCCAGCTTTCCAGGGAAAACGGCATCCCCATGCAGGCGCCGGCCTCCCGCGACGGGGCACAGGCATCGAAAAGGTGTTGCTCGGCCTCCGAGATCGGAGCGAACTTCAATCCGTTCGCCACCGGCATGAGGTCTAGCGGCAGCGTCCCGAAGCGTGCCTTGAGCAGTCGTCCGGCCTCGTTTTCGGCCCGCAATGTCTTCCCGATCAGCGCTTGGGTGTCAAGCAACTGCTGCACGCAGAAGCCCAACGTAAACGTTTCCGGCGCCTTTCCCAGATACTCACGGACCGAATCCGGGATCACGACTTCAGCCAACGTAAGAGATTGACTCATGGGTTCCTTGTCCTTTCGATAATGCTGGTTCTGAATACCTGTTTGCGAACTGTCAGTTCTCTTGGCGACGATTCACCTCCTTTCTCGAACGCCCAGAAAAACCGTTTGATTAATTGGGTACAACTCTCCCCTCTCAATCAGCACTGAACATTTAACTCAGAATCCGAACGAGAAGGGAAAGCACAGTTCCTTAACTACCCGTAACAACAGAAGATGGAGAAGAGAACAAATGATAACGACGGATTGCCAAAAGCCCACCAGCAGGCAGCTCCTCATTTAACAAAAAAAACAACATCCCATCGCTAAAGAAAATTATATCAGAGACGGACAAACTTCAATCCAGTTCAGCTATTCCACCCCAACCTGAATTCACCGTGCTTAATGTGTCCGCTTCCTACCCAGTTTGAAAGTGGCGGTTTGAATGTGTCACTGTTTCAAAGTGCACTGTTTCAAAGTGTCACCCTTTATCGTAAGTACTTGTTGTCGCACGAACATTCATATCAGAAGTCCAGTCAGGCATCTCATCTAAGGTCTCTTCCACATACGGCGATTGCTGAGCACTCTGCGCCGATACCTGAGCACGATCATTGACAATCCCCTATTTCCTAGTAAACTTTGTTACATCCTTCGTTGTTTGTTTGCATTTTTTCCGGGGTAGAGCTTCTGCTCTGCATCCTGCCCTCCGACGAGAGCAGGATGCAGGGGGGCGGTATAACTTGGTCTGTTACAAAATGCATTCCCTGCTGCGACAGGCCACTGATAGGTTTTTTCTGGCATGTCATAATGCTCTCCATTCGCTGGGGCACTGGCTGCGCTTCGTCAAGAATATTGCTCTTGAGGAAGCGTAGTCAGTGGCAACCCTATTCATCTCCCCCTCACAGGAGGCAATCGGATGATCCTTCAATTCAACGTGGAAGATAAGCGACGTCCGGCACTCTGTTTACACTGCCGGCTCCATGAGACGCCGTACTTCGGCTGGGACACCGGGACACACTACCTTTCGGTCTCCGGAGAGAACGCAGCGGGCGGCATAGCCATCCATCCCGCCGATGAAGACTACTGGTCGGAACACCTCGCGCATTGCGATGACGCCCAACGTTTCCGCCCTCCCGTCGAACAGGCTCTGCGCCGGGCAAAGGACTTCGCCGCTGAGTTTCAACGCTGCACCGGCACTTTCGTCATCGAGCTGTACTTCAACGGCCATGACGTCAGCCTTGCTGTCGGGCGAAATGGCGACGGACGAAAGATGCTCGTTTCGGGAACACCAAATGCCCTGAAAAGCATCCCCGAACTCCTCGCCTACGCCCAGACTGTCTTCGGCGCAAGCGGCGGCGAAGTCCTTCTTCCCAAGGATCCCCAACAACCGGAGCGCGATGTCCTCGCCTGGGTTCTCGGACTTCGCTAACATTGCATGGATGCGGCATCGGAGGCCGGGGGGAGATGCCTGCGGTTCTTTTTAGGAATCTCCCCCCTGCTTCCATGCACCCATCTCCGCGCGCCTGCTTCGCATTTCCCGTCCCACGCCGCGCATGCTACGCTTTTTGCTTTGCCGCATATTACGGTATTACGCATGGCTGACTTTCAAACATCGCTGCACTCCTTGCTTGTCGTACTGCTGCTGCTGCCATTGTCTTTTGTCCGTTCAACCCAAGCCGAGCCAGCGGCTTCTTATCCGGCTCACCGCGAGATTATGAAAATCACAGAGCGCGGCTTAGAGCCGGCAGCAATCATTATGGGGCAAATTGACGGCTCAGTGTTCTTTCTTAACTCCTCGTCGTCCGATTCGATCCATCTCAGTATTGACTTTGGCAAGCATCGCTTTCACTGCGCGAACCCGAATTTAAAGCTGGAGCCAAACGGTCTGCTTCACACAATACGTCCACTCCGTCCTCGGGAATTTGCGGTCGCCTGCTTCCCGGACAAGGGAACGTATACAGTGCTAGCGCGCAGCAGCTCAAAACGGACCAAAGAAGTGCGCGGAGAAATCGTCGTGAGATAGGAGTAATACTTATGACCTCACGCATTATTATTTTCCAATCCTTTAGGCTATGTTGTTCTCTACTGCTGCTCTTCGGCCAGGCCTGTTCCTCGTCCACGGTCCGCCTGAATCCGGACGCAGCTTCCCAGGGGTTTCCCCGTCAAGCGGTCCTGCTTCCGGCGATGCTGGGAGACGGCATTAATCGCGAACGTGCCCAATACATCCGCCAGCTCGTCCGCTCCGAACTTGCCAGCAAGAATTATTTGCTGCTCGCAGACGAATACCTTTTGCGCACGTGCCCGGAGCTACCCTGCGATACCGCTGCCCTGGCCACAGCGTATGGTCTTGAGGGGTCGTTTGCACTCTCCGTTGACTCCATTCTCCGCACGAACTTTCTTGCCGGTTATGTGAACTCAATTTCCGGGCGACTCCGTCTCCATACTACTGACGGAAGTGAACTCATTAACGTTAAAGAGGTCACGACCGAGCAGGGCGGCTTGGTGTTTAATTCCGGGCAAGTATTCGAGGGCCTCAAATCCACGGCAGCAAACGCTGCGGCGGATAATTTCCAGCCTCTTGCTGCAAGATTTGCCGAGCGGCTGGCGGCTAAAGTTCCGGTGCCGCAAAGCGACGCCACGGCACGTGCGGCGCTGCACGACTTCGCCCCTGAGGTGCGATCGAGGCTTATACGTCCTGAACTGTTCGAGATTTGCGCAGCAGCACCAGAGGGGCTTCTCGCTGAAATTTTGTTCAATAACACACGCGCCAATCTCCGCCCCACCGGACGCGGTACATACTGCGGCAACTTTCTCCTCCCCGCATCCTCGCTGGCACATACAAAGTTAATCTTCGAGCTCCGCTCACCTTTCGGGGCGTCGCTTCAGAAACCAATTCAACTAGGCGCTTATGAAACAAAGAAATAATATCAGCCTGCGCTTCGCCGTTTTTGCCGCGCTCATGCTCTCGGGCAGCGGCGCCTGCGCTCCGACAGCAACCCACAAAATTGATTTCAATCCCAGTGAACCGCTGCGGGTTATGGTTTTACCCTTCGTGCAAATTGGGGAAAAAGGAGAGTTTATCGAGCCATCCCCCGGGTTGTTTATTGATGCCGTGCCGCTCGTCTCGGCCAAACTTGAAGACACCCCTGCGGAGCTTGTCCGGCGCCTTGCCTACAGCGAGCTCTCCGCAACTTCACTCGAGGTGCTCGCCCCCTATCTGGTGAACGTGGAGCTTCCGCATTACGGTTTCGCCAAGTCCGACGGCGCGTTTGACTTGCAAAAGATTTATGCCGCGACACCGTCAGAACTCTGCCGCGCGGTATTTGACTGTGACGCCGTGCTTTACGGACGTATAATCGAATGGAAACGCGCCTATTACGGCATCGAATCCGTTAACGCGGTGGCACTCGACTTGAAGCTTGTCTCGGCCCGCTCGGGCAAGGTCCTGTTTTCGGCGTCGGGCCGTGACGAAGAACGCCGCGGTTTGAGCGGCGGTCCGACCGGCTTTGCTGACATTGTCATCGAACCAGTCAAAGGTCTTGATTCCGGAATAATTACAAGCATCTCGCGCCGCTTGGTTAAGCGGCTGCTCTCGCCGCTTCATGTCAAACAACGCGCCCCCGCCGCAGATGCTCCGCCGCCGGCGATCTACGCCAGCGCTCACGACAGGCTTGCCGGCAGCCTTGAACGCGGGGCGCACCTAACGGTGCTGGCCATTGCAACTGAAAACAATGCCGCCGCTTTTTCCATTGGCAGCGAGATTCGCAATATCCCCATGAGCGAGGTTGAACCCGGCTTCTATTTTGGCGAGTATCATCCACTCGCTTCCGATTCCTTCTCCGATCAGCCCGTAACAGTAACCGTAACTGACCAATTCGGAAGAACCACCTCGCAGCTCATTACCGCGAAACCCCTAAGTCTTCACTAGGGGCAGGCGCTATCATCGTGACCCAAGAAACAAACCGCCTCTTCACGCCAGTGGCGCAAGCGGAACACGGCGCAGGAACCATTCCGCACTCAACACGTATGCCGCGAAAAAACCGAGCGCGATTCCCAAATCCGCAGCATTGAACGGCAGCCGGTCCGGGTATATGCTTGGTGCAAAAAGCAGATAATGCATCAGGTTCAGAGCGGTCAAAACGATCGTGCCTAAAATCAGCATCAGCACTGGCACGCGTTTTACCTCCCGGCTGAGTCCGGCAAAAAAAGGCACGATAAAGCCGGAACCCAGCACGAACCAGCCCACAAAGTGCCACGGCTCTTCCCGCAACCGCACGATCACCCATGCGGTCTCCTCCGGAATATTTCCGTACCAAATGGGCAGATAGTGGCTCCACGCTAAATACGCCCAGAATATGCCAAAGCCAAAGACAAGTTTACCCAGATCATGCAGCACCGCCGGGCTAAGGGCTCCACGAAAAAAAGAGTTGTCCTGAGCAAACAGCACGGCAAGCACGCAAACGGCGCCAAGCGCTCCATAAACCGCGCTCATAAAATAAAAAACGCCGAACAATGCCGAATACCAGTGTGCATCCACGCTCATTAGCTGATCAAACGCAATTAGCGACATGATTACGGCATAGGCGATCACAGCAGCCGGCGCATACCGCGACTTCCGGTCCATAGCTCCGGAGTAGTCTGCTGCACCTGCTCCCCCCAAGCTCTGAAAGAGAATCTTCTGCAATGCCCCGGAATTCGCCGCAGTCTCCGAACGGCTCCGCAACTGCTCAAGCTCGATGCTAAGGGTCTGAGCAATAACGCGCCACGCAATCACACATAAGAACACCGCGCCAAAAAAATCCCGCAAATATACAAGCTCGGGCAGCAGCCAATATTCCTTGCCTGCTGCCGGATGCTCAACCCAAGAGAACAGATGTGCGCGTCCGAAGTAAAGCACAACTATAAAAAGCGAGAGCAGCACAAAAAACGGCAGCGCTGCTTGAAATATGCGCTCCACTGGACGCTGCCACCGTGCACCGGAAAGAAAAAACACCGCCGGAAAGCAGCTTGAGGCCGCAGCGATGCCGAACCAAAAGAGAAAATTCACTTGCAGCGAAACCCAAAGATGAGACATGCGCCCCAGCATTGCCTCACTAACGCAGCTCATCACCCCCAAGCCAAGAAAGAAAAGCAGCGCCGCGCGGTTTGCACGTGAAAGACACAACTGCTCCGCACTGCGCACCTGCTCAACCCACGCTTCGTTTGCCGTCTCGGCCAGCTGCGTCATTTTCCGCCCTCCTCAGCCTTTGTCCCACCCGCGGCATCGAGCTCCTGCAATTTACGCAGGTAGTTCACCGTATCCCACGCCTCCTCCGGCGAAAGCTTATATCCTTGTTTGGGCATCGCCCGCAGGCCGTAAAAAATAACTCCATAGATCCGCGCATCAGTCTTCTCTTGATAAAGCGGTCTGAGCAGATTGGCCGCCCCGACCATCGGTCCCACCGGTCCCATACCGTCTCCTGTCCTCCCGTGACATACCGCACAGTGCACATTCCACATCCGCTCGCCACTTGCTTCGGACCTTGCGCTGCGCGCCACCGGATTAGTCAGCCTGCCTTCCGCTTCTTCGAGCGTTTGATGCGCCCGCCTCCGCCCAGCAGGCACCGTGCCACGAACCGGGCTTCGCGCTACCTCGCTTGTTTTAAGCGATTGCTGCTGGTTCATATCAATATCCCATGGAGCTGCCTGCACCGCCCGCGCCCTCAACGCCAGGCAAAAGACAACAGTCAGCGCAGCGCAGAGAAACAGTTTAACGCGCATAAACCACCTCTACTTTTTCAGCACCCGCGCGATAGAGCTTTTGCTCCAAATCCCCGCATTGCGGCTGCTCTGCGCGCACGGACAATCCGAACGCTCCCTCGCTGAATGATGCGCGGTACTCGGGCCGGCACCACCCACCAGGCACGCGTCCGAACAAGCACAACCCCGCTATGGCACTCAGCGCGCCCACGAGCACGGTGCACTCAAATGCGATCACCACGAACGCGGGCCATGAAATGAGCGGTTTCGCACCGACGCGAATGGGATAGTCGATAGACATCCATGCCGTAAGCAAAAAACCGGACAAACATCCCGCAATGCCGCCGAGCAGCACAAGGGCGCTGACGGAACTGGGGCGCTTGCCGGCATAGAGCGCTTCCTCCACTTCATGGTCAGGAAAAGGCTGGAACGTCTCAAGCTCAGCGCCAGGCGACTCTTGACGCACCTCGTTTATGGCATGCGCGAGACGCGCAGCCGAATCAAAATGCGCCAGCACGAGATAGCAGCTCATTGCCCGTCCTCCTTTGCCGCACGCACCACCCCTGGCGCCGCGGCGCTCACTGGCGCAGCAACCATCATTTCTTTAACCTCGGTCAGCGAGACACAAGGAAAAAACTTTATAAAAAGGAGGATGAGCGTAAAAAACCAACCGAAAGAGCCAAGAGTAATGCCCGCTTCATACCAGGAAAAATTGTAATCGCCCCATGCAGCGGGATCAAACTCGCGGGCCAATGACTGCGTGATGATATTGAACCGCTCAAGCCACATCCCCACATTAATAATAAGCGATAAGATAAACAGCCAACGCAAATCTGTGCGCCAGGATTTCCGCCACAACGTGAGCGGAGCGACACAGTTGCAGAATACCATCAGCCAAAATGCCGCGCTCATATTGCCGCACGCCCGGTACCAGAACTGGTAACGCTCAAAGGTATTGTTGCTATACCAAGCGATAAAGAACTCTGTGAGATAGGCAAACGTAACGATTCCCGAAGTAAAAATAATCAGCTTGGCCATACGCTCGTAGTGCCACACGGTCAGGTATTTCTCCAGCGCAAACGCACGCCGCAGCGGGATACTGATAGTCATTACCATCGCTAAACCGGAGAAGATGGCCCCTGCGACGAAATAGGGCGGAAAGAGCGTACTGTGCCAGCCCGGAACATTGCCCATGGCGAAGTCCCAGGACACAACGGAGTGCACGGAGACAACCAGCGGTGTTGCCAGTGCTGCCAGAAAACCATATGCCGCGGTATAGTGCCGCCACTGTGTTCCAGTTCCGCGCCAGCCAAGGGCGCAAAAGCTGTAAAGAAATCTCCGCCAGCCCACAGCCCTATCGCGCGCCGCCGCCACATCGGGGATCAGCCCGACGATAAAAAACAGCATGCTCACTGTCAGGTAGGTGCTTACGGCAAAAACGTCCCAGAGGAGGGGCGATTTAAAATTCACCCAGAGAAAGCGCTGGTTCGGATATGGCAGCAGCCAGTAAAACTGCCATGCGCGCCCCAGATGAATGATGGGAAACAGCCCTGCGGTGCTCACTGCAAAAACCGTCATGGCCTCGGCAATGCGGTAAATCGGCACGCGCCACTTGGCACGAAAAAGGAAAAGGATTGCTGAAATCAATGTCCCCGAATGAGCAATACCGACCCAGAACACAAAATCTGTAATGAGCACCCCCCAAGCGATCGGGTGGTTGATTCCCGCAAGCACCAGTCCTTGCTCCAGCACCTGTCCCCAGCACCAAATGCCGATGAGCAGCGCTGAGGCAGCGCAGGCAAACGCCGCATACCAGCCGGCGCCCGGCGCCGAGAGAGTGCGCAAAATATCGTCGTTTACGGTCTTGTAATCGACGCAAACTGTCCCTGTTTCTGCCATCGCCGCAATTGTCTCTGCTATTTCGCCTTGCCGCCGCTAATCTTCGCCAGATAAGTGACTGCCGGCTGTGTGTTGAGTTCCGCATCAAGCACTTTGTAGCTCCGTCCAAGCTGCGCTTGCCTATACACCGCACTGTGCGGATCCTTGAGATTTCCAAAAACAATCGCTCCCGCAGGACAGCTCGATGCGCACGCGGGTTGAATCTCGCCGTCTCGCACCTCCCGCCCTTCATCTTTCGCTCTGTTTTCCGCCTCGCGGATGCGCTGGATGCAGAAAGTGCACTTCTCCATGACCCCGGTGCAGCGCACCGTTACGTCCGGGTTAAGCTGCCAATTAAGCGGTTCGGGCCAGTAAGACTCTACCCAGTTAAAGCGCCGCGCTTTGTAGCTGCAGTTATTTGCACAGTAACGTGTTCCCACACAGCGGTTATAAACCATCGTGTTAAGACCTTCGTCACTGTGATATGTGGCGTAAACCGGACAAACCGGCTCACAAGGCGCATTATTGCAGTGCTGGCACATCATCGGCAGGAAGCCCAACACGGGGTGCTCTGGCGGACCGTCGAGGAAGCGCTCAATGCGCAGCCAAGACATTTCACGGCCTTCTGCACACATCTTGCGTCCGGAAACCGCTATATTATTTTCGGCATAACATGCCGCAACGCAACCGCAACACCCGGTACACTTAGACAGGTCAACGCTCATGGCCCACTGGTACTGCGGATGCTCCGCTTGCACATACATCTGTTTTGGCGGTGTTCTCGGCCCCAAGGCATGAACATCATGCGTATTGTGCGATTCTTTGTGCATCGCTATTTTATGCACCGCTGCGCTCTGCTGAAGCACAGCCAGTTCAACTGTGCGGATAATACCCCGCCCCAGCTGCGAGTCGCTCCCCTGCATCTGTAAAAGCTCCTGCCTAAGCGCGCTGCGTTCTAACCGCACACCGGAAGCAATAAAACCTGCCGCGCTCTTCCCGCTTCCCGCGCCAAGAACGGCAAGCGGATTCACCCCCACACCACGGCAGAATCTCCCCAGCGCGGCATGGCCCTGCCCGACGGGCACCGCAACCAGGCCGGGATCAATATGCTCTGTGGCAAGCACCGGCGCTTCCAGCTCACCACCATCAGTGATAACCTTTGCGCAACTGTTCTTTGGGATCCCGAACCGCTTCAACGTCTCAGGATGCACTTCAATCCAGCTTCCCCAGACGACTGTCGACACGGGGTCCGGCAGCTCCTGCAGCCAAGGCCGGTTGGCACCGTGTCCATCACCAAAAACCGGGGTCGGAAAAGCGAGCAGGCTCAATCCTGGACTGGACTCCGGGTTCTTTACGTCAAATCGCGAAATCACTTTTTCAAGCTCCGGATTCAACGACCAATCGGAGATACTTTCCTGCGCTGTGCCGCCAAAATCGCCCCCCAGCTCCACAAAGCGCAGCCATTGCTCCTCGAAATTATCCGCACCAATACGCTCCTTCCAGGCCCGGCGCATGTAGTCGTAGAAGCAGGTATCCTCAGCAAAGCGCACACCGAGCGGCGCCGCAGCACAAAGCGAAATCAATGTATCACCAAGCGACTGCGTCTGGTAAAGCGGCTGCATCGCCGGCTGATTGAGCGCATATACGCCAGGCCGCACCTCGCTATCACGCCACGTCTCAATCGTTGTGCTGAGCGGCATCACCAAATGCGCGCGCTCTGCTGTCTCATCGAGATTAACCGACAGACTGACGACAAAAGGCACCCGCTCAAGCAGCCTGGAAAATCCGCTCTTCTCCGGCAGCGTAAAAAACGGGTTAACTTGCGCCACAATCAGCACCTCCGGCACCGGCCCCTCAGCAAGGCGCGCGCTCAGCCCGCTGCTCAAGACTTCCGGCAGTTTTGCCTCGGCACTGGCCCGGCAGAGCCTTACCGTCTTGCCCGCAGCACCCAGCACAATATTGAGCAAAAGCGAAATAAGCATCGCACGCTCGCCATCCGCACCGCTCATCACCGGTCCCCCGCAAATAATAAGCGGGGCCCGGCACTGGCCTAGCTCACGCGCCAGGGCCTCAATCTCGCTTTCAGTTACACCGCAGCCGGGGTGCAGTGCATCACCCGCACAAAGCCGCATGCCGTATCTCACCGCTGCGGAGCGCACGTTCTTTTTCGCTACGCGTCCGCTGTCCTGCCCTGCCGGATCCCACCCGCCGTATTCGACAATCTTGCGAAAAAGCACGCCCAGCACCGAGCATTCACTTCCCGCAGCAGTCTTGTACCAGCGGTCGGCATTTGCCGCTGTCAGCGACAGGCGCGGTTCAAAATGAACCGCCCGGGGAAAAATGGCCGCTGTGCCGCCTTTTTCTGCATCCGGCGCACGCCGCGTGCTGCGTGCGCGTGTAAACTCCACCGGCGAACGCCACGTACCCAGATAATCCGCACCGAAGCTCACGACGCAGTCCGCCCGCGATAAATCATAATCCGCCCTGACACCCGCGCCGAATACCGCAGATGCGGCCTGCTCCACCTCGTCCGCGGGAAACACCTGATACTGCAAATGCTCGGCGCCGGTTTTCCCGCAGAACTCCCGCGCTAGCGCAGCCTCGCTCAGCGAAAGTGCTTCACTGATTAAAACAACGCGTTTCCCGCCTTCTCTTGCGCGAGCGATCGCCTCAGCAGCGCTGTACAGCGCATCGTTCCAAGGCACAGCCGAAAAACTGCCATCGGCATTACGCCGCATTGGTTCACGCAGCCGGTCGGGGTCATATGCCGCCTGTACAGCCGACTGGCCAAGTGCGCACAACCCCCCGGAATTGACGGGGTGAAGCGGGTTGCCTTCGATTTTCACAGCACGACCTTCGCGCACCCGCACCAGCGTGCCGCAATGGGCCGCGCACTCAAAGCAAGTCCCGGCGTACCATGCAGCGACCCCCGGTATAATTTCGTCTGGCGCAACAACATACGGAATGAGCTTCTGCGGCAGATCGCGCAGGCACCCGGCAGCACATACTCCCGCTCCTGCGCCGGCAATGCGCATAAACTCCCGCCGCGTAAACTTTGTTTTTTCGCCCATCCTACACTCTAATGGTGACAAGCCCCGCAGTCATTTACCGCGCCGCTCTCCCGGTGGCAGCTTAAGCAAAAACCCATCTTCAGCGAAGAAGCCTTCTCCACGACATCCATCTTATTGACCTGCCCATGGCAGATGTAACAGGCGACTCCGGCGCGCACGTGACGTTCATGACTGAAGCGGACATGCTCCGGCAAATTGCTCACGGGAATCCACTCGACGGGCTTCTTTTGCTCCCAGTAATTCTTTAGCTTTTGAACCTCCGGCAGGTCACTGCGCACGCTCGCGTGGCAGCCCATACATGAGTCTACGGAAGGAATGACCGCATGTGCCGACTTGTTTACTCCGAAATGGCAGTACTGGCACTCCATACCGAGCTTCTCAACATGCGTCCGGTGGCTGTATGCAACCGGCTGCAGCGGGCGATAGCCCCGCCGGTAGCGCGGCGGAAGGAACACATCGGTGAACTTCCAGTCCGAAAAAACCGCCTTCCCGCCGCGCCACACTCCGGCGAGCGCACCCGCAGCACCCCCAGCAACACCATCCGGCGCGGTACCTGCAAGCACGTGCGAGCCGAAGAAAAGCGCAGCCGCCAAAAAAAACAAGCCGACCGCCGCTGGTCCCGCAATGCTGCCCGAAGTGCTCGCTCTCATCCGCTCAGGTCTCTATTCACCGGCGCCCGCGCGCCGCCCTGCCCACAAAAAGCGCTATTGGATACAAAGCACGGTAATAACCCATGCTCTAGCTGTTGTCGACCGCTGCTTTTGTGTGCGAAATACAAGATGTGAGACAACACTTTTCACATTGATTAGATTGGAGAATCTCGCTAAAGCTGTCGCATCGTAATACTTTTCGGTTGATAGGTCGTTTGATGAGCCACAAAGAATCATTGCTTATTGCGCTTTCTCGGGCGCTGGCCGCAGCTTCGGGTCTTAACGAACAAGCGGTGCGCACGCTGCTGACCGAGCCGAAAAACCGCGATTTCGGCGATCTCGCATTTCCCTGCTTTACCTTGGCCAAGACACTGAAAAAATCTCCGCCGGCTTGCGCCGTCGAACTCGGCGCAAAGCTTGTTCTCCCGCAGGGCGTGCACGAGGCATATGCGGCGGGACCGTTTCTTAACTTCCGCTTCGACCGCTCAGAAATTGTGCGCGATACGCTGACAAATATTCTCTCACCCCAGCCTGCACCTCGAAGGCCGCAAACCGTCATAGTTGAGTATTCAAGCCCCAACATTGCCAAACCTTTCCATGTCGGCCATCTCCGCGCAACCTTGATTGGAAACTGCCTGGACAGAGTCTACCGCAAGCTCGGCTGGAACACTGTGAGCATCAATCACCTAGGGGATTGGGGCACGCAGTTCGGTTATGTCTGGGCCGGCTGCAAACTTTGGGGGTACCCTGCTGAACCTACGGTAGCGTCCCTCGTCGAGCTCTACCGCAGAGCAACTGCGTTGAAGGAAGAGCAGGAAAACCGCCAAGGGCCGGATCCGGATTGTTCCGGCGATGTAAATGAGATCGCGCGAGGTTTTTTTATCGATCTGGAGAAAGGCGAGGATTATGCCGTTGATTTTTGGCGGCGCTGTGTGGAGATTTCGCTCGACTACCTTAAAAAGACTTATCAGCGGCTGGGGGTTGCTTTCGATCATTACACCGGCGAGTCTTTTTATTCGGACAAACTCGAAGGTGTAAAACAGCGGCTCGAAGCCTCCGGTCTCTTGGTCCAATCGCAAGGTGCTCTCGGCGTCGAACTGGGCACAGAGCTGGGCTTTGCCCGTATTTATACCCCGGACGGGCGCTCGCTCTATCTCACACGGGATCTCGCAACCGCGATTTACCGCTATGAGACTTTTCGTTTTGACAACGCACTCTATGTAGTCGGCGCGCCGCAGGCTCTTCATTTCAAGCAGCTCAAAGGAGTACTGCGCGCGTTGGGCCTGACCTACGCAGATCGCATCACCCACGTCGCGTTCGGACATGTGCTGGGCATGAAGACTCGCGGCGCAGGCGATTTCATCGAGCTCAATGAATTCCTTGATGAGGCATACGAACGGGCACTTGATGCATACCGCTCCCAGGTGACCAAACGTCCGGAGGGGCTTGATGAGTCGGAAGTTGCCCGCGCGGTGGCCTTGGCCGCTATCTTGTTTAGCAATTTATGCCGCACAAATATCAAAGACGTCCACTTCAAATGGGAACACGCGCTGGAGTTTCAAGGCGACAGCGGGCCATATTTGCTCTACGCCTGTGCGCGCATCAACGGCATTAAGGAAAAAGCAGCGAAGGCCGGTATTGTCTATAATCCCGGGGCGCGTCTTGACTCGCTTACTGAAGATTCCGCATACCGCCTGGTCCAGACACTCGGCGGCTTTGTCGAGGTTTGTGAAAAAACAGCCGCAGAGAACGAACCGGCACTGCTCGCCAATTATGCACTCGAACTCGCTAAAGCGTTTTCTCAAGCATATATGGAGTTGAAAGTGGTTGGCGAAGCCAGTGACAGAGCCGAAGCCCGCCTTGCGCTTTTTGAGGCAACCCACCGCGTGCTTGCGGAGGCGTTGACCATGCTGGGCATTACTCCGCTTGAGCGTATGTAGGCGTCATTTATCTTCTTTATAATTACCGGCACTTACAGGGGACAGGCTTACGGGAGCTGAAGATGGCTCCCGGTAAAACGGGGGCGCATGACACCGCCCAAAGTACTATATTGATTGATTTCCTATGCCCAAGATATATTTTGCGCAGATTATTCGATGGAACAACAAGATTGACTCAGTGAGCAGCAAAGCCATGGTCTGCGCAAGAATAAAGTTTTTTTCAGTCATCATCGTTCTTTCCCTTCTTTTCGGCGCGGGACTAGTTGATCCGGCTAACGCCGCTGAATTGGCATCCCTTACGGAATCCGGTCTTGGTATTACCCTCTCCAGCGATGCGGGACGTTACTCGATATCGATTACGCCCCAGACCGGGCTTGCGGGATTAAAACACGATCTGACCGCTAACGTCTTCGGCGTGGACAACCCGCCGCGTTTAGTCATCGACATCCCGGGTTTCAAGGCCTCCGCACAGAAATCACTGGCGATAGACGATGCACTCTTTTCTGCACTGCGCACGGGAGTTCATGCTGATAAGCTGCGCGTCGTCTTTGACCTTCGCTCAGCAGCACCACCTCAATACAATATCTCTCCCGATGCCGCGAGCCAAGCGCTCGTCGTCCAGCTCGACTTTTCGCAAGCACCAGTCATTGCGCCGCCAACGGTTGTCGCTCAGCCCCCAACCACACCGGTAAAGACCGCACCGGAACCTGCGCAAACGGCGGCTCTTGCTGCTCCAGCACCTACCCGCATGCCTGAGCAGCTTGACGCACCGGCACCGATTGCCCCAATCCGCGTCCCGGAGCAAACCGTTGATTTTATTCCAGCACCTGCTGCCGCACCGCCTCCGCAGAATCAGGACTCCTTGCTCTCGCCCGAACAAGCTGAAGAACAGCTCAATGCCGATATATCGCAGGCGATGAAAGAAACGCTTCCGGATGCAGCGGTGGGACCGTCCGCAACAATCAGCGGCATTTATTATCAAAGCCCGAAAGACAGCACAGTCAGCTCAGTTTTGATTGATGTCGCCGGGTTGAACACCTACTCGCTGCGCCAGCGCGGCGCCAATAAATACGAACTTCTGCTGAAGAACACGCAGCTTATCGGCGATCATCTGGCGCTGCCGCAGTTTCCTCCTGACACCTTCAGCGGTTTCGAAGTGATTCTGGCCAAGACGGCGGGCCGCGATACGATTATTGAAATATTCGTCGATGACCAAGTGAAGCTCTCCCCCTTCTTAGCCAAAGGCAAGCTTTGGATCAAAACGGCGAAGTAATAATCGGCCAAAAACCGCTTTCAAAAACGCACTCCGATCAGGGTGCTGAAGGCGTGACCTTTTTTATACCCGGCACAACCCTTTGCCTCCCTTCGCTGTCGCCCGCCCAATGGTCCAGACCAATGGCGACGAATCAATGCGGGCGACGCGCTGCGGTTGGCAAGGGGTTGTGCCGGGTTTTTGATCTGTTCTGAAAGACGTGCTGCGGCGAAAGGGCGGCTTGGACGCGTTTGCACTTTTTCTCGGACTTGAAGCAGCACAGAACCTCCAGGTATTCAGACATATTAAGGACAACCAAGAGAGGCAGCAGCTTACCTGCTCCGGTTAGACTCCGGTGGAGAGTTTGACGCTGCCGGGCGCTGAAGGCTTAACCTGATGCGCCGGGGCGGGGGTGGAGCGGGCCCGCCGCAGGAAATCGGATTGCCGTGCTGTCTTGTGCAGTGAAGCCTCTCCGGTTCCTGCAAGCCGAGTTCTGTAGGCGGGCGGCGGCGCGTCTTCAGCGCCCGGCAGCGTCAAACTCTCCACCGCCCATGCGCGACTAAAGCTTTCACTCAGGGGAGGCCAAAAATATGCGCCATTCAGCGACTTTCAGAGGGCATTCCGGCTGCGGCAGATTTACGCGCTTATTTTCGGACTAGCCGCGCAGTGCCTCTGCGGTCAAGTAATACAGCACAACATGGAGCGGCAGGCTTCCTCCGTTTGACAGCACAACGCGCTGACCTGTTTTTCTTTCGTATTCTATAACCAACCGGTCAAACGTCTCTTGCTCAGCACTCTGGAGCTGCTCTCTTTTTAGAAAAAGCGGGCGGAATGTCTCTGAAAACACTTCGCTCAGAAAATTGTATTGAGCACCGCTGCTCCGTTCGCCAAACGTCGTCTTCAGGTCATGGATACTCCACTCCCTATTTTCTCCATTCTGGCGTTGATCGTCACAACTGCCCCATACTGAGCCCGCCCGGGGAGGCGCACCCGCGCTGATCGCATACGGATTCTGACGATGCTCCGGCTCTCGCACGGCGGCGAGCGCGGCAGCGATACGTTCGGCAAGTTCGGAAATCTCCCGCTCATCACGCGCAACAACCAACTTCACGAACTCACAAAATGACTCAGCGGCGCTGCTCTTTGGAATTTCGTTCAGCACAAGCACGAGGTTTTCAAGCAGCTCAACCGTTTCGCCGCGCAAAGCTGAACCCGCATTGAGCACTTCCCGCAGGTTCAGAACTAGACTTTCCGCACGTTTGACCGCAGCCAAGCGCGGCTGTTCATCTCCTGCCATTTCCTCACCCCGGGCACCGCACTGCCGTTCCATCGCCAGCAGCCGATCGACAGCCCCAAGCTGCTCAAGGATCTCAGCGCTAACCGCGTCGTCTACTACCATCATTTGGACAGCAAGCCGCGCTCTGTGTCCGGCTAAATCCTTAATGCTGGACTCGCAGCTATACGGGAAGAACAGAGCGGGGGTCGCACAAAGGCAAAAGATATCCGGCAGCGCAGCCTCAGACTCAGCACGTTTTTCACTCCCCGTGTGCACAATACTGCCGGCAGGGGCGCTTGGCCCAAAGGAACCCATACGGCTATTTCTCCTTATGCCCCATTTTTCCGCCTGGGGGTCTTTGCCTATTAAGTTTGTGCAGCCAGTTTCGTATTTTGTGACAGTTATTT
>JAKPSH010000195.1 GCA_029555385.1 Pseudomonadota bacterium
CATACGCCTGGGCGAATATGCGCAGACCGGGGTTTTGGAAACGCCGCTGATGCTCCTGGGCAACCTCGACCGCCTGCATGTGCGCGTCGACATCGATGAAAACGACGCGTGGCGATTCAAGCCGGATACGAAAGCTGTCGCCTTTATGCGCGGCAACCGTGATCTTAAAACCGATCTCCGGTTTGAGTACGTTGAACCCTACGTTACGCCGAAAACCTCCCTGACCGGCAGCAGCACCGAGCGCGTGGATACCCGCGTGCTGCAGGTGATCTACAGCTTTGACGCCAAAGCCCTGCCCGCCTATGTGGGCCAGCAGATGGATATTTTTATTGAAACACCGGAGATTCAATCCGCCGCCGCACAGGGAGGTACAACGTGAAAAAGAATCTTCTTGCGGCCTGTTTGGGAATTGTTTTGAGCGGTTGCATAACTGTCGGCACCAACTATAAAAAACCGGCTCTGCCGGCTCCGGACAACTGGGCAGAGATAAAGGAACAACCTCAGGCAGCCACGGCTCTTGAGCAGTCAGCCTGGTGGCAGGCTTTCGGAGATCCCCTTCTGAACCGGCTGGTGGAAGAGGCTGTCAACGCTAATCTTGACATTAAACAGGCGCAGGCACGGATACTCAAAGCACGTGCTGATCTTTCGGGAGCAGGCGCGGCGCTGTGGCCAGAGCTCAATGGCGGCGGATCAGTGACACGAAGCGACAGCAGCGACAATACTGCTTCCGGCGCCTCGGTTGATTCTTCCACGTCCCCCCGCACGATCTATAAGGCAGGCTTTGATGCAAGCTGGGAGATTGATGTGTTCGGTGGCGTGCGCCGCAGCATTGAAGCAGCCCGGGCAAGGCTTGAAGCAAGTGAGGAGGATTTGCGATCAACACTTTTAACGCTGCTCGGCGATGTGTCTGCAAATTATATAAATCTGCGCGCGGCACAGGAACAGCTCGAAATCACGCGCCGCAACGTGGCAGCTCAGCAGCAGACTGCGGAGGTTACCCGTGAGCGCTACACATTAGGTCTCACCAGCTATCTTGATGTGGCGCAGGCCGATGCTCAGAAAACAACAACCGAGTCAGCAATACCGACACTGCAAACCTCCATTAAACAGGCCATCCATCGTCTGGGCATCCTGCTCGGCAGGGAGCCCAATGCCCTTAAAGCCGAATTATCGCCGCCGCAGCCTCTTCCAAAATCTGAAGGCCTTACGGCAATCGGACTTCCGTCCGAGCTGCTTCTTCGCAGACCCGACCTGCGGCAGGCGGAGCGAACGCTTGCCGCCGCATCCGCCGACATCGGTGTTGCAACAGCGGAGTTGTATCCCAAATTTGATCTCACGCTCGGACTGGGTCTGGAAAGCATCGGAACCGGGAAGTTTTTTGACGGTTCAGGCAGCAGGTACTGGTCTCTCGTGCCGGGCGTATCCCAGCTTCTGTTTGACGGCGGGAAAGCCCGTGCAGCGGTCAAAGGGAAAAAAGCCGTTTATGAAGAGGCGCAGGCTCAATATAAGGCATCGTTCCTAAAAGCGCTGGAAGACGTGGAAAACGCTTTGTCCGCTTATTACGGAGAACAAGCCAAACGCCGGATTCTTGTCGACTCCGTGCGTGCCCATGAAGAAGCGGTTGAGCTTGCCAATGATCGCTATCGCAAAGGCCTTACCAGTTTCATCGACGTGCTGGTTACGGAAAAGTCGCTCTACAGCGCACAAAGCAGCCTTAGCCAGTCAGAGGCAAATCTGCTTACCGATCTGGTGTCCCTGTATAAGGCGCTCGGAGGCGGTTGGAGTGTTGCAGGCAACAAACTGCTAGCGGGTGAAACAAGTACCGGCCGATGATGACGGCATGCACATAAAATAAGCATGCAGTAGAACACAATTCTGTTTGCCGTAATATGTAATTATCCTCGCCTAAAAGGCTATGTTTTAGGAAGCTCCTCAAGAGGGAGCTTGAAAAGCACTAACCCCGGATTTATGAACCTTTGTTTTGAGAAACTGTTATCGTTTTTTCAGTCTGGTTTTTAATAGCCCCATTGCAACGCAGCCGAGTGGAGCGATTTCAGATGGATTAAAGGGTCAACATGTCTGAGTCCCGAAGTATCGGGGCGAGTTTGTTGACCCGCCAGATGAAATCGTACCACGAGGGTAACTCCCGACTTTTGTCGGGGGCAAGTTGCAGGGTGCCTTTTCTTTTGTTACTTTTCTTTGGAGCAAGCAAAGAAAAGTAAGTCC
>JAKPSH010000215.1 GCA_029555385.1 Pseudomonadota bacterium
CTGTGGATCAGTTTTTGGCGGCAAATATCCTCTATGGTCCCGGAAAAGCGGCAAACGCGGGCGGCGTTGCCTGCTCCGGCCTGGAAATGAGCCAGAACGCCATGCGCATCAATTGGACGCGGGAGGAAGTGGATCAACGCCTGCACCAGATTATGGTGTCGATCCATGAAAACTGCTTCGAGACCGCAAAGCGTTACGGGCAGCCGGGCAATTTAGTAATCGGCGCAAACATTGCGGGATTCACGAAAGTAGCCGACGCTATGCTGGATCAAGGCTTGTTGTAGCGATTCTTCGGTATAACAATTGAGCGGCAGTCCGGCATTGCATGCCTATGCATGCGAACTGCCGCTTCTCAAGTTTCTCGGCGGGAGGCTCGTCTAGATGGCAAGAACACGGGTTCAGTTAAGCACGGGCCTTCCGGAGTTGGATCGCGTTCTGCGCGGTTTAATGCCGGGAGACAACATTGTCTGGCAGGTAGACTCAATTGATGATTACCTGCCTTTTGTCGTTCCTTATGCAAAATTTGCCAAGGAACACCGGCAGAAGCTGATTTACTTTCGTTTTGCTGATCATGCGCCGCTGCTCAGCGCCGATTCCGGCGCGGAGATTTTTGAGTTTGAAACCGAGCGCGGCTTTGAGCCCTTCTTGGCCGGAATACATCGCGTGATCAGCACGAACAGCCGCGGGACGATGTATCTTTTTGATTGTCTCTCGGAGCTTGCCCCCGATTGGCGAAGCGATCGCATGCTGGGTAATTTCTTCATGCTGACCTGCCCGTATCTTTACGACCGCGCCGCAATCGCTTATTTTGCGCTGCTGCGCAATTACCATTCGTTCCATGCCGTAAACCCCATCGCCAATACGACGCAGATTCTGATAAATGCCTACCGGCACAAAAACAAAATCTACATCCATCCGCTCAAAGTGCAGCACCGCTACTCGCACACGATGTATATGCTCCACGTGCGCGAAGGAAATGAATTCTGCCCGGTTACGCAAAGCGGCATCATCACCGAGATACTATCGGGCGTTCCTTGGTCCCGCCTTGACGCGGCGAGCTATCAGCTTGGCTACTGGAGCAGGACATTCGCGGAAGCAGAAGCGCTGCAAACTGACGTCGATCGCGGCGTGCGCCCGGTTGAGGATGCCCATGAATTCTTCACCAAGCTCCTGCGCATGATGATCTCGCACGAAAATCCTGTGCTGGAGCTTGCGCAAAAGTATTTGTCGCTGCGAGAACTTCTCGCTATTCGCAAACGCATGATCGGCACCGGATTGATTGGCGGAAAAGCCGTCGGAATGATCCTGGCCCGCGCAATCCTGAAAGACACCTCTGCGCACTGGGAAGATGTCTTAGAACCTCATGATTCATTTTATGTCGGCTCCGACGTCTTTTACACTTACCTTGTCCAAAACGGCTACTGGTGGATGGTGCAAAGGCTTAAATCTTCGCTGAGTATTGACGACGCCACGGAGACGGTGCGGCGGCGCATTCTTACTGGGGAGTTTCCTGAGTATATCGTCAAGCAGTTTGCTGACATGCTGGAGTACTTCGGACAATCGCCGATCATTGTCCGCTCAAGCAGCATCATGGAAGACAACTTCGGCACCGCTTTCGCCGGCAAGTATGAAAGTGTATTTTGCGCCAATCAAGGCGGGCCGCACAAACGTCTCGAAGACTTTCTTTGCGCGGTGCGCACAGTATATGCCAGCACGATGAGCGAAGAAGCATTGACCTATCGCTCCAAGCGATCTCTGCTCGGACATGACGAACAGATGGGACTGCTTATCCAGCGCGTTTCCGGCGCCAGCTACGGTCATCTATTTTTCCCGCAGGCTGCCGGCGTGAGTTTTTCCTTTAACCCATATGTCTGGCACAACAGCATTGACCCAGAAGCGGGCATGATTCGTCTGGTTTTCGGCATGGGCACTCGCGCCGTGGATCGCTCCGACGACGACTATACGCGAATTGTCGCCATTAATGAGCCGCTGCGCCGCCCCGAATCGACTTTTGACGAAGTGCGGGACTATGCACAGCGCCGGGTTGACGTTCTTGATCTCGAGGCCAATCACATGGCTTCTATTGCGTTCGAAGATCTTCTCGAACGCTGCCGTGAGCAGTTGCCGGTCGAAATGTACGCTGCGCGCGATCGCAAACTGGAACGCAGTTTGCAGGGCCGGGGCCAGATCGAGTCTTCGCCCTGGGTGCTGACTTTTGACAAACTTCTCTCTGAAACAAACTTTGTCCAAGACATGAAGGACATACTGCAAACCCTGCAGCACGCATATAAGTATCCGGTTGATGTTGAGTTCACGCTGAATTTCTTCAACAAGGAAAACTATAAGATTAATCTTGTCCAGTGCCGGCCGCTGCAAATATATGATGGCGGCATCGCTGTTTCTCCACCGCAGAATATCGCGCCGGAGAACTTGGTGCTGCAGTCCCGCGGTCCGGTTATTGGCAAGAGCACTCAGCTTGACTTGGACTGGTTAATTTACGTGGTTCCAGGGTTATACGGTAAAATGCCGCAGAGCGAACGCTACGCAGTTGCCCGGGCTATCGGGGAAATAACCAGTCATACGGAGGTTGAATCTGGAGTAATCATGCTGCTCGGTCCCGGCCGTTGGGGCACAACCACTCCCGAACTGGGTGTCCCTGTTTCCCCGACGGAAATCCAATCAGTCAATGTGCTATGCGAAATAGTGGCGATGCACGATAACCTTGTTCCTGATGTCTCGCTGGGCACGCATTTTTTCAACGAACTTGTGGAAAATGACATGCTCTATCTTGCTTTCTTTCCGAACCAAGAAGGACACGCTATTAATACCACGATCATGGAAGATCCATCGTTGAACTGCCTAACCAAACTTTTTCCCGAACTCCACGAACTGGAACAAGCAGTGCGCGTGCTGCGTGCATCCGATGCGGCACCAGGCTCGGGCATCACGATTAACGCAGATACAATGACGCAGCGCGTTGTCTGTTATCGAACATAGCTGCAATTGATCCAGCGGCATCTTTGCGGAATTATCAAAAGTCCTCTAATTCCGTAAGAACGCAGATACTCCTCATGAGCCTGCCGCCACAACCTATACCAGCTCTACATTTGCCCGCGGTACGACAACTTCGTCTCCATTATCCAAGTGCACGTCAAGCACCCGCACCAGCGCACCACTAGGAATCCGCTGCGGTTCGGGAGGCATCGCGGTTATTTCGCCGAATTGCCCGAAATACGGCACGCGAATAATCCGCACCCGCGCGCCTGTCCTCAAGAACCGCGTCTCCTCTTCTGCGCCTTCAGACAGACTGCTTGTTTGCGCACTGCTTTGCGCAAGAGGAATTATCAGCTCCGGCCGCATCGCCCCCGCTCTGACTTGCGTTGCGCCGTTGACCGATGCCTCTTTCCCCTCATAATGCCGGGCAAGGTTCATGACACGTTCCGATACCGGCAGTTTGCCGAAACCCTCGGTAATAATCAGCGTGAAGGGCACATCTTCATCTCCGGTCACCGAAACCGCTATTTCCCGTCCCGTAAATTCGCGCAGCACCGTCGAGTCAACTGAACCAGTGATTACCGCCGAAACACCGCGGCCTGCTGCGGCAGCCAGCCCATCAGCGGTAAAAGAGAGACCGCCGACAATAATCCGTTTCTCGAGATTATCTTTAATCCGTCCTATGTGCTCCACGGTCACTTGTTCATTGTTGCCAATATTAAGCGCATATACGACCCCCTGGCGCTCTCCGCCAACACCGAAAATACCTTGAACCAACGCAGCATCTGTTTCAATAGTCACCGCCTTCCCTTCTTCCACGCCAGAAACTATACCGGAAATATAAGCGTTGACGAAAAGCGGTACTGGCGCGTGACGAATACCCAGATGGGCATTGCTTGACGTAAAAAACTCGACTGTTCCGGCTGATGGGCTGAGAAGCTGACTTGTAAAAAAACCAAAGAACGTTCTTATCTCGCATAACAACTGACCTTCCGCCACACTCTGACCCACCACCGCTTTCATACCGCGGACCACTTCATGCGGTTCAAACCCCATACGATCCGCCACACGCACGATTGTCAGGTCCCCCGGCAGTTCAGCGGAGAGCACCGCATCATCCGCCCGCACTTCGTCTCCCGGACGCACCAATACTTTGCCGGCAAGCGGGAGTTCCCGCAGTTTGCTGACCTTCGCTTTTGGCGTCACTTGCAGCGCCGGGGTATATGCCTGCTGCATGCTGTTTACTCCGTTTTTAATCCAAATGCCCGATACCACTGTTGCACCGCAGCCAGGCGAGCTTCTTCTGCGGCGGGGAAGACCAGCGGACGCCCCCGACCATCAAGTACAATTCCGGCATAACCGCCATAAACTTGCGCCCTGTGCGTCTTGCCCGGTCCGGAACCGGCGTCAACGCGGCGGCTTGCGGGCACAACGACAATTTCACCGCGTTCTCCTGCTTCATATTCACAGCACTGAATTTCTCCGCAGCGAATAGGAAGGCGGCGGCCATCCGGCAGAACGGCTTGCGCAAGCGCTGCCCCCGTTTCCATGGCGGCCCGTCCGGCAACAACCGGAGCGATCACCGTACCTAAATCAATCAAGCAATCCCGGACAAAAATCTCAGCGGCAGCGTTCTTATCCACCGACGCAAAAACTCCCAGATGCGGCATCATAAAGATGGAGTCGACCGCCAGACGCGTTACTCCTTCCGGCTCATAGGCATCAATCAACATTAACGCACCGCTCCGGCGTTCCGGCGCGTGACTTAATACTCCGCCCGAGCCGATAATCAAATCCAAACCAATCATGTCGAGCAGCGAATCCGCTGAACTTTGGCGGAAAAAATCACCGATGGAACGTCTTTGCTTTGTCCCTTTAAGTCCCACGGCCAGCCGCCGGTGATGAATAAAAGCAAGCCGGAGAGCTTCCCGCGCCACGGCTTGTTCAAGCAGCAGATCCTCGATGGTATAAGGAATGCTGGTTGGCCGAATCATCTTATTGCACAGCCGGTCCCGCAGTTCTTCTTTGTGCATACGAAAAGGAAGCCAGCGGCGGATATTATCCTCACCCGCTTCAATCAGTACATTGCCGACAGAATAGCTCATCCCCAAATTGGCGCTGACAGTTCTGTTAAACACAAAGGCCTGATCCGGCGAACCGCCGCGAAATACGGAAAAGACATCAGTTGTCGCACCGCCGATATCAACTGCCAGGATTTGCAAATTCCACTTTTCTGCTGCCGCAAGCACCATATCGCCTACCGCCGCCGGCGTAGGCATAATCGCGACGGGAGACCAGGACATCAGCTTGCGGTAACCTGGAGCATGGCTCATCACATGATTGAGAAAGAGTTCATGAATTGCGTTCCTCGCCGGGGCTAAATTTTCTCGCTCCAGCGCCGGACGGATGTTATCAACAGCGATAAACTCGAATCGCTGCCGCAGAATCTCTTCCGCCTGCACCCGGGCTTTGCTGTTTGCCGCATAGATCACCGGCAGCTTCAGCGTCTCACCAAAGCGCGGCCGCGGATCGGCCTGCAGAATCGTTTCGGCCAATTCTAAAGGATGACTAATCGTTCCGCCTTCCGCCCCTCCCGCAATCAGCACGATGTCGGGGCGCAAATGGCGCACTTTGCGCACGCGCTCGTATTGCTCGCGCCCGTCGTCAATAGAAACAGCATCCATCACAATCGCTCCCGCACCCAGAGCAGCGCGCTCAGCAGATGCTGTAGTCATATTAGAAACGACGCCGGCAACGATCATTTGCAGACCACCGCCGGCCGAGCTTGTAGAAACGTACAAGTCTACTCCACTCCCATCGCCTTCGCGAATCAGCAGCGGACATTTATCCCCTTCTTCCTCACGGGAAAGGATCTGGCGTCCGGCAAGTTCCTGCACCTCAAGAAAAGCATTCTTAGCGCCGATGGTCACATCAGCAACGGGCTTTTCCACTGTTGTCGGCGCTTCCCCGCGAAAGGTTTGGCGCCAGCCGTCCTCTTTTTTTTCAAACAGGACAGCTTTAGTTGTCGTTGAGCCGCAATCAGTCGCAAGCACTACGCGCAGCTTATTTGCTTCGATAGTTGTTGCCGCTTCGCTTACCCGTTTCGCCGCCATTTATCCTTTCCAGTCTTCAAGAACCTGCCGCAAAATTCAGCTCAAGCTGTAACTGAGAAATTCTGCCTAATCTCTTTCTAGTAAAAAAGCGCCGCCCATTGGTGAATAAGAAAATCAAGCCGCTCCACCAAAAGCGCCATACGCGCCATGATCGTTGAACCAAAAAAAGCACCAAAGCAGCCCATCATCATCCAGCGCCCCACGCCCGAACATCGCGAGACAATTCCCCCCGGTGTGCGTTTGAACGTAAAGAAAAAGTAAACCATCGAACTTGTCAGAGTCAGGACGAACACAATATTGGCCAGCGATTCAGCAGCACTTCCCGGAACATAGAGCGGGCGAAACGAATCAAAAAGCTGGGGCAATAGCTCGATAAACGTGCCTTTAAAGGCCAAGCCGCCGGCATAGCCAAGCTCAAACCCGATTACTAGTTGCGCCAGCCAACTGTGACGTTTGGACAGTATCGCGTAATAAAGCAAGCCGAAGCTCATCGGCAGCAGAAACAATAGATACGCTTGATTATACGGCTGACTGAGAGAACCATCGGGAAAGACCATCAGGTCAGCACCAAGCAGCGGCTTAAAAACCCGCGGCCAGAGAAAATTACGTACTGCGGCAATGATCCCCCATCCTGTGGCAATTCCAATATAGAGATGCTCGAAAAAACGATAGAATGGATTTTCGCGATACAGGAACGAAAACACGGCAAGTGTGCTGATGCCGCCTAGAAAAATCTCCCACCACGCGAAGGAGAAAAATGCCATACCCTCCCCCGCCATACTCACTCCTTTCTCCTGCCGAACAGCAAACCGGCATTACCGAGCACAATAAAAGCAAGAACGACCAGATGCGCGAAAGACAATCCGGTATTCACTCTCAAGGCAACATTATAGCTTCCACGCTGAGGAAAGCGTTCGGAGAGCATTACCTCATACCATGCGGCGCCAGCGATACCCTCGAAGAATCCAGCAATCTGCTTGGAAGAAAAATAGATAAACGCTTCCGGAATCGTCACCGAAGTACAGCCATGAAGGAAGAGGGGCCCTTGAAAATACTGCACCCAGGCATTAAAGACGCCGAGCAGGCCGGTAAACTGCATCAGCAGCGAAATATCTTTGATCGATTTTACATCCTTCATCAGCGGAAGGTCTTCAAGCGGAATATTGTTCGCATCGGTCTTAAGGAAAACACGCATATCTTCCGCCTTGGCAATTCCTTGAATGGCAATCATGCCGCCAGGCTGAAAACCTAAGTTAATCCAGTCTTTGCCGTATTCCCATTTTTGTCCCGGCATTTCACGCTCTAACCGGGCAGCCACATCCTCCGGAAGCTGGCGCAAAAATGGCGATGCCAGAGCGTAGACCGAAATCATGGCGAAGCCGATTCGCTTGCGCATCAGATGCTCGATGGCAAGTTCTGCTTGCGGCCGGTTCTCCGCGAGCGTTCCCGGTCCGAAGTCCGCGGAGATTAGTACGATCTTGCCGGGTTCCAATCGCTCAACCGCCGTAAAAAACGCATCAGCAGTTGCCATAGGCGCGGGACGCAGCGAAACATTGAAGATTAGTGGCACGGCAACCGATACGGCAACAAGAATATAGATAATGCGGCGATCCACCCGTTCCAGGAACGAAAACATTACTTATCATCTCCCGTAGAAAGCGGGCTTCGCTCAAGCGAAAGCCACATGCGCACCGACATGGCCAGACCAGCGATTGCCGCGCCAAAATAAACCGCGCGGAAAGCAGGTGTGCTTAGGTTTTGCAGGAGCCAAAGGCGCATCGCCGGCAGCTTATCCCACACATAGAGAGGGCCATGTGGAATTTGCCCGAGCATAACCACAACGGCCGCAATCATCATAATCAGCGCCTCCAGCGATCGCACACGGAACGAACGATACGCCGCGGTCGCAATATAAAAGGCGAGAAGAGAAAACATGGCTGCGCCCAGCGGAAAGAAAAAACCATTCTCCAACAAACGCTGCACCCGTCGGACAACGGCATTTTCATAATTAGCCGTCGCCACTTTTTGTGCCGCACTGGCAGCGCTTTTCAAACTCGCCGACAACTCTCTAGACAGAGCCGCAATTCGCGCTAAGTCGGGTGCCGCAGCGCGATATTCCTGCGCGAGAAGAAGCGCATGCGCACCTGCCTGAAGGAGATCGGCATTGAGCACAGAAAATTCCACTCCTGCCTTATCTGCGCCCGATGGACGCCGCAGCGGACCTTGATTGGCGGCAATTTGATCCAGCGTTTGCCCGACAAACCTACCCAGCGCTTCAATCCGTTCTGCGGCGGGAATCGATTTGGTCTGAAAGTCCTCCAGCACCTTCCCCGGAAAGGTCTGTAAGTTTGCCAGGTACTTCCAGGAAGAGACGCTTTTTTCCGAATTGATTAAGTCGCTGCCGGCAACCGCAAGCATAATAAACATACCGCCGAGCAGCGCGAGCGAGTTCATCCACCCCCGGCTCGTTTTAAGAATAGCACTGCCATGAATGCGCAGAATGTTGATGATCCCCAGTCCGATCGCCATCGCACCCACGACCATCACGCCGGTGCTGATTTGATCATGATACTTGCCGAACTTGAACTCACCGATTTGGGCAGGAAGAATGAACTCCAGGAAGAAATAGAAACCACCAATAAAGGTAATTCCCGCGGTAATAATTTGACGGTAATGCGTTCTCAAAAACCCAACCCCTCCTAAAGCAGCCAGTGAAGCTTTGCCGCCCATTCACGCCACGACATGACCATTAAGTCACTGATCGCAAATGGAACAATGGCCGGATAGATCGTCTTGACCGACTCGACCACAATGCCAAACAAACAGAGGAAGAAGATGACGCATTTGGCAATATCCTGACCGCGCAAGCTGCCCGTCTGCACCGGGTCCCGCGACAGATACGCTCCGGCAGCAAACAATTCTTCACCAATCAGCGTATAGTCGCAAGCGGTCAGGAAAAATGGTATTTGTTCCGGAGATGCTGTCGCCGCTACTTGAATTGCACCAATCTGCTGCCCCGCTTCCGCAAGAATCAACGATTCGGCGGCAAAAGAACCGAAGAGAAATGCCGCACCTACATTTTCACGGTGAATAATTCCTTGATAACCTGAGGCATAAGCAAACTGCTCATCGGAAAGAAAACGCAGCGCAGCAGGGTTGTAGTTGGTAAATTTCCTTTCGTCGCGATACGCACTCTGCAATGTCACATCGGCCAAGGCCATAACTCTAGCGTCACTGCAGGGAACAAAAATGTGGCTCGCGTATCGTGCAGCTTTGCGGCCGATGTAGCGCAATACTCCCAGACAAGCGTAAACCACTGGGCCGACACCGCTGATACCGGTAGTAAAACTTAACGGGCGGCCCAGCTCCACAGCACGTCCGACGGCATCGTCAATCGCATCAATGCCGGCAATACGGCGAATGAATATTTCCGCACCCTGCTTGGCCTGCCGAATGAAATAAAGCACTGGCGCAACAAAAAGCACGATCAAAACAATTACAGCCGGCGTTGCGTGTTCCATCATCAGTTTATCCAGCGGTGGTTAAAACGTCCTTATCTTTTCGCGCTTGCTGCACTCTTGGCAATTGCATATCTTTCAATCCGGCAAATTAGCTCTTCGATATTGCTCCTTTCGGAAAGCATGAGCCGGATCTTGTGTATTCGTTCTGCGCCAAACAGAGCGGCCGCTGCCGGTTCAAACAACAGCCCGAGCGTTTGAAAAAGGGAAACCAAGGGCAGATGCAGCTCAAGGAAAAGCATTACCGGCATTTCGAGACCGAGCTGCGATATTCTCGCCGCTGCATGATCCAAGAGCAGATCAATTTCCGGTGCTAAAGCTTCGTGCGGTGCACGCTGCGCTAAACTCGACATATTATCGACTTAATTGTTCGGTTTTGCTTTTTTGCTTATTGCAGTTTAGCCTAGTTCTCATCCTTAAACACTGGTTTTGAGATACGTGCTGAATCATGAAAATTGTCGTCACCGGCGCAAGCGGGTTTATTGGCGCCCATTTAGTTATGGTCCTTGCGAAAGCAGGTTACGAAGTCACCGCTGTTTGCGGTAATAATCCCGCAGCGGCGGAAGTTCTAGAATCCGCCTTCCGCGTGACCCCGGCAGACCTCGCTGATCCAGCGGCCTCGGACGCGTTGATCGGCGAAGCAGCCCCGCACGTGATAATTCACGCTGCCGCCATGGCCCGTCCGGAAGCTTGCGCGTTAAATCCGCAGGTAGCACAAGAAGTAAATGTCCGCACGACCAGGAATCTGATCGCCGCAGCCACAACGATAGATGCTGCCGAACGTCCGCTTTTTTTACAAATCTCCACGGATCTCGTATTTGACGGTGCACGTGCTCCAGTGGGCGGATTTACGGAAGACCATACGCCCCAGCCGGAATCTATTTACGCCAAAACCAAACGTGCCGCAGAAATACTTGCCCTGGAATACAATGGGCCGGCAATTATCTTGCGTATCTGCCTGTGTTACGGACGTCAAATAGGCAAAGCGGCGAGCTTTCTTGGCTGGATTAGAGACAGCCTGGCTGCGGGTAATGAAGTGCGGTTATTCACTGATGAGTGGCGCACCCCGCTATTTGTTGATGATCTCGGCGATGCGGCAAAGCGTGTTGTGCAGAGGTTCGAGCAAGCCCGTTTTTTTTCAGCGCCATACGAGCTGCCGCCGCTACTCCATATTGCCGGCGGCGAAAGGATCAACCGCTACCAGTTTGGCTTGAATGCTGCCGCAGCATTCGGCTATCCGGTAACCCTTGTGGTCCCTGAGCTGCGCAGTCATTCCCGCTCTGCGGCGCCGCGAGCGGAGGATGTGAGCCTTTGCGCCGAACTGCTGCGGCGACATCTCGGCCTTGAGCCTCAGACAACGATTGGTGGATTAGTTAAGATTGCACAAGAGGAGCAAGGCTAGTTTTTTAATAGCCAAGAAATCTTTAGCGTGATAATTTCTTAGCAATAGCTCCGGTATCCATATAGATTCAGAGGCAAGCTAAAGATGATTTTTGGCCGCAGCAAGGCGCGAAACGAAAATTCCGCCGCCCGCAGTTTAGAAAACGAGACTCTGGCACGATGGCAAAACATTGCCGCGCAGACAGTTCATCGAACCGCAGCGGAATTTTCTCATAGTGAACCGTTGGCAGCATGGCCCTCTGCGGTGTCAAACCGGACGAGCAGCCGGCAAACGATCACGCTCACAGAGGTCGCACCAGAGAGAGAGACTTCATCTGTTGATTATGAAGAAGCCCCACCTCTCAGGGAGCAAATACAAATCGAAATGCTTGCCGAAGAAAAACACGAAGAAAAGCAGCAGCCGGTGCCGCCAAGCGATCTCAGCCTCAATGTCGAAGAAGACTTGAAACGCCGGTTCGGCGCAAATATCCAGTCGGCACTGGGACCAGGAACTGTTATCGAAGGGATTTTCCGTTTTGACAATCCTGTCTGCATTGACGGCACGATGCTGGGAGAAGTGACATCGACAAGCGTTTTGATTGTCGGAGAGCAAGCTACCGTGAAAGCCAAAGTCAAAGTCGGAAGTTTAATCGTTCTCGGTCAGGTAACCGGTGAAATCGAAGCAGCAGAGTTAATCGAAATTCGCGCCGGCGGCCGGCTAGATGGTGATATTTTAACTAAACGTCTGGCAATCGAAGACGGCGGGTACTATCAAGGCAACTGCAACACTCTGGACTAGCATTACTCCGTTGGGCCTGCGTCTTTGGCCGATTTTCGCTAAAAGGGATATCGCTCCGCTGCTCATCCCCCACTTCTTGCTGAAAGCTGACGAAGGGGCAGAAGTAAGCTTGCCGCAAAAAGTGGGGGACTCCGCTGCTCACGATCCCCGTTTAGCGAAAATCACCTCAAATCCACAACTCTAACGGAGTAATGTTAGCAGGATGGTGCGAAACGAAGAGGTGCGGCAAACAAGCTGCCTGCAAAAACATTACACTTCTTTTGGGAATCTTTTTTCGCGATATGTGTGCGAAAAACGTTACTCTTGCGCAGAGCTTGGGGCGTCTTGGGCGGCGGCGGCATCCGCAGCACTTTCGCCCGTGTAACGTGCCTGCTGAATGCGGGCAGCCTTTCCACGCAAGCTGCGCAGGTAATACAAGCGCGCCCGGCGCACACGGCCTTTTTGTTTCACTTCAATCTTTTTCATCCGCGGCGAGTGAATCGGAAAGATACGCTCAACGCCGACATTGTAAGAAACCTTGCGCACGGTCACGGTTTCGTTAATACCGCCGCCGTTTCTGCGGAGCACGATTCCTTCGAACACCTGAACACGCTCTTTGCCACCTTCTTGAATAAGCTGGTGCACACGAACGGTGTCTCCCGGCGCGAAATCCGGGAAGTCCGTCTTCAATACTTCTGAGTTGAGTTTATCAATGATATTCATCTGAGCAGCCCCGGTTCAGCCAAGGAAGTGCCTAAAATCTTATATTTTTCTCACAAAAGAGGCCCTTGATCTAAACTACCACCTGCTAAATGTCAATATCACAGGTAGTTAATGCATTATTTTTATCGGCTTTTGGCTGGCCGGCGGAACCTGTGGCTCTTTTTGATAATTCCGCCAGGTAACCTGACTTCCCCTGATGCTGGTCCTTCCGGCGTTTGGACCAAAGTCCAATAGCTGCTGGAAGTATATGCCCGCTACGATAGTCCGCAAGACAGTCAGCGGCCACCGCCTTTGGGGTTGTTATTTCTTGTATGGAGCATGTATGCGGCTCACGCTGGGTATTCTGCTTAGCTTTTACTTTGCAGCAAACACATCCGCAACGGCATTCGCGGTTCAGGGAGCCGCTCCGGAACCTATGACGCTAATTCTTCTTGGCTCCGCATTGATTGGCTTATTCGGTGCATCCCGGTCGCAACGTCCGTTTTGAAGCAACGAAATTCATTTTGAGACAAGACGATCACGGATTAATTAACACCAGCGCCAATACTTTCCTCAGCGACGGGCAAAGTTATATGGAAAGTAGCACCACAACCGGAATTGTTTTCCGCCCACAACCCTCCGTTGTGGGCACTGATAATTGTCCGGCAAATAGCCAGCCCCATACCCATTCCTTGCGGCTTAGTTGTATGAAACGGCTCGAATATTTGGGCAAGCAGATCCGGGTCTATCCCATCGCCATTATCAGTAATTGAAACGCGCACCGTAGTCGGATTATCCAACGCCGTGGAAATGAGTATTTTGCGCTCGCCGTCAGACCTGCCCGCCATTGCGTCTGCCGCATTAAAAGTCAAATTAAGCATAACCTGCTGAAGCTGTACTCGATCACCGCTTGCCGCCGGAAGCTCGGGGCAAAGGTGCGTTTCAATACTAACACCGCGAATGAGAAATTCCTGATAAAGCAGCTTAACTGACTCGCCAATTAGGTCATTCAGATTAACCGGCACTTTGGTCAGTTCGTCTTTTCTCGTGAAAGTGCGCAGCCGATCGATAACATCCCTTGCCCGGACATCGTCATCAACTATGTCCTGGAGTATCTCCTGCATCTCTTCGACTTGCATGCTATCACTGGCGAGCAAACGCTGCGCCGCTTGCGCGTTGTATAAAATGGCAGCCAGCGGCTGTTTTAGTTCGTGCGCCAAAGCCGATGTCAACTCACCCATGGTCGCCATGCGGGAGACATGCGCCAATTCGTGGCGCAAGCGCTCCGACTCCCGCTCAATCTTCTCCCGCACCACGAATTCGTTCTTCAGTTGTTCCAACGCCTGTTGGAGTTCTTGCGTTCGTTCGGCTACGCGCTGCTCAAGCTGCATTTTGGCCTGACGCAACGCTTCCTCTGCATGTTTCCGCTCCGTTATATCTTGGGTAATGCCAAAACCACCGAGCAGTTTCCCCTCGGTATCGAACTCAAGGTATGCCTTTTCCCTGACCCATTTTACCTGCCCTCGCGCAATAATACGGTGTTCGATGTCGTAGGGTTCACCACGCAAACTGGCGATCCATCGTGCGTCAACGCAGGCGCGCTCTTCGGGGTGCACGGTTTCCAGAAACGTCTCGTAAGTCAGGGGCGTTCCCAGCGGAATACCAAAGATGCGGTAGCTCTCGTTAGACCACGTAAGCACATTGCGCTGCGTATCCATTCGCCACCAGCCAATCTGCCCGACCTCCTGCGCTCGATCTAAGTCCTCGCGGCTTTGGCGAAGAGCCTCTTGCGCCGCCTTGTGTTCCGTGATGTCCAGACCGATACCGGCCACAAAACGGTGCCCCGCAGCGTCGCAAAACGGAAATTTGGTCGTTAGCCAAGAACAACGCTCTCCGTCAGATGTAAGCGTCTCTTCGGTAACCTGCATGGGTTGGCCGGCGGCAAGAACAGCAAGGTCATTTGCGCGGAATTCCGCGGCGATTTCAGGCAGCCACAGCTCGGCGTCAGTCTTGCCGTACCAATCGGCCAGCCGCGCACCGAAGCGTTTTTCGAATGCACGGCTAAGATAAATGTAGCATCCCATCTCGTCTTTAACCCAAGCAATGGTCGGACTATTGTCCATAAACAGCCGGAACCGCTCTTCGCTTTCATGCAGCTGCACCTCCTTGGCATATGCGGCCACCTTGAACCGGGCGCTGGCATACAGCGCAGCGACTAAACTCATCAGCACGCCCATTGCTGAAAAAAGACCAAGCGCAACAGCACCGGCAGCCGAAACTTCCCCAAAGCCAGGGGGAGAAATAAACCAGTAGTCGGCAGCAAGGGCGGCTAGCGCGGTGGCCAATAGTCCCGGACCAAGACCTCCGATGACGGCAGCTATCATGACTGCTGGATAGAAGGTAATAAAAGTGGGAAGCTCTCCAACTTGTTCGACAAGTAAAACACGGAGCAAGATACCGATAACAACAGCGACAACGGCTAACGCGTAACGCGCGAAACCGTAAACACTCAAACAGCTTCTAAGACTTTTCGCGGTTCTCACTCACACCCTTTGGCAGGAAAGCAGCGTGGGTTCAAATTTGAATTTCCGCCATAACGCGGCAATTTGTCGGGAAATTCAGCATCCTGTTGGTAAGAACTTAACAACTCTACGCCCGTATCGCAAAGACCGAGGAACAACGCCAAATTATTCCTCAGCCTCAGTATACGCCGCCTCGATGCTGACTGCTCAGCTCTCTTGCTGTGCAGCCGCAAGGATCATCTGACGGGCGGTTGCGCGCGAGATATCCTCGATCGGAAACGGGCATTGTCCGTTTGGCCGAAAACCGTCAACCGCACAGCACCGCCCGCGGCTGATGACGCACTGGATATCTCCATCCCCCCCTTGGCGGAGCAGCGTTAACGAGCAAGGTGATGCAACGATACCCCGCAGCACGAACAGCTCACCGTCAGCAAGCCGCTCCATGAGGCTGCGCACATTGGCGCAAGACACATCACCTTTTCCGATTGGCTCCATTTGCTTGTTAAACCAAGCGAGGTACAGAGCAAGCAACGGCTCCGCGGTAATGCACTGGCCCGAGTACATACCGCACGGGCCGGGGTCGGTGTAGGTCTTTCCGATGAAACAGCCCGCCTTCAATTCAATCGCTTCCATGATCTTTTTCCTTTCATACTGGACTTGGTGCCAGCGAGCATCACATGCGGGTGATGCTCGTTGGCACCAAGTTTCAAACAAAAGGAAAAAAATAGGTTTAAAACCTTAGTTCGGCGTTGTCCCTCACTTAATGGTGAGGAACAAAGGCTTTAAAATAATAATCTGCGATATTACAAAAGAGCGAAATTTTGAAAATAGTATAGCTGGCCGCTTTGTTTTAATAAAGCCGCGTGGAAAGAGGATAGAATAAAACTGCGTTTTGATCATTGAATAAGACTCGAATGTTACAAATAACGCCGAACTCTCCTGCTGTAAAGGCGCCATGCTTCGCCGAATCGCTCTTCGAGAAACTTCTCCTCGCTCAGCACAATTCGATGATGCAGCACCAGCCCTACGGCAAGCAGCAGATAGGCGGCCAAGCTCTGCGCGTAAGCAGCGGCAGCCGCTGAAACAATGAATACGCCGAGGTAAAGCGGATTCCGGCTTCGCTGATACACACCACGAGTTATAAGCTCCGTCTTGCGCTCCGGCAGTCCGGGACACAGAGAAGAACGAAGCGTCACCATGCTGACGGCGATAAGCACCGCACCAAGGGCAATAAACAACGCAGCCAGCAGCACGCCACAAAAGTCTCGACTGATTACATCATCTGTCTGAAGAAACCGCACCAGCGCCAGACCCCAGCAAACCGCGAGCGAGAGCTTGCTCAAAAGAAACATCGGCATATTGATTGGCGGCCTTCCGATTATCTCCATCGCTTCAGCTTCTGGCTATTTATTGCAGCGCTTATTCTTCGCCGTTTTTGCCTTCAGGACCGGCTCAGGCAGCATATCCCATAACAGGTTCCAGATTGAATCGTGCATCTGGTAAATATAGTCATTCTCGACGATCACCCCGATTAGTTCCTCTCGGATATAGGTCAGATACGAAATCTTACCGTCGTAAATATTCATTTCAATCGAAAACGGGTAAAGCTCCCCTGGAATCCATTTGTAGCCTTTGTGCGACCTCGGCGAATAACGGCCGCTCTCGTAAATTTGCCTCGCAAATGGCGTATCCAACAGCAGGCTGCGCTTCGTAATCTTTGTCTTTTCGCGTTCCGCGACATAGGCATTATTGATATCCTGAATAACCTCGAACATCGCATCGATGTTCGCAAAATCTTTTAGCTGCGTTTTTGACGTGAGTGTATCAAAAAGCACTTCGCGGGCACCGTCCCGGCCCCGAAAGAACCGCACTTGAGGAATCGACTTTGCGGAGTGCATCATTCCGGTAATTTCCGGGATGATCCGTTGCAGTTCCTCCTCGCAGCGGGCAAAGTGGGCTATCGCTTGATTTTTCTGACCTTGCAGCAGCACCAGCAGATTCTCCGGATGAACAGCGCTGTAAGCAAGCGCGCGGTCGCTTTGGTCGCGCATCACCAAGCCATGCCGTTCAAGCCGGAGAAGGACATTCTGAATTGTCGTTCGGGGCAGGCGCATGCGCCCGGCGAGAGCACTCGGCCGGACTGCGGGTTGTTTGACCAGCGCAAGGTAGACCTCGATGTCCCGTTCGCCAAGCCCAAGCTGTTGCAGCGCCTTAATCAGCATCAATCCCCCTGCCCATACTCTTGCGGCAGTTTAGCGCATTTCCAGCATAATTTGCGAACACAATCCACACGACCACCTGCATATGCCATATCTGCGCTTATTTATTCACTATTTCGCCCCCAGAACTCACCGCCGATACTGACCTGAAGAAACCGCTGCCCACACGCTTTGGGCGGCAAGAAGAAAAGGGTAATATTCCGTGCGAAAGTCAAGACACTTAGATGGAGAAAAAAACGATGACTGTCTGCCGTATGACGAAGCTGGAATTCGAACAGTCTGCCGGAGAGCTTGCTGTCTGCCGGGCTCTTGATGTTCCCGAACCGTCGATACTGCCCGCAAAACGCTTGCAGCACCGCTTGAGCTTCCGCAATGAGCGGACGCTTTATAAACGCACTAGTTCTCTTTCCGGCAAGCCGATAATTTCGATATATGCTCCCGAAGCCCGATATCCCATCTTTTCCCCGGAGGAATGGTGGTCAGATGCCTGGGAGGGACTTGACTACGGCCGTGATTACGACTTCAGGCGTCCATTTTTTGAGCAGTTTGCTGAACTGCAGCGGCAAGTGCCAAGAATTGCGCTTTTCAATGTCAACCCCTTTAACAGTGACTATTGCCAGCAGGCATACAACAACAAAAACTGCTATTTGTGCACAGTCGTTAAAGATTGCGAAGACAGCATGTATATCTCCCACTCCAACCGGGTGCGCGACTCCTTTGATTGTGACTACGTACAGAACGTTGAGCTTTGCTATGATTGCTTAGACAGCGAGCGCCTCTATTCCTGCATTGGCTGCGAGAATTGTCAGAATTCACATGATCTGCACTTTTGCATCGACTGCATCGGCTGCAGCAACTGCATCGGCTGCTGGGGGCTAAGAAACCAGCGCTATCATGTGGCCAACACCAAGGTTTCCAAGGAAGAATACGAGCGGCTGCTTTCTTCTTTGCAGCTAAACAAGAACAGCAGCTATCAAAGCAAAAGTGAGCAGCTGCGCCAGGCCGCATATAGTGGGAGCAACCGGCTCGTATACAACATCAATGTCACCGATTGCATCGGCAACCATTTAATTAACGCGAAAAACTGCGAACACTGCTACGACGCCTATGAAATTGAAGAATGCGCCAACTGCACTTGGATCTTTGAGAGTCATCACTGCGCCGGCATCTATGGTATGGGAACAAGCGAATGGGTCTATGAATCTGTCGGCGTAGAGAAGCTTAACTGCGGCGCGTTTAACACATTTGTTTCCGACAGCGGCTATGCTTACTACAGCGACCTTTCCTTTTATTGCCGCGATATTTTCGGCTGCGCCGGCCTGAAGCGCAAGCAGTACTGTATACTTAACCGGCAGTATTCGCCGGATGAATATCAAACGCTGCGTGCAGCAATCATTGAGCACATGCAGCGCACTGGAGAGTGGGGACAGTTTTTTCCGCCGGCGCTTTCTCCCTTTGCCTACAATGAGACTGTAGCTCAAGAAAGGTTTCCGCTAACTAAGGAGCAAGCAGAGAATGCTGGCTACGGCTGGCGGGAGCTGGAGATGAAAGATTACCAGCCGCAGAAGTTGGCCCTGCCCGATGATTCCGGAGAAGCCGGAGATGAGCTGACAAAAGCGATCCTTGCATGCGCAAAGACGAAAAAGAATTACCGGATTACGCCGCAGGAACTTGCGTTCTATAAAAAGATGAACCTCCCCGTCCCGCGGCTGTGCCCGGATGCCCGCTATCAGGCGCGAATGGAACGCCGGGACCGCTAGCTTGGTCCAAGGGACTTTATTTTTTCCTCTTTTTGCTGAGCGTAAGTGAGACCAGCGTATGGGTTTTTTTAGCCAGACCGAGCGCGGCTTCGGCATCAGACTTCCCATAAAATTCAGATGGGGTAAGGTCTTCCGATCCGTAAAAGGCCAGTTCGCGATCGCGCCGCAGCGTTTTTGAAGCGTTAATCAGAAAATCAACCGACGAGATTACATCTTTGGGCAAACGATCCTTCTCCGCTTCCAGTGCGCCGCTCACATCATGAATCCGTGGAACTTCAATATCGCAGGCGCGAAGAAGGGCTTTCAGCGTCAGCTCCACTACTTCTTGGCATTCCCGGACGACATCCGCCCAACTCTGTTCACGGTGCAGGACTTCGACCGCAAGCAGGCGTTTGCCCGCCCGGGTAATATAATCCTGTACTAAGCTCTTATTATGCATAGACCCAATATCCTTGTCCGTGACTTTCACGCCTAATCACGCGTCCCGAAGTAATTTCCCTCCGAATCTCCGCCAGTCTTCGCGCAACGGTTTTTTCCCGGTCATAGAGCAGCATGCCGTCCTGCGAAACTTCAAGCCAAAGACTGCCGATTCGTGCGTCCGCAGCCGGAAGATGAGAGAGCATTACTGAAACCTTAGGCGCTAAATCAAGCAGTTGATCAAGCTCCGCATAAAGCGCACGTGTAATTTGCCTGCTCTCCCCTAGTACAACCAACACATCGATATCGGATGCCGCCGATGCTTCACCTCTCGCCCATGAGCCGTAGACGATAATGCCCAGAACATCCTTCGCAAGAAAGCAATCCGGAGCTATAAGCCGCTCCAACCCGAACGGAAGAGCAAGACTTAACTTGTCTCCCAGAGCCTTCTCCAGCAACTCAACGCAAGCACTATTCAACGACAAACCTCCGACCTGAGCGTAGCTTGCCAAACGCTGGTGCAGTCCGGACCCAACACGCAGCACGAATTTACCGGAATTGCTGGAGTGCTTAATCATGATACTATGATACCATAAATCAACAACGGGATGCGAACCCTTAATCGACCAACCTAAATACTTGCAGCAACACGCTTTTATGCCGATATTTCTTACTCGGCGTCCAGCTTGGCATATTCAAGCGGGCTCGATTACGCGCAAAGCTGCTTCACCAAGCTGCTTCATCCCGGAATAGAAAACCATGTTGTGATCCAACCCCTCCAGCATAATCCGCTCCACTCCCCCGCTCCCACAATAAGCCTTCTCCAGTTGTTCCGCGTGCTTTGCCGGGACGATATTGTCGCGAGTTCCATGAAGCAGTACAAGCGCAGTAGACCGGAGCTCTCGCACGTAATCAATCGTCGAAAGCCGCCACCAGCAAAAAGGCGCAAGGAAGCGAAAAAGCAGTTTGCTTCGAATCACGTCTTTGATGCTTGTAAACGCTGATACAAGCACAAGGAGTTTAGGCTGATGCAGCGCGGCAATCCTTGCAGCGGGTGCGCTTCCGACGGAAAAACCACACACAATAATTTTATCCGCATCAATTTTTTCACGCCCGGTAATGTAATCCCAAACCGCATCGCCATCACTACAGATACCTTTCTCGCTGGGCCAGCCGCTGCTTTTTCCAAAACCGCGGTAATCAAAGCCGTAGCTCGTCATGCCCAGCTCCTGGAACCAAAGCTGCATCAAAAAGAAATCATCCACTGTCCCGGCGTTGCCATGAAATGCAAGCCCAACAAAAGGCCGCTTCGGCACATCCTCTGCTGCGGGAAGCCGCCACAACTCAAGGCTTTTGCCGTCTTTCGTCTTGATAAAAACGCTCTCAACCCCCTGGGGAAGACTGCGCAGATCCCGCCGCGCAGAGGAAAACAAGGAAAAAAGTACCCCAGGGAAAATTTGCACATCCTGCGTAAGAATCAGCACAACGCTGGCGAAGGCGACAAATCCGGCAATGTGCAAGAGAGCCATCACTCGCTTCCTGTCATAACATAAGCCAACTTAGCAGGGTGCTGAAAAACTAATTTCCAGCACCCTGATAGCCCGGTGCAAGGATACACCGGCAGTTTTCAAGCACGTTAAGTGCTTGAAAACTGGAGCGTCGCGAAACCGATGATTTCGCTTGACGCGACTGAAAAAGTCCACGGAGGGACTTTTTCAGCAACCTGTTAGGGCCGGTCTGAAACCGGAACAAATGGCCGGCCCTGCTCGCCGGTGTACATCTGTCCCGGACGCCCGATTTTCTTCTCCGGGTCCTGCTGCAATTCAAGCCATTGCGCAATCCAACCTGGCAGACGTCCGATGGCAAAGAGCACTGTGTACATGTCTTTTGGTATACCCATCGCCCGGTAAGTAATGCCGGTATAGAAATCAATGTTAGGAAAGAGTTTCCGCTCTTGAAAGAATGGATGCGCCAGAGCCTTTTCCTCCAGAACCAGCGCGAGGTCAAGCAATGGATCGCTCACTCCAAGGTGAGCAAGCACTTCCTTGCAGGTCTGCTTGGCAATTCTCGCCCGCGGATCGTAGGTCTTGTAAACACGGTGTCCAAAGCCCATCAGCCGAAACGGATCGTTTTTATCCTGGGCCCGTTCAATCACCCGATCGACGCTCCCGCCGTCGCGCTGAATCTGCTCCAGCATTTCAATAACCTCTTGATTCGCTCCGCCATGCAGTTGACCCCATAAAGCGCAAATGCCCGCGGAGATTGAAGCATAAAGGTTCACTCCCGAGCTGCCAACAAGCCGCACCGTGGAGGTAGAGCAATTCTGTCCGTGATCAGCGTGAAGAATCAACAACTTATTCAGCGCAGCGACGATGACCGGATCAACTTCATAATCGCTGACCGGCGACGAAAACATCATATTCAAAAAGTTCGAACAATAATCGAGATCCCTCCGCGGATAAACGATCGGTTCACCGACTGATTTCTTATACGAAAAGGCAGCAATCGTGCGCAGCTTCGAAAGCAGCCGTGTGGCCGTAATATCCAGTTCTTCTGATCTGTTTTCTTCTTCGATTTCCGGATAAAAGCTGGAAAGCGATACGACCATCGCGGAGAGAATGGCCATCGGGTGGCTGTGCTCCGGATAGCCGTGAAAAAAAGCGCGCATGTCTTCATGAATCATCGAGTGGCGGTTGAGCAGATCAGAGAATCGCTGCCGCTCTTCCGCGTTCGGCAGTTTGCCATGAATCAGCAAATAAGCCACTTCCACAAAAACGCAATTCTCAGCGAGCACTTCCACAGGATAACCGCGATAGAGGAGCTTTCCCTCGGTGCCGTTGACTAAACTCACGGCACTGGCACATGAGGCAGTATTGGCAAACCCCGGGTCATACGCCGTGATTTCCGTGCTCTTCGCCAACTGGCGGATATCCAGAAAGCACTGCCCTTCGCGATCAACTAAAATCGGCAGCTCATACTTCTTGTCCTCGACAATTAGCGCAGCATTCCCTGATGATGAGTTTTCCATAGCAGTTAAACCCGATGAAAGCGCCCGGCGGCACACCAATCTCTCGCAAAAAAAACACTCTAGCCGAACACTTGAATAATGCAAAGAAAATCAAGCAGATTTGCGATTCTCCTTCAGCGGATCTATACGATACCCTTCACTGCTTTAGCGCATGTTTTTCTGTTTGGAGGGAAGCTTTATGCCGGTATTAGAGATTAAGCGGGCCGACCAATGCGCATACGACGAGGTTTCCTTGGGCGAGGTGATGCTTCGTCTGGACCCCGGCGAAGGCCGTATCCGATGCGCGCGTTCATTTCGCGCCTGGGAGGGAGGCGGCGAATATAATGTCGCGCGCGGGCTCCGGCGCTGCTTCGGACAGCGCACCGGGCTGGTTTCGGCGTTCACCGATAACGACATCGGGCGGCTGCTCGAAGATTTCATTCTGCAAGGCGGTGTGGACATGCGCTTTGTCCGCTTTGTGCCGTTCGACGGCATCGGCCGCAGCGTAAGAAACGGCCTGAACTTTACCGAGCGCGGTTTTGGCATCCGCGGCGCAGTCGGCATCTCGGACCGCGGCCACACCGCGGCTTCCCAGCTAAAACCCGGTGATATTGACTGGGAGAATCTTTTCGGCACTTTGGGGGTGCGCTGGTTTCATACCGGCGGCATTTTTGCTGCCTTGTCCGAGTCAACGGCGGACGTCGTGCTCGAAGCGATTTCTGCCGCACGCAAGCACGGCACCATTGTCTCGTATGACCTGAACTACCGGCCCTCTTTATGGAAAGGCATCGGCGGCAAAGCAAAGGCGCAAGAAGTGAATCGCCGTATCGCCCAAGGGGTCGATGTAATGATCGGCAACGAAGAGGATTTTACAGCCTGCCTTGGCTTCGAGGTCAAAGGCACTGATGAAAACTTATCGCATCTCGAGATTGACAGCTTCAAACGCATGATTGAGCTTGCTGTCCGCGAGTATCCGAATTTCAAGGTTGTAGCGACAACACTGCGCACTGTCCGCACAGCAACAGTCAACGACTGGGGCGCCATTTGCTGGGCAGGCGGCAAATTCTATCAGGCAGCGCAGCGAAACGGCCTGGAGATTATGGATCGCGTCGGCGGAGGAGACAGTTTTGCCTCCGGGTTGATTTACGGTTTTCTGAGCACAGGCGATCCGCAACGGGCAGTAGAATACGGCGCAGCGCACGGGGCGCTTGCCATGACCACTCCCGGAGACACCTCCATGGCCTCACTCGCTGAAGTTGAAAAACTCGTCGGCGGGGGTGGCGCCAGAGTAGAGCGGTAGCGGTATTGGGGCCTGCCGCAAAATGCAGCCCCTGCTAAGCTTTTTGCATCTTGCGCCGCTGCGTGTTACGGTCCTTTTAGCGCATGCCTGCTGCAGCATACAGCATTTGCGGCGTCCCAATCTTTCGCTCTTTTTCGAGACGAAACCATCAGTGTAAATCTCCGCTGGCTTTGGAACTGGAAACTGGAGTTCCCGTATTCCAGAGTCAGCGGTTGTGCAATGTGTTTTTGACAGACGGCTCAGGCGGAACGCTGAGTGCGTCGATCATGCTTTTTTCGCACGCCGCGCTGCGGCTTGCGGATACGGTTTATAAAAAAGGAGCTTCACGTGACCACGGAAAAAAAGGTCCTTGTCCGCATTTTCGCTGCTGAAACGACGGTGCAGCGCTTGTGGCGCATCGGAGTGGTGGAACGCCTGCGCCTGAGAGAAGTGGACGAGCTTCTGGATTTGAAGAGCGCGCCTGTCGAAGATTGGCAGTTTTGGCTGCTCTGGGAGCGTTTGCGTCTGCATTCGGACTTCAGAGATGAGCAGTGGACCGCAGACGACGCCGAATGCAGCACAGTTCTGGAATACCATGCAAGTAGTGACGTGCGGCCGTTTGCCTTACAGAGAACCCCCGCACAGCTTAGTATCCTGGAGCGGCGGTGTTCCACGCTCGGCATATGCTGCCGTATGAGATTACTCTCCATCCCCGGCATTGACGAGGATGAAAGAACGAGCATTAGCCAAGAATTAACACGCGAACCGCTTGACGGCGCCGCCGCACGACGGCTGCGGCTGCGCATGCTCGTTACCCCCGGCTTTTGCGATAATCCGCTGGCGAATAATGCCGCAGAGCACAGGACGAATGCCGCATACTGCTATTGGCCGCCGATCGCCATTGTCGCGGCGGCAATGCCGTACAGTTCCGGTGAATTTGCCTGCAAGACGGTCGTTATGGTCGGCGCGGAAACTGAAGCGCACCATCTTGAGCTGCAGCGCGTCTGGCACGAATTATACGCCGAGGGGGAAACGTCCTGGCGAAAACGCATGGAGCTGCTTGCAGCTCAGTTCCCCGTGATGACTCAGCGGTATACCACCGGTTTCTCGCGGAATGTCCCCGAGCATTACAGTTGTTCCTATCTCAGGGAACGGCAGTGCCAGTGAAACGAGAGCGCGGGTCCGGGTGCGGTTGAAGCTCCTTACAGGTCAGCACAACCGCACTCGATTTATTTTAAGCCGCAGTCCAGGGTAGAACAGCGTATCCATCCGCGTCGAATTGCAGCTTGCCCGGCCCGGAAATGATTTCCGCCTGCGTCGTCCTGCCTAAATGTCCGGCAGCCGCCTCCGATACAAGAACTTCATCCAAAGTGAGAGTATCACGGATGCAGCAGACAAGAGGTCCATTCGCGCGCTTGCGGCACAGCGCTATCGCCGTTTCCATCGCTGCCCGATCGTTGGGCAGAACTGGAGGCATGTGCGCACCGCGGGGAGCAAAACCAGTAACAGCATTAAGCACCGTAGATTCGAAATCGATCCGGCTTCGCAATCTTTCGGTAATAAAGTCGGCCATGCCCATGCCCACAGCGTTCCCTTCACTCTCTTCTGTCAGACTGCTGGCGAGAATTCTGAAAATGCTGGGCAGATAGTCCTGCCAAGGCACACCGGGATAACAGCCGTAGGGAGAGCGTCCGATTATATTAGGATCTAAACCGGTTCCCGAAATATTCTTGCCAATCCGCTGTATGTAGAGCAGATCAATCTCCGGCAAAGGCAGCCTGGGCATCAAGCGCTTGGCCTGCAAAAGGAGTTCCTTTTCTTGCTCGATGAGGCCATCTGGCGCCAGTGCTCTCAAGCTTGCCGTTTCGTGATAGGCATTTTCAATGATGGCAAGACCGCCAATTATCTTGCCTGATTTCAGCAGCTCCGATGCTGCCGCAACTATCGCTGCTTCGAGTCCGATACCGGGTATATGGCCATGGTATTCTTCAGCTCCCCTCAGCTTGCCAAAGCCGATAGCAAGCATCTTGCAGATACCGCTTTCAATCTCCCCCTTCATATCTGTGTGCGGTTTGATGCGGTTTACGGGAAATATGCCGTCAGCCTCCCAGGCTGGAACAGCACAGTAAACATTGACGCCGTTCGCTGAGGTCGCGGCAACGCACGACTCCATTTCACACCGGATCGGCACCCCCATTGATTCTTCTGTAATGCCGTAATGAGCAAGGACCTTCGTCTGCCCTTCCGGAGTGGCTCCGCCATGACTGCCCATAGCCGGAACAATAAACGGCAATGCTGCCTGCGCCTTGAAGAAATCAAGCACGGTTCGCACAATAACATTGATACTGGAAATACCCCGGCTCCCCACTCCGACGGCAATTCTCTTGCGTGCAAGACGCTTAGCGTCAGGGAACAATTGCTGCATCTCCCGATACACCGCCGCAGCGCAGTCTGCGACACGCGTCCGTTCAAACTGCTGGCGCACATGATACACCTTAGGAATTTCCGCACGGCGCATAACAACTCCCCCCAATCGCGAAAGAACTATTTCCCCGCTGTCGATGACCAGTATTTCAACAAGAAATTGCAGTGTCAACTTTTCGCGCTCATGCTTGCTTCTGCGCAAGATTGCATTAATGATGGGGCTTAGCAGCATCAAAGCGAGAGTTTGCTGCGGCGAGATACTGCATAAAGGCAAATGACAGCATTAAAAACTGCGAATTACAGGTTATTGCCGTTTGTGCTGTCTGCGCTCTTTGGGCTGGGCTGCTGGTGTGTCTATCAGCAAATTCTTCCCGGGGTCTCTGCCGGGATTGTCGAAAGCCCGGGAAATAAACAGACGGCAGAACCGCCGTTTTTTTCCGCGCAAGAAGTCACAAACGCCGCTGTCAGTTTTAACCTTCATCTCTCCGCCTCAGCGCCCGGCGTCTTCTATCTGGCCGTCCGCGACTGCTTGGTCAGCTTGGAAATCAACAATCGCAGCCTGCCGCTCAGCTCATCCCCAATTTGTACAAATGGCAAAAGGATCAAGCTCGACCTCAAGGCCTATCTCCGCCGCGGCATCAATACAGTTCGCGCAGAGATCCGCAGCCAGGCCGGCCCAACCGCTTTAGACTTAGAGCCGGCGAACACAGATACCTTCATTTTCTCGTTTCGCTTGCAGCTCTTGGCCCTTCTGGCCTTGACCGCTTTTTTCGCGCGGCGCGCCTTCTCGTTCCTCCGCACGATTCCTGCCGGTCTCTACTCGGTCTTTGTCCTCGGCGTAATGCTTCGCCTAGTCTACTTCTTCAGCACTTCCTGGACGATGAGAACAAACGATCTTTCAGGACATATTGAGTACATCAATTATGTTCGCCATTTCTGGACAGTGCCGCAATGGAATACAGGGTGGTCATATTTTCAAGCGCCGCTTTATTATTTTATTTCAGCGCTCTGGTGGAATTTGGCCGCTCTGGCTGGAGGAGACCTGCGTTCAGTGCTTCGCGGACTTCAGTCTTTATCGCTTTTGTATTCCACCGGTTTTCTTTTCTTTGCACTCTGGACCCTGCGCTTGCTCGGTCAGATGGCAAAGCCGCACTTCCCGCTCAATTCGGCCGCTTTGTTCATTGCCGTCTATCCCGGCACGATGCTCTCGACTGTGCGAATCAGCAATGATTCTCTCGCACAACTGCTTATTGCCGCCACAATTACACTTGCCGTCCGCTGGTGGATGAAGGGGGACAATACCTCTTGGTACTCGGCTATTGCCGTGCTTGGCGCGGCAATGCTGACCAAGTCAAACGCAATGATTATTGCCCCTCTGCCGTTTATCCTGCTCTGCTTCTTTCCGTTTCTTACATGGAGAGAAAAGCTGCGGCTCGGCGGGGCTGCGGCGGTGCTGCTTGTGCTTTTCTACGGCTGGTACTTCGTCGAGCGCGAATACGTGCAAAAGCAGGAATTTTTTATCGGCAATCTTCCCGTAATGAACCGGGCGCTCTTTGTTGAAGACGACTGGTCAAGTTATCTCGTGTTTAATCCGCGGGCAGTCTTGGAGATACCTTATGTAAACACATTTACCGATCAGTCACGCCGGCGCTTCACGTGGGAGTTCTGGTACCGCTCTTCGTTTTTTGGCGAATACCAGTTCCCAGGTTTTAACGAGCATCTGCGGACAACGCTGCTTGTTTCAGGAATGGCTCTTTACCTTCTTGCCGCTCTGGGCGTTATTCTTTACCTGCGCGGGAGCCGGCATCAAGCGCTGCCAATGTTTATCGTTCTTTCGCTTTTTTGCATCGGTGAAATTGCCTCCCGAGTTAAAGTTCCTCTGGCCGGTGCCGCCGAGTTTCGCTATACCGTCTTTGCCGTCATCCCTGCTGCTTATTTCTTCGCCGCCGCAATCAGGCAAAATCGTTTGCTGCACCTAATGGGATTGCTGCTGATGATCGCTTTCGCTGTGAGCGCCGTTAGTTTTTTGGGCTACCTTTATCTAAGCCCGGGGCAGGCGAGCATTCCGGAACTTAATCTGTTTGGTTGACGCAATACCCAGCATTGTTTGCCGCAAGCGATGGGATAGCTGCCTTAACACTGAAAATGCCTCAAAGCTTGGGCAGGAAACTATTCCCGACCTCCAACCGATTATTGCTGCTTGCGCGCGGATGTTTCTTCAGTCAAATGGCGCTTGTTTTCTGCCGTGGGCTGTGTTGCCCCGGCAAAAGTAAGCCGGTTCCAGAGAGGATTTAAACTCAGCCGCGCTAACCGTCTCCGCCGCTTTTTGTCCTTCGCGCTTCCGCGCGGTCACCTTCTTCTCTCGATAGCACTTAAGCATCTGCGCTACTTGGGCGGTTTGGAGTGATGCCCGGCGATAGCCCGCGGCGGATCATGCCGGTTTCTGCAACGAAATAAAAAAAGCCCATCGTCTTGCGCAAGACGATGGGTCTCATCGGAAGGTATACCTTGATTACCTTACCCTGAGGCTCTTTTCATGTTTGCCGGGCCTTGCCCCAATGCAGGTAGTGCCGAATTCCGTCACAATGGCCAAGAGCCGCAAAAAGCGGAGTTGGACGAATAAAGACGGAATGCCGCCTGCTGAACGCGAAATCCCACAGCGCATCAGGAAATGTCAGCTCCTTCACGAGAAGATTCCGGTCGAAGAGAATCAGATCCAGCCGGTGGTTTGTGCCAACAAACGGAGAGACTCCCCCGCGCGGCAATCCGACAATCTCTTCAACATCTCCGTGGTAGGGACCGATATCTTCCTTTTTCGAAAGATTGACGTGACGTTTGAGGTCTTTCCAATCAATGCGATCGTCGCTGTCGTTGATAAAGAGAAGATATTTCTCTCTGCCCTGGCTTCTCCAGCATATCACTGTTCCGCGCGCGACACGGATATTGCCGAGTTCAGCGTAGAAAAAAGGATGCTCCCTGAAAAGAGCCAGCTTCTCCACACAGGTGACGGTTTCACGCGGATGCCTGACAGCTACTGCTCTTGCTCCACATGCACCTGCCGCGGTGAGCACCCGCAGCACTGTTTGGTTGGCGATTTCCCGGCTGGACAGGTTCAGTGCCCCGCCGATCTGATTCTCGTCAGCGGACAGCTCTGGCATGACAGCCCTTTCATTAAACAAACTCGAAAACCGGAATGAACCTGTTCCTTCCTTGGCCCGGCAAGGCGCTTCTTGTCCGGCCGATGAAGGGACACTATTGCTACTCGAAAATAAGAAAAGACGTGAGAAACAGCTGCTGTCAGCTTTCTTTATCTGATTTAACTCTTTAGGTCAAAGCGTCACGAATTTCGATAAAGACATTCGCTTACGCACCACGAACTGGGATGAGCTTGTGTCTTGGCAGGATCTTGCTAAGCAAAACGCAGCCCAATCGGCAGAGAATCTCCCAGCAGTTCCACCTGATCGGCTGCTTCAAGCTCGACGAATTCTCTTAACGGTCTCATTCTCTCAGCACCAGCTCCGGACTGCGCCATTTTTTGCAGCACCAGGCGGAGCGCCTCGGGAGACAAGTCCCGGTGACGATCATTGGTCAAACGGCACGCTTGAACAAAAGCACCATTAAGCAGTGCAAAGTTGCCTTTTGTCCAGTCAACGCCGGATAACTGCTCAAACCACGACACCACTTGCGCAGCCGGCACCACTTGATGCAGACCGCCGTAGAGCGGCGTGCGGCTGGCTGTTCTGCCAAGCGCCCAGATGCAGTGTTCGACTCCTGTTGATTTTCCGCCGAGGATTTTTTTGACCAGCAGATTCCCCAGCGCAATTTTCTCGCTAACCTCAATCCGCTCCAGAGCACCCGCCAAACGCAGCATTTCCGGCTCATCGGCCCCTTTCTGCGACATCCGCGGAAGAATTTTATCGAGCAATTTTTCCTGGCGCTCTTTGTTCAACCCGCCGGCAATACGCCGCCACATGATCCACCACTGCGCAAGAGCGCTGCTTTCCTTGGGAAAGCTGAGTCCCAAATCAAAGCAGCGCCAGACCTGCCCCATGCGCCATTCATCAAGCTGCACGCCATAACCGGGCCGCAGCACAAAACCCGCAAAATAAAGCCAGGTTGTCTCGTGCGCTAGCGAACGGCCCCGGCGTGTAATGCCGCGCGAAAGCGCAGGCCAGAGCGAACGAAGCAGCGCCGCGTTCCAGTCGTTTCGCGGCTGCTTAAATAACTCCTCAAGCTCCCGCAAAAGCTTCTTGGGACTGCTGCGCTTGTCGAGCTGCTGTTTCTTCCCGAAAAAGAAGCCGATGCGCAACGCGGCAGCGGCAAGCTGCTCCGGCGAGACTCCGGTTTCCAGCAGCTCTCCGGAGTTGTCCCGCACCCCTTCCAGAACCGATTCGGCAACAGTTCTTCGCAAGTTAAACTCGAGCTGCCAGCGTTTCTCACTGCCGTCCGCTGCCCGGTGCACGCAAAATACTTGAACTAAACCGAGTTCATTAAGCGCAGCCTCCAGTTCGACATCCACCAGGCCGTCTTTAGGCCGCTCCATTCCTTCCTGGGGAGTCAACGCCGCTTGCAGAGGCGGCAGCGCATGAAACTCCTCGTCATTCAAATGCACGATGTCGCCAGCTTTATCCCGTTCACGGTGCGTCGAGCAATATACCTGAAAGCGGACAGGCTCACCGATCAGGAGCTGCAGCTTGTTCTTAAGCCGCACGACCTCGGTGCTGCGCTGTCCTTGTTCAAGAATGCAAATCCCCCGCGCTGGCCCAAAGTTTTCCTCTTCCTCCCTTTCATCCTCGTCGCCGCGTACCTCAAGATATACGGAACGGGCATACCCAGCGACAATTCGCAAACCGGCCCTGCGCGCATGCACGCCGTAAAGCGCCGCACCGCGCGCCACGGATAACTGCAGGTTATCAAGCTCCAACATCAACGGTTCTTGCGCACTCTGCCACCCGGCAATAATCTCTTGCAGACGCCGCCGGATAAAATGCGGCGCAAGCGTCCCGCCGTTATAGAGAACAGCGTCGACCCGCCTTCCGGCTAAAAACGCCGCCAGGTGCACGCTGATGCGGCTGTCTGCCGCATAAGGCAGCCCCCACTCGCGAAGCGCCGCACTGCGGCTATGCGGCTTTGCTTCCGCCGGACAAAAAGGGAAAAAACCATCGGTCACCATCGCGCAGACTTCATCACGCTTAATCAACGCGGTTAAGCTCCCACCAAAAAGACTGCTTCCTTCGGCTGGAACAGAAACGCGGCATTCCTCTCCGGAGCTGATTTCTTCTTCATTGCCGAGAATGCGCTCTTTTAACGCGCGCGCCGCCGACAACAAGTGGCGGAACTGGCGCGGAGAAAGACGGCGGGATAAACCACTCAGTTCATCCGCACCAAGCATCCGCTGCTCCAGCGCGTGCGCCAGTGCGAGATCGATATTATCGCCGCCAAGCAGTATATGATCGCTTACCGCGATACGTTCAATAACAGGCTCGGCTTCCGGTCGCGGCGTCACTTCGAAAAGACTAAAATCCGAAGTGCCGCCGCCGATATCGCAGACAAGTACGGTATAGGGCGGCTCATTGGCGGCAAGGCCGGCAAGCAGACTCTTGCTCCTTCCTTCCTTCTCCAGCCAATACAAAAACGCGGCTTGCGGTTCTTCAAGAAGGCGCACACTTTCCGGATACCCCGCCTCACGCGCAGCCGCCAGCGTAAGCCGCTGCGCTGCCTCATCAAAAGAAGCGGGAACCGTAACCGTTATATCCTGCCGCTCAAAACGGTATTCTTCATGATAGGCACCGAGCGTGGAATTCCACAGCTCGCGGAAGTGGTGCAAATAAGCGGCGCTGACTTGCACCGGCGAAAGCTTTTCGTCGGGAGAGACATCGGCGGAAGCCCAGGGCAGAATCGCCGCTTCCCGATCTACTCCCCCATGGCAAAGCCAGGACTTTGCCGACGATATAACCCGGCCCGCAAGAATTGCTGATTGCTCTTTGGCAAATACACCGGCACAGCAGCGCGAGTTTTCCCCGGACTGGAAGTTTAGCCGGAGCACTCCACTCTCACGTTCATGCGGCAGCATCAAATATAAAAACGACGGAAGAACCGGCAACTGCTCTGCACTGCCGGGCCGATCCGTCTGAGTTACCGCCAGGTGCTCGACCGCCGTCGATTGCGCCAAGGCGTCAACGTAGCAAATTGCGGAATTGCTCGTGCCCAAATCAATGCCGATGGCGAAACGTGATTGCGGCATTTTAGGACGCGGCTCGCAGATTAAAATCGAGCTTCCACCGGAGATCGGAGTTCACATGAACCAGCCAAAGCTCCAGAGTTCCAACCTCCGTTACGCGTACTTCAAGCCGGACCGGCACGATCTCCCCGGGGCGCATCTCAGCCGCCGGGATAGAGACCTCCAAGCCGGCCATCTCGTCAAGCTCAGTGGCCGCGTTTTCAACCACGGCACCAAGAACATCTCCAGCTCGCGTGTTTGAGCTGAAAAACCTGAACTCGGCAGCCTGGCCGGTGACCAAGCCGAACTCAGATTCATACAGAGCAGAAACGCTCCCCTCTTCCGTTCCCTGGGCCACAACGCATAATCCCTTCACCGGCGGCTGATAACCAGGCACTGCGGGCATGGAAGTCTCCAAGCCCACATAATACGAACGGGCGGTGCCGGCCTTGATGCGCAGCCCCTTTCCTCCCGCGCGAAGTTTAGCGTAATAACAAGCACCGCGGGCGACAGCCAGATCAAGGTCCGTTCCTTCGAGCTCGCGTACTTCCGGACTTCCGCTCCAATCATGGAGCAAACCAAGGATGCGCTCCCTCATTACCGCCGCTTTGAATACCCCGCCGTTAAACAGCACTGCCGTCGGACAGAGGATTGTATCCTCGTTCTCCAGCGCAAGAAGTCCAAGCTCACTGGCCAACGTTGAGTCCGACTTGACATTCTTAAAGCTCTCCGTGAGAAAACGGGCAAGGTGCTTAGTGATTGCCGCATCAGCGGCGTAAGGGAGTCCGAATTCCTGTAGCGCCGCAGCGCGGCGTTCCTGCGGCTTGTCCAGCACCGAGCAGCGCGGAAAAAAGCCCTCGAGAATTACCTGCTCTGCCTCTTCGCGGGTAATGGCCGCGGAAATGGTATCGCGAAAGAGGCTGCCGCCGCGGCCGGCAATACTGATGGGAACTTCGCTCAGCGCGCATTCGGAGAACAAACGTTCTTTTGCTCCCCTGACCAACTGCACGAGCGACAGGAACTGCCACTTGCCGACGGTTTGACCGGAAGCCTGCAGCCGGTTCTTAACCGCAAAGGCCAGCGCCAGGTCCATATTGTCTCCGCCAAGCAGGATGTGGTCGCCGACGCTGATTCGATGCAGACGGAGTTCGCCGTCTTCTTCGGACACGGCAATCAGACTGAAGTCTGTGGTTCCACCACCCACATCACAGACAAGAATTATATCGCCCGGCTGCACTTGTGAGCGCCACTCACTGCCCGCGGCCGCAATCCAGGCATAAAATGCAGCTTGCGGCTCTTCCAGCAGCGTAACGTGCTCCCACCCGGCCTTTTCTGCCGCTTCGTAAGTCAAATTACGCGCAACTTCATCGAAAGAAGCCGGTACAGTAAGCACAACTTGGCCTTCTTTCAGTAAATCATCACCGCCCCACTTTTCGCGGTGAAAATGCAGATTATCACGCAGGTGCGCCAGGATCATCGACGAAACATCAACGGGGGAGAATTTGTGAAGCGCTGCCTCCGATTTCCAGGGCAAAATCGCAGCCCGGCGGTCAACGTGAGCATTGCAGAGCCATGACTTCGCCGATGTAATCAGCCGGTCGGGAACTAGGGCGCCATGCTCACGGGCAAACGCACCAACAAGACAGTCCCGCTGCTCTCCGGCAGGAACCCACGGCAGTGAAGACGCAAGCAATGCCTCTTCGTGCGCCGCCGGAAGGTAACACGCGGAAGCAAGCTGGCTCTTTTCGCCAAGCAGCCCCGGTCCGGCTGTTTGGGAAATTGGCACAGTCCGGATTTCATCCTCACCAGCAAACGACACTGCTGCCGCTGAGTTGGATGTGCCGAGATCGAGCCCGATACAGAAACTATTTCCCATTAGCACTCCTTTACAGCTCAATCTCGACGGGCGCAATTATCCACGGAGGATTCTGCACATCCTGCGCAGCAAGACGCGGCATGTTCACCGCGGACGTCTTCCAGCCGCGGTGCACCACAGTACCGTTGTATGAAGCTCCTTCCTTAACGCTGTCCTTAACGCTGCCGATTAATCGGTAGCTTTTTGCGTCAAAATGCTGAGGAAGTTCCGTCTGCTCGCCTTCCTTACCGGTAAATACCGGTGAAATGCTGAAGTACTCCCGGAGCGCGGTGGAGCAGCCTTGATGAATAACGCGAGCAGCCGCACCGACCTGAGCATCGCTGTACGATGCAATATCATCCATCAAGAAATCAACAAGTCTTCCTTTCTCCTGGAGCAAAGACAGCAAGTTGACCAACTCTGCATCTACAGTTTGCGGACGCTCTCTCGCCTGAAGCGATGCCTCCGCGTGGCGCAAACGTTCCTGCGCTTCCGCAAAAGCGGTTTTAAAAGAATCACGCTCCTGCCTAAGTTCATTCAGCGTATTATCCGGTTTATCAGCTTCGCTTTTCTCTTTTGCCTCGCGGCGGCAGCACAGGCTCAACACGCCTTCAATAAGCATAAAAACACAAAAAACGGCGACGAAAAGATCCTTTTGCAGCGGGAAGCTGGATAATACGGCTTCAGACTTAATCTGAGCCAGCCCGACATACTGCAGCAAATAATACACCATAATAAGCAGCATTGCGCTTGCTGTAACAACGATTCTCATGCTGACCCCTCCCTGTGTGACTTTACGCAGTCCGCCATATTACTGCGCAACCGGGTATATTAAACTGCTCGCGCCATATCAAGGCTCCATGAATTTGTTGCGATCTGCAATTTTATGCGCAGAAGTGGAAACCTCCCGCCACCGGGTGATATACCGCTTGGCCGTCTGCAACTATATTACCCAAATATATTAAGTGGTTATGGCGGGAGTGATGTTCCCGAAAAAGCGGGCACACTTTTCGCATCAATTTACACTGACCGCTTCGAACACCCCGCACGGGCAGCTGTCTGGTTTGGAGCGAAAACGAGCGAATTTAGTTCCAAACCAGCAGTCTGTCCTTTTTTTCAACGAAGCGGCGGAGTCAAACTGCAACCTGAGCTGCTGATAGGTTTTATGCCGATTATGTCAACTGAGGAAAGCTTAGAGCGGGCGCTGGAACACGTTTCCCAGGGCTGGCTGCCCGCGCAGCGAAGTGTGCTCGAACGCATTCAACATCAGCTTGAAGCCGGCGACTATAACAACGACCGCCCGAAGCTGCTGCGCGATCTGAAGGAGGATTTCTCTCTCTATCTCTACTGCCTTAAAGAATTAAGTGTGATGCTTAATCAGCATGCGCAAGCACCTGAGCAAAACTGGCGGCTTACGGAAAACGGCGCTCCACCGAAGCAGACCCCGGTAGAAATTCTGCACAACTCAGAACTTGACGCCATTCGCCGAGTTCTCGGCAAATCCGCAGCAGATATCTCGCAGCATGTCTTCGACGAAATGAACGACTTCCAGGCCCTGCGTCTGCGTGAATCAATGCTCAGCGCAAGCACCGCGGAGATACTGGCGGAATCTGTGCAGGTTGATTCCGAGGTCGCTTTTTCCTGCGGCCTGCTGCGTCAGCTCGGGTTAGCTCTTATTTCATGGAATTACCCGCGCGTGTATGCCCGGGCGATGGAAACACTTACGGCGGAGACCACACTGGATGCCCTGCTCAAGAGAGCGTTAGGCTTTTCTCCGTCCCTGCTTGGTCTGGCCTTTGCCCGGCGCTGGAACCTGTCGGACGATGTATTAATTGCGCTAGGGGACCGCAAAGCACAGATTGCCGCAAGAAAGCCCTTTGGCCCGGAACAGGAAAAGGACAAACTAAACAATACTCCCGACTCGGTTGGCGCAACCCTGGCGAAGATTTGTGAGGTCGGTGAAGCTCTGGCACGGGCAAACGATCCGCAGCATTACCCGACCGCCCTTGCGGACTGGCAGACTGCACAAGAGGTAATTGCCAGTCACTTAGGTCCCCGCGGCATCGCCGCGATTTACAGCCGCACGCAGGAGTATCTCCGCGAATATTCCCGCCGTGTCCCGGAAGTTGCTGAATTCGTCGATGCTGAAGCCGCGCGAGAAACCATTTCCGGCGCCCATTATTCGTCAAAGCTGCTGGAACGCAACACCTACCTACGGCACATCCCGGAAGAGATTCGCCACGAAATAAAAGCTTTCTACGCGCATTTTAAAGAGAATAAAATTCTTAAAACCAATGTCCGCTATTTCATGGACGAACTTGCGCCAAAATCCGGTTTCCGCTGCGGCTGCGTTTATCTTTACGACCCGGAACGGCGCGTGCTCGCGCCGGCGATTAAATTCGGCGATATCGCCGAGGAGCATCTGCGGGCAGTCAAGATTTCGTCTGTGCTTGCACATTTCGATCTCGTCGCTTCGGCTTTTTCCCTAAAATCTCCCCTGCGCGAGGAAGCAACTGATGAGTGGGGCCGTGCACGAACAGTTTGTGTCGGCGGCCTGGGACAAGCGACGCGCGTTGGCGTGCTCTACCTTGAAACACGCGATGATTTTACGCAAACGATCGCACCAGATCCGATGCCCGTTTACCGGGCGCTGCGGCAGGCGTTGTCCGATTGCCTCAACCTCACCTAGCATTACTCCGTTAGGCCTGCGTCTTTGGCCGATTTTCGCTAAACGGGATATCGCTCCGCTCGAAATTCGGCAACGCCGTCCGGGAGTTACGGCTGGGAGAGGCGCGTGTTCCTGAAAGTGGATTTTGAGCCGAGGTAGAAACAGTCCTGTGCGACTGTTTCTGGGAGCGGGAATTTTGCCGAAGGAGCCCTACTGAAGTAGGGCGGAACTGAGGCAAAATCTCCCGCGACGAAGAGATCGGCCAAAAACCGCTTTCAGGAACACGCGCCTTGCTGGCTTGAGACTCTCACCGCTTCACGCTACTGTGCGGACCATGACGAAAGAAAACGAAAAGAAGCTATCGGCGTTTGGGGAGCAAGAGACGCAGTATTTTTATTCGCTCACGCCGGACAAGATTTTAGATGCGGTGGAAGCGTTTGGCTTTACCTGCACCGGACGCTGCATGGCACTGAACAGCATGGAGAACCGCGTCTATGATGTGGAAATTGAAATTGAGGAGAAACGTCCCCGCTGCCCAAGCGACCGCTTCCGTATCGTAAAGTTCTACCGTCCAGGCAGATGGTCAAAAGAGCAAATACTCGAAGAGCATCAGTTTCTTCTCGACTTGGTTGAGTACGAAATCCCTGCCGTCGCCCCGATTGTTTTTGCCAACGGCGAAACGTTGCTCGATGTTCCGGGGGCCGGCATCTGGTGCGCGGTCTTTCCCAAAGTAGGCGGACGCAGCCCGGACGAACTTTCACCCGAACAGATCCCGCAGGTTGGGCGGCTGCTTGCGCGTATGCACGGAGTTGGCGCCACACGCCAAGCTCCTACCCGGCTGGAAATCTCCCCCCAAACATTTCTCCTCGATAACCTCGATTATTTACAGCGGGAGAAGGTTCTTCCGCCGGCAATAGAGAACCGTTACGAATTTGTGGTCCGCAGCGCTGCTGAAATCACTGCCCCCTGGTTTACTCAGGCGCAATCTCAGAGGATACATGGCGACTGCCACCTGGGAAATTTGCTTTTTGGTACGGACGGATTCTTCTGGGTCGACTTTGACGATATGCTGCGAGGTCCCTGCGTTCAGGATATGTGGCTTCTTGTCGGCGGACGCGATGCGGCGGCGACAGAAAAGCTGGATCTACTGGTTGAAGCTTATGAACAGATGCGCGATTTTGACCGATCCACGCTTCGTTTGATCGAGCCGCTGCGCACTATGCGTGTTGTGCATTTCAACACCTGGATCGCCAAACGCTGGTCCGATCCCGCCTTCCCGCGAGCCTTTGTTGAATACGGCACTGAGCGTTACTGGCAAGAACAGCTTCAGTTCCTCGAAGAGCAGCTTGAGCTGATTAAGTCGCCCAACTATCCGGTTCAGACCTAATAAACCAATCTGCGTCATCAGCGCTCAAGCGGCAAACAGCACATCCAGCTTGCCCCGGGCAATAACAATGGCAGAGAGGGCAACTCTAGCTATGGCTGTGTTTTTAGGGGGTTATGATGAAACTTCTCGCTGCGATTTTTTTTCTGGCACTGACTTTTTCGCCGCAAGCTTACGGTGCGGAAACGACCCCTGAAGACGCCTATCATGACGGCAACTCCACGGGGAGTTCCGGATGGGATCTTGATCTGGGCCATGACGAAGAACTTGATGAACTGAGCGAAGAGCAAAAAGCCCAGCTTGAAGAAATGCGGCGCAAAAAAGAAGCCGAAGCAAAAGAAAAGCAAGAGAAGAACAACGATTTCTTCTCCAGCCACTACGAAAGCATTGACCGCAGCATCTCCGCAGCTCCGGACAAATAAGCGAAACCGCATCACCCGCCGCTCCTTTACTTGATGGCCGCCCTATTTGTCCGCTAAACTGATTTACCATCCGTCTTGCAGACGCATGACTATTAAAGGTGCACATGCAAACCTCGCTTTCCCAGATTACCGTGGGCATTATCCATACTTTCGCTTCTGACTGCTGCTGTCACGAAGCTGTCATCGAAACATGCCGGCGGTTTGATATGAATTACTGGCTGGCTGATTCTGAAACGCTGCCCGCAGCTCCTCCCGTCTGCGATGTGATCTTCGATACCTCGGAGCGTTACGCGGGATACGAAAACCTGCGCTGGCGTGTGCGCACCTGGGCTGAGGAACATAGCATAAAAGTTGCCGGCGACAGTGCCGCGGTCATGCGTTTGTGCGACGACAAGGCTGCTGCGCGCCAAGTACTGCAAAATGCTGGAATTCCTGTTCCGCCAGGATTTGCCTTGGACGATGTTCCGGACGCAGCTCTAGCAGCATCGCTTCTTCGCCTGTACAATTTTCACTTGCCGGTTGTGATAAAAAGCGCCGGAACACATGGCAGCCTCGGACTGGCAATCGCATCCCGCACCGAAGACATTGCAACTGCCGTACAGGATTGTCTCGCTGCTGGAAAGAGCCGGGTCCTTGTCGAAGAATACATTGAAGGTCCGGAATTGCAGCTTCCTGTTTTTCTCTGCCCGCCGATGTTTGAACTGCCAGTAATGGAGGTAGCGGGCTTAAGCGGTGTTTACAGCTTGGAAATGAAAGCAGAAAGTGAAGGAGACGTGAGATATTTGCCGGCTAAGATTAGCGCTGAACAAGAACACAAAATCCGTTCTCTTGGTGCACTTGCTTGTTCGGCGCTGGGCATCGGCAGTTATACGCGGTTTGATCTGCGTGTGCGGGAAGACGGCAGCATTTATTTTCTTGAAGCAAACATTACGCCTTCACTGGAGCGGGGCTTTTGTTTGGATCGGGCCCTTTGCGCAGCCGGCAGAGATCTCACGGATGCCGTTTACTGCCTGCTTCAGCAAGCACTTCTTCGTAAATAGCGCGATAAGCCGCACCTTCCCGTGTTTGATCTCCAAGCCAGGCAAATTCAGCCCGTGACGCGGCGGACAATTGTTTAAGCAAGCTTTCATCCCGCAATAGACGGAGCAGCCCGGCAGCCAATGAACCAGCTCCGTTTTCGCCTGAGAAAAATTGCACCATGCTCGTCCGGCCGCTGCTTTCCTGCCGCGGGCTTGTTCCCAGCTCATTTAACGCCGTATTTCCCGGGATCTGTCGGGCAAGCACGGGGCAGCCAAGGTGCAGAGCTTCAAGAAGAGCGTTGGAAAGACCTTCGATATAAGAACAGTTAAGCACAAGATCCGCCAGCTCATACATGCCGCGCATCTGCTCATGCCGCAGTTCCACGTGCAGCACTTGCCGGGCACACGCCAGATTCAACGAGTCGTAATAATCCCGATCTAGAACCTGTCCGCCGATAACAAGCAAGCAGCGGCGGGCAAGTTCCGGCGGCGCCTGACCAAGAAACTCCGAGAAGCCGGCGACAGCATCGCTGATTCCTTTTACCGGGCGGATATGCGCCGGAAGAAAAATTATTATTCTCTCTCGCAGGCGTTCGAGAAGATTCTCGTCAAGTGCCTCTGTTTGTTCCGGCAGTGAAACCGATTTTGGGATCACGCAGACCCGCGAGCTTGCTTCGGGAAAAAAGCGGATCACTTCTTGCTTAGCTGAAGCATGGGGTACAATCAACCGTGTTGCCGCGCAAACGAACTTTGCATAATTGTTGCCTTGAGCGAGATCCACTCCCAGATCTGTTCCTGTTTGCGACAACACATACGGCAGGCGCACATGTTCGAGCATGCGGAAGGAAACACCAAAATGGAAGCCATGCAGCAGGCCGCCTGCGTCGCGGCAGCGTGCAATCTTCGCCGGGGTCAGGTCTGCATACTTAACAAGTTCGACTTCGACGCCAAGCGCGCTAAGCGCTTCCGCAATACGGCCGGCGCTCTTAGCATTGCCCCTCGTTGACGGCGGCACGGCAGGTGAACAGATAATTACCTTCATGGTTAAAATCCGCCTGCGTCACTAAACATCAAAGGGAAAAGGCCTTTCCTGGTTAAAACTCCCTGACGGCAGATTTCACTGTAACTCTCATACTCGGCATCACGGTTCATGCTCAGTTTCTTATCATTTGGCCCGTAACGGGCAAGATGGAGCATTAGCTCGATTGCCGATACACTGCCGCGAGACTCGGCCAAAGACACCGCTTCATCCAGCTCCGCTTCAAGATGCGGCCAAGTGGGCGACTCGCCCCATCCGAACCCGATGGTAATGCTGAACGGCCAGCCAATTTTGGTATAAAACTCCTCCGCTTTTTCCGCATGCTTGATGATCATGGGATAAGCCCGGCTAAAAGCTAGTTGACTTAGACGTACATCGCAACCACGCACAATCGGCGGTCTAAATCCCCTCTCCCGCCAAATTTCATGCAGCACTTCGCGTACTAGCGGCAAAAGATGAAAATGGCGATGCCCGCAGATATGTAATATTTCAAAGCCCGCACTGAGCAGCAGCGAGAGCTGACTGTCCAACTCCCGGTAAAGCCAGCGGCGTATTTCCATACCGCTTGTGCTGAGCGCTTCTTCAGTCGGCCTCCGTTCCCGGAAGAATCCTTTCTCATCGACTAGCGGACCGTGCTCACCGGATGCCGCTTTCTGCGACGGTTCGCCAAGAGTAACATGCCAGCCGATTGCCCGGATATTGTGCTCGTGCAGGACCTCGGCCAGCTGAGCAAAAGAAGCGCCGCATGGCATAATGGAGGGTGCGGAAATATACCCCTGACGCATCGCATCAAGCACGGCGCTGTCTACGTTGGGGCAAAACCCCGCATCATCAGCAATCGCAAGAAAATTCATCAATCACGGGCGAACGGGGACGGAACTAACAGGAGCCGCCGGCTGCCGCATTAAAGTGGATTATTTCCCCAAGTTTATGGGTGCGTATATACTGGACCTGCCGTTTACTCTTGCAGTGACGGCAGATGATCGCGTCTTCAATGCAAGCATCATCCGCACAAACAGGATTGTGCCGGACAAGCACATGAAAGCTCTCAGGCAGCACCAATCCAGGAACAAGTTGACCGCCATCGCCCGCGATCACGGGACCCGGCGCGGTCTGTTCTGCGGACATCACTTGCTGCGGAAAGGACTCGCTGTCCACCTTGCCGCCCTCTAGGGCGTTTCGCGCTTGCTTCATCATCTGCATCGCCACAGCATGATAAGCATTCTCTTTATGGATGATGTAGGCCTGCACGGATAGCCCGGCCAGCACAACAATGATAACGGACACCAATAAAAGCTCAACTAATGTAAAGCCGGATTCCGAGTAGGTTTTATCGCTAACCATTCGCTTGCCCCCGAAATATGCACGTACACAAAAAAAGCCGCGGTATATTACACGGCCCCCTCAGTAAAAAAACCTGCTCGTAAGGTATAGTATACCGCATTAACCATAGGGCTTTAAGAGCCTTTCTTTACATCAAAACTGCCAACCGTCTAAGCGCCTAGTATGTAACAATAAATTTCTGGAAATAAAACTAATACAGCCCGGATCTAGTCGCCGGAGGCCGGAACAGATTTCTGAAACTCCTGCACAGTCTTCTCCAGTTGGTTAAGCCCTTTTTGAAGCTGTTCCGTATCCACATTTACATTTCCTGGCAGTTTCAGAGTCTTGGGCACCGTTACTTTCGGCTCAGGCCCCGGCATAGCGGGCCCGGCAAGACTAAGCACGAGAAATACGACAAATGCAGCCGCAGCCGATGCTCCAAGAGAAAAGCCGAAGTATTTCATCCTGCTCTCCTGCGCCACACCGGTCATGCAGCCGAATCCTTGATAAAAAAGATACAGGCTGTACAGCCCGCCAAGCAGCAGCAAAACGCCCAGTCCCGGAATGAGATAAAACACACTGGTGAGACTGGCGGGAGTCAGAGAGTAAACAACAAGCTTCAACGCATCAACACGCTTAACCGAGCAGCTAAAGCGGGGAGCCAGTTTTTCAATGATCAGCGCCATCAGAAAAACACCGATGATCTGCAAAAAGTAAGAAACAATGGAGAAAAACACTCCCTGAATGAATGGCCAGTGGTATGTCACGCCAAATGGCAGCTCGATACCCACGGATACCATCCGCAGGAATTTGAAAATGACAGGAAGAGCGAGTATGAGAAAACCATAATTTCTAAATAAACCTTCAATGGTTTGCTCTTCGCTCTTGAGCTTCTCCCAAATGCCCTTGGGATCCAAAAGAATATCTTTTGCGCGAAGTCCGAACCGCTGCCAGTCTATTCCGCAGACTGCGCAACCAGCAGATGATGCTGCCGGCTGCGCCGGTCTTTCCGTAGGCGTTTCTTGGTTTTCGTTCATAAAACGGTCTCCTGGATGTTAGCCGCAAAAAAAGAAATTGCAGCGTAGCTCAACAAAACTGAAAACGAAAGCAATACCCAGCTTCCGCATCGGAAAAACACCGGCGTATTGCAAAATCCGGAGTTTTATCGTTTATCGAACCGTTATGTCAGACCGCCGCAAAAATCCTGATTCACGTGAGAAAATCGTTGACCTGCCGTTGCCCGCATTGAGTGCTTTGCAGCTTGCGCGCATGATTCTCTCCGCACCCGTCCCGGAGCATATTATAAGCTGCTTGCCCGCGCAGTCTTTGTATATGGCGGTGCAGGCACTGGGACTTGAGTCCGCCCGGGAAATTATTGAAGCGGCAAGCGATGAGCAGTACCGGCTGCTGCTTGACCTCCATCTCTGGGATAAAGACAGCTTTAACGAGGAGAATTTTTGGGACTGGTTGAGCGTTATCGATGATCCTGACTCCTTTGATTCTTTGCAGCACTTTCAAGAATGCCTTGACCCGCGCTTGACTGCTCTAGTTATACAGCGCAATGTTGCAGTGCAAGTAAACGAAGAACCAACGGAAGTGCCTCCCGGTGCTGGATGGTATACGCCGGATAAGGGCTACACCTGGCTGCGGATACTGTGCACCGAAGCGGAAGAGCACCGGCTGCTGGGGCGGTTTCTCGCACTGCTGTTTGACCAAAATCCCGAACTCTTTTACCAGTTGATTGCGCTGCCGCAGGCAGCAACAGCAATCGAGCTTGAAGAAGAAGCATATGCGGAGCAGCGGACCCGGTTTGCCGACGAGGGCATCCCCGAATTTGACGCGGCTGCCGGCCTGAATCAGCCCATCCCACCGGATCGCGTCGTTCAAGCAGCCGCCGAAACCCGTGCTCCGGTCTTCGAATACTCTCCGGTGATTCAACCTGTTATTTACGATCCGAACCGGATTGAGCCGCTTTACTCGCTTGCTGAAGCTTTGGTCCGCTCAGACGAACTGGATGCGTTGGATAATTTCCAGCGCGAACTATCTCTGCTGGCTAATGCCGCAATTATCTTTTACGGCGTTGCGTTTCATGAGGAAAAACAAGCTGCTGAGCTAATCGAAAAGGTTCGTGGTGCGGTTAACGTCGGCCTTGAGACGGTATTGGAGAGGCGTCCTGCTGATTTGGCGGATCTCTATAAAAGCCTCGGGTTGACGAGGATATATAAAATCGGGCTTGGCGTGCTGCATGAACTGCGCCAAGCTGCGCTGAGCATCCCTGAACAAATGCTTAGTGCGGCAATGGACGACCAAGCCGCGTTTTCTATCGCCGCATCAGCCCGGGAAAGATTTCCCGTGCTGCCTTGTTTTTTTCAGCGAGACGGATCGTTTCGAGCAGTAGAAGGAACGCTGGAAAGCGGCCACCGCGCCTTTACGGTTCAAGATGAAGTCAAAGCTGTTTTTTCTTTCTTGCGCAGCCGTTTCGGTATTTAGCCGGAGGCGATTCCTGGTAAACAAGGTCTTCACGCGAACAAAAAGTTAGCAGCAAGTTGTACTGCATTTAGTCCGCACCTGCACAATTCAAGATAAGACTGTGGTGCAGTTGCGCACCACCTCCTTGACCTTTCCTGACAGCATTTTTTGGGCAGAAAAGTTTGTGCATCCTTGCACCGCTGGAGCAGACACAGGCTGCCATGCCGTGGAAGGATGCATGCCGCACCCTTCAGGTTCAACACAAGGAGAGTAAGATGACACCTAATTTGACGGACGCCCAGCGGGAGGACATCCTCCGGCTGGCGCTGGGCAACCTTGACGACATTGCCGATGTCGTCAAGGTCATCGGGTTGGCGTCGGCCATTGCCGATGCCCGTTCGGCTCTTCGCGCCGGCCGTCTCGATGAGGCGCAATGCGCGATCGCCAAGGGTTTTGGCATCGCGAAGGAAGCCGAACCGCGATGGGAGAATCCCGAACGTACACCGGGATTAATCGGACACCGCTGCCGGGAGGTCTACAACCTCTTGGCAAAACTACATCAATGAGCGATGGAGCGCGGTGCTAAAGGGGGCTGGCCCCGGAAAAGCCAGCCCCCCTTCTTGATGCACATGTGGTCCTGCTATTTTTTTTTTGCGGCATGCATCAATTCCGTATTTTTCAAACACATTCTCGCGCACTATTTGCGCCGTTCGGCGTTTCTTTTACAACGCGGTTTCGCGATACCAGCCCCTGCGCAGCGAAGAGCGGGTTGGTAGAAACAGGTAATTTTGCAACAGAAAGCCATCGATGGGTTAGTGCGACAAGAGTATATTAGACTAAGTCTAACTAGTTCACGTCGATTTATGAAAACTGTAAACATGCACGAAGCCAAAACAAGATTTTCGCAGTTAATACAAGAGGTTGGCAAGGGTCGTTCGTTTGTGATCGCAAAAGCGGGGAAACCCGTGGGTTTGCTTATCCCGTTTACGGGATCCGGAGAGGCTCGAACTCCGGGAAGATCATGGATGGGCAATATCGAAATGAGTGATGACTTCGACAGCCTGCCGCAGGACTTGGAAGACGAGTTTTATGGCGGCTAGGCTTCCTCTTTTGCATCGCGATCCGTTTGATCGCATATAGGTTGCGCAAGCCCAGCGCAAAGGATTAACGATCGTTACGCGCGATCTTAATATTCACCGTTACGACGTCGCGCGCCTGATTGCATGAAGGAAAATAAGCAGGTGTAAATGCCAGAAACCTGCGCCCGGGCAGCGGTGCCGGCTGATCTGCCCGAGCACGCGTCATATTAAGCGCTACTTCTGCTTGGCTCCTTGCTGCCCAGCCTCGGATTGATCTTTACCTCTCCAATACTCCGCTATTACTTTGCCAACCAGCCCGGCAAGTCCGCCAGTTCCCGCTCTAAACTGAATATCCGCTGCGTTACGCACTCCAGCTTCAATATCCTTAGCTGCCTCAACTACATCTAGAACGACCCTCCCCGCAGTAGTAAGGGGTTTCTTTGGCGGCAGGCGCAGTTCTTCATCCTGCTTTCCCGGCTGCGCCGCGTTGCTATGCTGTTGCTGCTTATTGTTTACTTGCACTTGCTCAGGCATAAAAACTCTCCTTTCCTTCATGTTCTTCAACCAGCACAGATCACCATTATCTGTTGCTACTCCTTTTATGAGACATGCCGATCTCAGGCGCCTAACTACACGCTCACCCATTACTCATTTTTCATGCCCAAAACATCGCTCTGCGGGCCGGACGGTGCCGCAATCTTGAGCGTTCATTTTTCTTACAGCCTTTGCGCTTCTTGCTGGAATATGCGCAATGTATTGAATACAGTGGGCGAGCGGTATCGCCTTTACTCACGGCATTAGGGGATTATATATTACCGGCGACACGCAAGCGCGCTCAGGGCCAATTTAGCTCGGCATGGTGCACGGATCGAGCAGTTGCTTGTCTTAAGAAAAGACCGCGCCTTGCTGATTATCTACCGGGGAGCAGATCATGGAGAAAATACTTGTCGTCGAAGATCATCAAGACTTGGCGGAGGTTCTTCTCCTTCATCTGCGCACCGAAGGCTTTGAGGCAGACCATGCTGCTGACGGGGAGGAAGGGTTGCGCCTCGCCCTCACTGCCAGCTATACCCTGATTATTCTCGATATTTCCCTGCCTAAACTCGATGGCTTACACGTCCTGGCCGAGGTGCGCAAGCAGCAGCCCGCAGTGCCGGTAATCATGCTGACCAGCCGGGTACAAGAAATAGACAAAGTGGTTGGGCTCAACCTCGGCGCGGACGATTACGTAACCAAGCCGTTCGGCGTTGCCGAGCTGATGGCCCGCATACGCGCCCGCCTGCGCCGTGGCAGCACCGGAGAGACGGGCGAAAGTATACATCGCGCACCGGACTTGGTCTTTGGTCCATTAGCGCTCGACACCAATAGCCGCCGTGTTTACCTCCGGGGTGCGGAAATTGAATTAACCGCTAAGGAATTTGATTTGCTCGCCTTCTTCGCCAACCATGCGGGGCAGGCCTTCTCAATGGAAGAGATTTTGAACGAACTATGGGCTGACACAAGGGCGGATTATTCGAGCTCTCTGCACAATTTAATCATGCGCATCAGAAAGAAGATTGAGGACGATCCCGCGAATCCAGTGCTGTTAAAAACCGTGCGCGGCTACGGTTACCGCTTCACGACCAAACAAGAACTCGAGTGTCCATAATGCGGGGAACTAGGCGGCGCTTCGTAATTCGAAGCTAAATTCCGTTCCCTTTCCCGGCAGACTTGTCACGCTGATCGTTGAATCATGCAGCTCGATAATCCGTTTTGCAATCGCCAGACCCAAACCGCTGCCCGACCTCTCGCTTTCGACGGCAAGCTTGCCGCGATAGAAGCGATCAAAGATGTGCGGCAATTCGTCGGCAGGGATTCCAATCCCACGATCGCTGACGCTGAACTTCAGCCGCGCCCTCGTTGACGGCG
>JAKPSH010000229.1 GCA_029555385.1 Pseudomonadota bacterium
TCCTTCGGATGCTTTTTTCATGGTCTTAAGCAGTTCTTTTTTCATGAACTGCTTGACGCCCATTCCCTGGCCATCGGCAATGCTGTCAGCTACCGCAGTCTGAAACATATCTTGAAATATTTGATGCTGGTTGCTTTCTTCACCTAGCAGCCCATTTGTTTCCACGGTGGCCCACATTGCCTTGAACATTTGATGCAATAATAGTGCCTCAAATCCACTGGCAGCCTTGTCCAACTCCTTTTCTGACTTAAGTGACTGCTGAGACAGTGTTTTTGCTTTTTCTACCTTCGCGGCTTGCGTGTGTAAATCTGTCTGCGCAGGGTAGTTATTGCCGGTTATTGATTGGAGTTTATCCATTACCTGACCTCACTTGCTACATCACGACCAAGTCCGCCTGAAGCGCGCCAGCCTTCTTCAGAGCTTGGAATATCGCTATTAAGTCACGCGGCGTAGAGCCAAGGCTGTTCAACGCACGAACAACATCACCAAGATTTACGGTTTTATTAACCAAAGTAAGCTGCCCTGCTTCCTCGGAGACACTAATGTCCCGGTTTTCCACAACGGCAGTCCGGCCTTCAGCAAGTGCGTTGGGTTGAGAAACCTGCGTCTCTGAGCGAATGGAAATGTTCAGATTGCCGTGGGCAAGAGCGACAGTCGAAACTTGAACGTTCTCACCGATGATAATCGTGCCCGTTCGCTCGTTGACCACAACCTTAGCCGGTGTATCCGGTTCGACGTCGATCTCCTCCAGTTGCGCGACCAGTTCAACCGGCGAACTGTCCAACGCATGGTCCAACTGAAGAATGATGCTTGCGCTGTCGACTGCGCGGGCGCGTGTGTCGCCGAAGAATTTGTTAATCGCCGACTGGACACGCGTTACCGTGGTGAAATCAGGTTCGCGAAGCACAATGCGAATTTGTCCTGCTGCGAACAAATCAAACGGAATGGCCCGTTCAATCACGGCACCCATGGGCACGCGGGCTACGGTCGGATGGTTTTTTTGCGTTTCATCTCCACCCTCGGATATGGAGAATCCCCCGACCGATACCGGGCCTTGCGCCACGGCATAAACTTGCCCATCAGCGCCTTTGAGAGGAGTCATCAGCAGCACTCCCCCTTGCAGAGTCTTGGCGTCGCCGATGGAGGAAAGGGAAACATCGATATGTGTGCCCGGGCGGGAGAAAGGCGGCAGCGTCGCCGTAACTACGACGCCTGCGACATTGGCCAAATTCAGTTCTTTTGCATCAACGCGGATGCCTAGCCTTTCCAATAAGTTGGACATGCTCTGCGGTGTAAATACTGAACCACGTTTATCGCCTGTGCCATTTAGTCCGACAACAAGTCCGTAGCCAATGAGCTCATTGCCGCGCACTCCTTCAACTTCCGCAATGTCCTTAAGCCGCGCTGCTCCGGCGCTCGATGGAAACAAAAAGAACGCGGCAAGCAGCAGTGCTAATGCAAAAGTTAAGATATTTTTCATAATCAGCCTCTTGCTTCTCATGCCCCGTGCGAATCCGCTCGACGAAGCGCCATATCGTTTTTCCCCCTGTTCCTAGAACGGCCAGATTGTCTGAAACACGCGAACTCCCCAGCCGGGTTTAGTATTTTCTGCAAGGAGTCCTTGGCCATAAAAATCAATGCGCATATTGGCAATCCGGCTTGAGTCGACAACATTTTGAGAATCAATATCGCGCGCGCGCACCAAGCCGCTGATCACAATAATTTCTTCTTCCGCATCAAGTGATACAATTTTCGTTCCTTCGATGCGCATCAACCCATTGGGAAAGACCTCCATAATTACGGCTGAAATTCGCGCTTTCAATGTTCCCGAACGCTTGGTTTCAGCATCTCCCTCAAATTTCGAGTTTGTTTTCGCGTTAATCAAAGCCGAAGGATCCAAGTAGGCATTGTTTGCAGCCCATTTGTCCTGCTCAATGCCAAAAAAGTTTTCTATGGCCGCCAGCAGGCTGTATTTCGATTCAGCATCGGTTTCCGCCTTTTTCTGGCCCTTGGTATCTTCGTTGATTACAATGGTGATAATATCCATCGCTTGGAACGCGCGATAATCAGAAAAAAGGTAAGCCCCCTGTGCTTCATCAGGCCAAAGAGACGGGTTTGCCGTCATTTGTCCGTTTAAGTACGGCGCGGCGCTGCCCGGCGGCGGTCCCGCGAGCATGCTTGGCGGGGGGGAGGTGTGCTGCCCGGCAAGCATTACAGTCTGCACCGGAACAGCACCCTCAAGGCTCTTGATCTGCGGCGATGGCATATTTACCGATTTCTTTAGTTCGTAACCTTCGGCAAGAAAACGCGGATCGCCAGTGAAGTTGCCTCGGGCAAGGTTCAAGCTTGCCGGTCCAGCAGCAGTTTCTACGGCTGCACTGCGATCTGGCCCTGGTGCGACGGCGGGATTGGGCTGGCGCGGACTATCCCCGATACGGGTAAATGAGTAATCCGCGACAGTGCCTTGTTTGAGTGCTTTGGTGAATTCTTCTGCCGGCACAACCGGAGCCGCAGTGCCCAGCGGCATACATCCCGCAAAAACTAAAACAAGGGCGAATAACAAAGCTGATGTTTTCATTGCGGGCTCACCTCAACTTGATCGGGGTTAATCACTCTGGCTTTGAGAACTCGTTTTGACGTATCGTTTTTCACTTTAATCACGGAATCGTCGAAACCATCTTCCATGGCCACGCCGGACGCTGACGCTTCTAATCCGCTGCTGCGGTAAATCATCATCACAGACTTGCCCGCTGGAATCACCGGCGGAATGTCAATGAGATTCTTGCGAATCGTCTCTCCCGCGCCCAAGCGCTGTTTTGCCCGCCGACCAACGATTTCCTGGATGCTGCCGGCAATATTAGCCGGCTGCTTAAAAAGGTTCATGCGGACGAGATCAACATCTTCGTGAGATATGAGCATGCCGCGTTCCAGCGTCTTGTTCAGCACGGGAATCTCCCGCCAATCATCGACCACGGCTGTAGCGAGAAAACGCGCAGCCTGCACACCGCCGACGTTAACCGTGATGCGCAGCGGAATCTTGCCGCCTTGCGGACGTCCCAGCCGGTCAATGCTGTAATCGGCCGGGCCAGCGGGAATAATCTGTGTATTCTGCAGATTGATCGCTTGCACTTGTATGTCTAAAGAATGATCTTTGGCTAACGCATCACGGACGTGCGGCAGCAGTTCTGCTTCCGTCAGTTTGTGCCCTTGTCGTTCGACGACTACAACCTGGGGAATCGAGTAACCGAGCGCATCAAGTGCGATTCCCGCGTTCTGAATTGCTTCAAGAATTCTCACGCCCGGAATGTTTATCTTGGTTGACGGCGGCGGTGCTTCACCCAATGATACGCTGCGCAGAGCTTCTACTAAATCATCAAATTCTCCGGCTTTGCTGTCGATTCTTGCAATTGAGCCTAGAGATAAATGCGCATCCGCAATGCTGACTTCCGGCGCGACTACCAACGTTGGCCGCAGACTCGTTGACTCTGCGTGTGCCTCGACAAAAAGAAGTACGGTGAGCATTGACGCGGCGATCATGCGTTTTAATGAAATCAACCTCAAGCTGGAGCCGTGCTGCGCACGCCAATCGCAGCAAGAGCTGTTAAAAACCTTTTTCATTATGTTGCTCCCTCTTTCATTGGTCCGCGCTGCTTATCACCGCTTTAAGTTGATGGCGGTCTGCAGCAGCTGATCCGCGGTGGTAATGACTTTCGAATTCGCCTCATAAGCACGCTGCCCAGTTACCATTTGTACGACTTCCTCAACAACGCTGACATTCGAACTCTCCAGAAAACCTTGAGCTATTGTTCCCAAGCCGTTTTCGCCAGGAGTGCCAAGTGTTGCGGTGCCTGAGGATTCAGTCTCTTCATAAAGATTGCGCCCTTTGCTCCGCAGTCCGGCAGGGTTCTGGAAGCGGGCGGTTTGAATTTGGCCTAACTCGGTTGCGGTCGCTGCGCCAGGCTGTGTCACCGAGACAATGCCATCGGTGCTGACAGTGATGCCGATTGTATCGTTTGGAATCGTAATATTGGGGGTCAGCAAATAGCCGTCCGGGGTCACCAAATTGCCGTCTTCATTGATTTTGAAGGCTCCCGCACGTGTATATGCAGTCTCTCCGTTCGGCATTGTGACTTGAAAAAATCCATCTCCCTCAATGGCCCAGTCCAGCGGATTACTGGTTGATTCGAAATCGCCCTGAGAGTGGACTTTACCCACGGCAGACGGCCGCACGCCAAGACCGATTTGGATACCGGTTGGACTTGTGCCCTGCTGCCCGGAAGTTGTGCCGGGTTCTTCGATGATTTGGTACATCAAATCTTGAAAGTCAGCGCGCCCCTTCTTGAATCCGGTGGTATTAACGTTCGCAAGATTGTTTGCGATCACGTCAAGATTGAGCTGCTGCGCAATCATTCCGGTTGCTGCGGTAAAAAGTGATCGAATCATAATGCCTCCTTATTGGCCTTTCCGGTGCTCGTCTTATCCTGTCGTCCTGGCTCCGCGCAGCGCTGTCTCGTCGAGTTCGTTTATGGTGCGGACGCTCTTTGTGTAGCTCTCGAATGCGCGGTTGGCGTTGATTAGATCCACCATCGACTGGACCACTGAGATATTAGGCATTTCAACGGCCTGGGGTATTAGCTGTGGATCTTCAATATTCGCCGGCTGTGCGCCCCCTTCGACCATAAAGCGTGAGCCTCCTTGGCGGCGAAGCTGAGAGAGGTCCGGGATCTCCACAACGCGGACCCGTCCCAGCACATTCTGATCAGTCATGATTGTTCCGTTGCTCGTGATTTTAGCGCTGGACCGGTCGATTGAAATAGGCCCGCCTTCGCCAAGCACAGGATAGCCATCCGGGGTTACGAGAAAGCCATTCGCATCGATCGTGAAGTTTCCAGCCCGTGTATAAGCTTCCCCTTCTGCGGTCTGCACAGCGAAGAAATGACTGTCTTTGACCAGTGCGGCGTCCAGCGGATTTCCGGTTTCACTGATCGGTCCCGGAGTGAAGTCGGTAAAAGTTGCAATATCCGTCACGCCGGGGGTGCGCAGGTGATCACTCGGTGCCCGGGCTGGAGCTTCCTTTAGCGTGCTCGCCAGAGTGTCGGAAAATTCCTGCTGCCGGGTGACAAGACGTTCTGCCTTAAAACCAACTGTGTTGACGTTGGCTAAGTTGTTGCTGATGACCTGCAGCATGCGCAGACTGGAAAGCCCGCCTGCTGCTGCTGCGTAAACACCTCGTTCCACTTTTCAACCCCCCAAAAACTTAAGTTGCTAAAACCTCACGCATCTCTGCGCATCTTTCTTACAGCAGCGCCATTTCACGCTGCACTTCGTAATCCGGCGACTCAGGCGCGGAATCTGTGTTTTCTTGATTTAGTCTGCCCGCGGCTGCCGCTTCTTGACGCAGCATGCGTTCAAGACTTCTGATTTCTGAAACAGGCAGTTCCAGCTTGCGTGCGACCACGTGTATTTCTTTTCCTTCTTTTAAAAGCCGGCGGGCGATATGAAATGTCGCCGGGTCAATGATGCTGGTGCGTGAAAATGCTTCTCCTTCAACAGGATCACTGCGCAGAATCTCAATTTCGTTAAGCAGCGAATTGGCCGCAGAAATATTGGCTGACTTCCGATTCTTGATATTGTTCTGTATCGCTGCCGCAGAAAGAGTCACTGTGTCGTCCCGATCTTTAATTAGCGAATCAAGACTAGTTCCGAGGGAAAAACTATCAGCATCCGCCGCAGAAACAGAGGGTGTGCTGTTTTTTGCTTCAGCCGCAAAACCGGCGCGGTGCAGGCTCTTTGTGGGCTGTTCCCAAGTCTTGTTCGGCAGATCTTCTGCCGGGATGCTGCTTGCCGGGCGGCGGCGCCCCGGACGTTCCGGGCCTGCTGCCGGCACAGCTTCAATGCCGTTCATCCGTTCAAGTAATTGCTCCAGTTCGCGTTTTCGCTGCAGCAAGCGGCGATCCAAGTTGTTGCTTGCTGCGCCGGCTTCGGCAATCAAACTGCCAAGCGCGTGCTGCAGCGCATTGAGTTCCGCACGCCAATGCCGGCGTTTGCTTTCGGCGAGGTCTGAGTTCTGAAATATGCTTCGCGCGCACGCGAGAGTTACCAGACAGACAAAGCCGATATCAACCAGACTTTGAAGGTGTAAATGTTCAACCATCGTTTTTTAACCTCCATTTCTCCACAGGAGAAAGTGTCAACAACCTGTCGAGCGCACGGTGTTCAAGTCAGAACTTTGGCAGTTTCCACGTCCGCCAGTTCTGTCTTCGCGAGCACATAATTCTCCAAAGCAACTACGGCACATCAAACAATCACCTAAAAACAATAGGAAAATAGTCCGATTAAACTAATCATTTTTCTTTTGTCGTCTTCCCGCACTTACTGCTTGCGCGAGATTACGTTTCTACAAATGACTACTTGTGCAAGACCTGAACCAACTTGAGGCGAGATTAGAAAAAACACTGGTTGGCACTTGAATGAGGCCCTATAATGAATAAGTTTACTAGGTTTTGAGGACTGAATTGTTAAAAGTGGAGTTTCTGCAATGCCGACAGTTGTGATTGCTGATGATCACCTTGTGCTTCGCGAGGGAGTTAAGAGTGTGCTGCGGGCTATTGAGGATTTGGAAGTTGTCGCTGAGGCGACAAACGGCTTGGAGCTTGCTTCGCTGGTTGAAAAGCACTGTCCTGACCTGGTGATAGTTGATTTATCAATGCCCACGCTGGGGGGCATTGAAGCTATTGTGCGCATCCAAAAACTGCCGCATAAGCCATGTATTCTCGTGCTGTCCGCACGCGAAGACGACCTTGCAGTTAATGAGGCGGTCGAAGCGGGTGCACGAGGGTATGTGCCAAAGACCTCGGCAAGCGATGAGCTGATTTTTGCAGTACGAGCGGTATTAAAGGGTCAGACTTATATCAGTCCGTCCGTCGCCGGTGCCTTAATTAACAGATCGGATGGGATGCACTCGCCGCTGCAGGGGCTGACTGACCGTGAACGCGAAGTAATGAAGCTTCTTTGTGAAGGACACCCTAATCGCGAGGTAGCCAAGACCTTGCATATTTCCGCACGAACCGTGGACAGTCACCGGGCAAATATCATGAAGAAACTAGCTGTAAGCAGCAACGCGGAGCTGACGCAGCTCGCTCTGAAATACGGCTTAATCGAGTAGCATCTTGCGCGCGCGGATTATTCTCAAGAAACATCGCCAAGCCTCCGTGCTTCGTTTTCATCCGTGGGTATTCTCCGGCGCAATTCAAAGCGAAACGGAACATCTCACTGACGGCGCTTTTGTTGATATTATCTCAGATGCCGGGGAATATCTGGCAAGCGGGCATTTCGCAAGTGGCAGCATTGCTGTGCGAATATGTTCATTTGCTCCAGTGGCCGACGAAAAAGAGCTTGTCGAAACGCTCATCCGTCGCGCGTATGAGCGGCGAAAAACTCTCGGATTGACCGGTCGTTCCGAAACCAATGCGTATCGCCTTTTTAATGCCGAGGGCGACGGGATGCCGGGCCTGGTCATCGACTGGTATAACTCGGTTGTTGTCATTCAATGCCATTCTGCCGGAGTGCGGCGCATGCGCGACGTAATTGTTGAAAGCCTGCTTCGGCTCTATCTAGGCTGTGTTTCTGCTGTTATCGACCGCAGTCCACTTGATTTTCAAGAAAACGAAACCCGGGAATCAGCTCCTTTGGGGCAGTGTTTGTACGGCACTGTACACATTGGCGAGATTTGCGAAAATGGACTGACATTTGCAGTCGACTGCATGTCCGGCCAGAAGACAGGGTTCTTTTTGGACCAGCGCGAGAACCGCCGTTTGCTCGAGCGCTATGCCGCAAACCAGACGGTGCTTAACGCGTTCTGCTATACCGGCGGATTTACCGTATATGCGCTACGCGGCGGTGCAGCGTGGGTGCACTCAGTTGATATCTCCCAAGTCAGTCTGGAGCTTGCGCACGAAAACGCCACAAGAAACTTCCCCAACGCTGAAGCGGCTTTTACCGCTGCGGACTGTCTGGAGTATCTTAAAAACCTAGATCGAAGCTACACGCTCATCGTTCTCGATCCTCCTGCTTTTGTAAAACACCGCGGTGCCCTGAAGGGCGGCATCAAGGGCTACGAATCAATCAACTTCCATGCGCTGCGCCAAATGCCTGCTGGCGGAATACTCTTTACTTTTTCGTGTTCACAGTTTGTCGATCGCACACTCTTTCGCGATACCATTACCAAAGCCGCTCTGCACGCCGGCAGGCAAGTGCGAATTCTCCACGAACTCCGTCAGGCTCCGTGCCATCCCGTAAGTCTCTATCACCCGGAAGGGGAGTATTTGAAAGGGTACGTCTTGGTTGTTGAGGGATAGCAGGGCGTTGAAACCACTGGAGCGAACAGCCAAGGCAAAATTTATTCGCCTATTCTAAGACTAGTAAGTTCGCGCCTGTAATTATTAGGACAAAAACCCCGCAAACATTCTGGGGGAACAATGCGCAGCAAGCATGACCAAGCACTGCTTAGAAAGCAGCTTTCAAGTCTACCAAACAACCCAAGGACTCGAATCTAATTAAGTGGCGGTGTCAGTCGAACCGCTCGCAGTTCTGCGGGGTTTATGGTATTTTTGCGAAGTTGCGGCGGCTGCTTGGTGCTCAACCTTACCGTTAGGAGCTGGAATACTATGGCGCGCAAAAGTTTTAGTAAGACGGTGAACTTCGCCAGGCTGAGCTTCGGTGCTTTTTGGCTGCTTTTAGTGTTTGTGATGCCTTGTTTTGGTCAAGACGAGGAAACTTACGACGAACCAACAGTCGAAGAACAGCTAGCAATAGCCGACAAAGATTTTTTATATGACGACGCGCTAATCAATCCACTTGGTATTAAGCTCTTTCTATCATGGATGTCTGACAACGGACCTTCAGGGACAACGACCATCAACCTGGAAGGAGTTGGCCGCCATACAAATCAATTTTCAGCGAAGTATGCCAAAGATAAGAATGGCTGGGTGTCGGTAGGCAAACAAGATGAGGATGCTGCGAAAGGCTGGTTTTCATATCGTCATCTCGGTCGACTGGCTAACGGCTGCCATGTGCTTGAAACGCAGTTAAATGAAGGCGGCTCTGGCATCTTCAAGAACCTTCTCTTAGTCAGATTTTCGATACACAAGGAGTACAAAAAGGACGGCGAATTCTCGAAATATCTGGTACTAACGCGCGTAGGCGAGTTTGCTCTGGGAGATCGCTATAACGGCAAAATTACGGTGAAACCTTCGGAAATCGTTATTGGGGATGATAAGGGTTTTCACCATGATCAAGCAGGCAGGACAATCAGCTTCAAATAGAAACATTTACGAGATTTGCCCCACATTACCTAACCATTGCAGCCTCATTGATGCCCCCGACCAAAAAGATAACCCGGTTACCGGATCCGGGGTGATCCGGGGGGCGAGGGGCGAAAAGAATCGCGACGCCCGAAAGAAAAGCCGCATGTTCAAGCCGATCTATTGCCGCATCATGCCGCTGTGCGTGTGCGGTGTAAAAGGCGTCTTGGCGGAGCTTTTAATGCCGTAGTTCTAGAGGAAGAGCTATTTCGAAACCGTTCATCCTAAACAAGGCGGTGCCGGACCACAACGGATGTGGTCCGGCACCGGAAAGACATTCCGGCAGGCTTCCGCAAAAGATTGATTTTCGACCTTTGCCGTTACGCGGTAGCCTCGGAGAGACTGGCGATTACCCGTTTATCCCGTTCGAGCACACCGGCAAAAACGTCGGCCACGGCCGCACTGAACTGCGCGACTTCCGGGGGGACATCGGCCCGTTCTTGCCGAAGCCCGGCGACGAGCGGCAGCCTCTCGTCGAGCGAAAAACAACTGCTGCCGTTGAAGGGCCCAAAGAAACCGGGCTTCGTGAAGCGGGCCAGGGCGAAAGCAGCGCGCTGATTGAGCACGCCCTGGCGGCAGATGATGATCGCCTCGTGCAAGTGATCAAAACCTTCGACCTTGAACGCCAGGCAGGCTTCGAGAACTTCCGCCCGCTCCTGAACCGGTGTCGCGCGAAGGAGCCGGCTGAGCTTGGGCAGGGCCTGCGCAGTCTCTTCGGGAGGAAGCTTCGAGGTCTGTTTGATTTCAGCGGCGCGCTGAATCGCGGAGAGTCGAACACCGTGATTGGCGTTGACCGGCAGAGTTCCCGCCAGATCCAGCAGCCAGTGGAACACAAACAGCGCCTCGCCGCCAAGCTCGGCGGCTACCCGGTTGTCCGGATGGGGCCGGTGTGTCTTGGCTTCGTAGTGGACGGCATTGACGATCAACCCTTGGTGCAGCACGGGGCCTGTGCCGTAATGCTCGACCATCTTCTTTCCGACTCCACAGCAGGCGAGAGTGAACTCGATTCCGCGGCGGAATTTAGGGTCTGCAGCCTTGGCGAATACCAGCGGCCAGCACTTTTCCCCGAACGCCGCGACGCCCTGCGGACCTTTGGCATTCTCCTCGAAGACGCAGTCGCCGTAGCAGGCAAGTTGTTCGACCATGTGCGGCAGGAGATCTTCGAAACACGAAATGTCCACACCGCGCCGGGCGAGAAATCCAAGGGCATGGCAGGCGCTTTGGTAGCGCATCACGTTATCCTTGGTCTGGCCGAAACTAAGGGCCTGGCGCAGAATCACTCGACCGTCCTCTCCGGCGAAAAAAAGCACCGTGGCGGCGGGCCAGGTGATCGTGTAATCCCCGCAGCCGAACCAGTGCTGAAGAGTGGGGATGAATTCCGCCGGGGCCGCCTTGAGCGAGACGAGAACGTGAAGACAATCCTCAGCGCGATATTTGAGAATCGCCGGATTGCACAGCGCGGGAAGGACCGCCTGAAGCTGATCGGGACAGCGCCGGGCCAGGTCGCGCAAGGCAAAGTAGATACGCTGCCCCTCGGACGCCGTTCCCAGCTCAACGACCAGCCGCGAGAGTTCCCGGACCGCCGTCACCGGGTCTGCCGCAAGCTCCTCGATTGCGTCCGGTGGGACGTTGAATCGATGAGGGTACCCACCGTCCGTCCGCAGCAGCCGCACCATCACTTCGGGGGAACGTGTTGTCCACCCGCACACACCAGTAGCTGACGTACTCATGATCACACCTTTCCACAAAAACCGGCCATGCTCAGGGCTTCCGCAACCCTGAATGTCTTTTTTGCATGGCCTCCAAAAGGCAGCGCCGCAGTGCCGCCTATTGAAGGCCACGCTTGAAAACCATCAATAGCTCTTGCCTCAAACATTCGAGGAAATCCTCAAACGGTTGAGGCAGAAATGACATCTATTCACAACGATCAAGGAAAAGTGCCGGGAAAGACCTCGAATGGCGCTGAATATAGCGCAACCTGGAGATAAAACTCAAATGAGGCGAACGGGTATGTGCGCATACCGGACCCCAGCATAGTTCCCCGCGCATAGTCTCCGGGAGTATGTACGCACTCTGTGTTTGTGGTCCGCAGCCCAGGCGCAGGATTACGGGAGTCCGGCGGAGAAGAAGACAGTGCTGGATTTAAGCTGCACGCGGACAAATGATGCAGATCTGGAAAAGCACTTGCAGGGAGCATAGCCGGAGCTGACCTCGCTCGATCTATGGGGGACCAAGGTGACAGATGCAGGAATGGCGTAATTGAAAGGTTTGACGGCGCTCAAGGTGCTCAATCTGCAGAATACGCAGGTGACCGGAGAAGATGAGGATAATTGCGTTTATCCACCGGCTGTCCGAAATTGAAAAGATCGCCGCCAGCCTCGGCTGCGTCACCTGGCGCGCGCCGCCGCCGTCCGGCAAGGGGCCGGCGCAGTCCTGGGTCGACAGCAGCCCCGAGTTCTCGCAAGTGCTGAACTGAAATGCGTCATTCATAGCGGCGCCGCTGCTGAAGTGCGGCCGAAAACCAGGCGAAACGCCCCGGGAGGATATATCAACTGCGCTGCGCCCCACTCCCGACCAGTATTTTTACCAGCCATCCTGCCGCTGCCGGGATTTCAACCCGTCCAGCGGCGTTCGGTTCAGCGCAGAAGCGGCGGGAACGACCGCCCAGCGGGTCAAAGCAATAACAACACCACTCGTCTATATGTTTAGATTTCCCTACGCTATTATTTGCATAAGACATAGTTTGAGCTGCGACGAGGTTAAGACCGGCCAGTCCGATTTTGGACGCGAAAAGCAGGGAATACCGGCAGCTATTTACCCCCGCAAGAACCGGCCTTCGCTAATCCCGCAAACCCCCAAAAATCCCTAGATAAGCTTAACACTTAACTAGATGCTTAGCGGATGCGTAAAAAAGGCAAGTTGCGGCGCACAGAAAGCATAACTTGAGTGATCGTCCTAAGAAAACGTGAAGTTAGGTGGTGAAGATGCTTGGTCTTCGCATTTACTCGATTCTTGTCACTCTCACTGCCCTCTTCCTCGGCTTGCACCTGTTTGCCGGGAAGACGCAGAACGCTGCGGTCCGTATATGTGCGCGGTTGGAAAGCAGCGGCCGCTCGGCAGCGCCGCCACACCTTGCAGATAGGCCGGTGTCCACTCCGCCACGTGCGGCCGCGGTTTCTCCGGATAAAGGAAACCTGACAAGCGCGCTGCATTCAACGGCGGCGTCTTTACAAGATGCCTCGGCCGGTGTTGTTTTGCCGAATGAATCACCGGCAGATTCTTTGCCGTCGCCGACCGAGAATGCTCGCCTTCAGACCGCTACAATCGAAAAATACGTGCAGATTACCGGCGAGCAGCGCAGGCGCTTGCTTGATTCCT
>JAKPSH010000237.1 GCA_029555385.1 Pseudomonadota bacterium
CGGCGCTCCTGCAGCACGCGCAGAAAAACCCGCTGAGTGACCAGCGGCAGTTCACCGATTTCATCAAGAAAAAGCGTGCCCCCATCTGCCTGCTTGATCAATCCGTCACGCCGTGCATCCGCACCGGTAAAGGATCCCTTCTCATGCCCGAGCAGCATGCTTTCGACAAGGTTCTCCGGCAGAGCTGCGCAGTCAACCACGATAAAGGGACCCTGTGCGCGGCTGCTGTTTTTGTGCACTGCGCCGGCAATTAGCTCCTTGCCCGTTCCCGTTTCGCCGGTAATCAAAATATTAATGTCGCTTTGAGCAACCTCACTGAGAACTTCCAAACAGCTTCTCATTTCCTTGCTGCGGGCAGTTATCTCGGGGAACTCTGCCGCGGACCGCACAGACATACCGCGTTTGTCTTCACGATATCTTACCGCATTCCTCAGGTGAGTATTTACCTGTTCAAGAAGATTGTCTTTGCTGAAAAACTCCCACGCGCCGCTTCTAATAGCGCGCTCGACATTTTGCTCGTTGTTGGAACCGGTCATAATGATTACTTCCGGCAGTGATGGCGAGTTCATCAATTCCGACACCGAATCCAGACCATTGCCGTCGGGCAGACCAATATCAAGAAGGATTAAGTCAAAGTTCCTGCTGAAGGCCAGGGCGAGCCCTTCCTGCAGCGTGTGCATGGAAACCGCAGTGTGTTCCATTTGCGACAACCTATGCACAAGCATATTGCAAACAAGCGGATCGTCATCAATAATCAACACATTGGCCATTTGTACCTACTCAACTCAATTGCATACCTGGAATCAATCCTGACACATATCAAATGAGCGAATACTCGGCAGCCAGACGGAAACCTGGCTCAGACCGCAGTCGCTGCTTTGCCACTCCAGCACCCCGTCATGTTCCAGCACGATGCGCAGCTCATCATCGAATCCGAATTCATCTACCGCTGGCAGCCCGCAGCGCGCGGTGTCCTTAAATCCAGCGCTTTGATGCATCACGGCAAGTTCAAGCTGCACATACCTCCCGGGGTTAAGCACGCCGCAGGAAAAGTTTTTCTCCCCGCAAAGCAGATGCTCTTTGGCTGAAATATGAAGCGCACAGCCGCAGCCAGATGCTTGCTTGACCAAGACAGCGTTGAGCCTGAGCAGCACAGCAAAGATTGCCTCCAAGTCAGCGGCAACTTGATCTTTTCCGCACACTTCGAACCGCTTCTCTACTCGCGGTAATCCAAATGACTCCAAAGAACGCAGGCTGCTTTTGGCAAGCAGCATCATGGAAAGCGGGATACGCTTTTGCTGGCTATCGCGAAAAACGAACGAAAGCTGATTTATCCCTTCACGCAAATGTTCTGCAGCTTTAAGAATCTGCGTGAGGTAGTAAAGCTGCTCGCTGTCGGGCGGCATTTCTTCCGCGGCCATCGCCGCATTGCCCAACACGACTCCGGCAAAGCTGCTTAGATTATGAATTACTTCACGGCTAACACTGATCAAAGCAGGACGGCATTCCCCGGTATCCGCTGGCAGCGGTTGTCTTACCGCGTCTTCACTATGCGGTATTGGGAGCAGTTCGCGTTGCTCAGAAGCGCCGGTTCCTTTACCATGATACAGCATCATCGGATACCTCGCGTTGCGTTGCCCGCGCTCGACGCCGGCTCTGCGTTTTTGCAGCTAAGGCATATTTAGGTATTTCGATGCACAAAAAAGACATCTAGGTTCCTGTTCCGCAGTACTGCTTTGCCTTTTGTTGAAATGCCCAGAAGAACAGCAAATGTTAATTATTGCAGGAGTTTATGGCCGCCGGTGAGTGAGGCGCCTAACAGTTAAGCAGGATATTTCGCGCAATGCCGTCTAACGGGATAACGTGGTTGATCGCGCCACGCTCGATTGCCACTTTTGGCATGCCGAAAACAACACAAGAATCCTCATCCTGGGCCAGATTGACCGCACCGGCTTCTTTCATCTTCACTAAGCCGTCTGCGCCATCATCACCCATGCCGGTGAGAATAACTCCGATAGCATTCTTGCCCGCATGTACGGCCACAGAATGAAATAATACATTCACCGAGGGACGATGGCGTCCGACTAACGGTCCATCTTTAATCTCCACATAATACTGCGCACCGGAACGCTTAAGCAGCATGTGCCGGTTGCCGGGCGCAATTAAAGCTCGTCCGGGAATAGCCGTATCTCCGTCTTCGGCTTCCTTTACCGATACCTCGCTTACCTGATCGAGCCTTTTCGCAAATGAAGTTGTAAACCCAGCGGGCATGTGCTGCACAACAAGTATTGCCGGACAATCCGCAGGCAGGGCACAAAGCACCGTCTCTATTGCCTGTGTCCCTCCTGTCGATGCCCCGATAGCGACAAGTTTGTTTGTGGTTTTCGTAAGCGCCGAAATACGATGCCTAACTAAACCCTCTGGTTGCTTGGTTTTCGGCCCAAGCCGATGCCGGGCTTGATAAGCAGCGCGGATTTTGTCGGCTAATTCTATCGCCATGTCACTCACGTTGTACGCCTGACCTGGTTTGGCGATCACCTCAATTGCACCCGCGTGCAATGCTTCAAGCGCTGTCTCTGAGCCGCTCTGCGCTAACGAGGATACGACAACAACTGGCAGCGGGTAGTGCGCCATCAGCTTGTGCAGAAAAGTGATGCCGTCCATTCTAGGCATTTCAATATCCAGGGTGATCACATCCGGCTTCAACTGAACAATCTTATCCCGTGCGATAAAGGGATCGGGCGCCGTACCAACGACTTCGATATCAGACTGCCGCCCCAGCTCCCGCTCAAATGTCTGGCGGACAATGCTGGAATCGTCAATGATCAATACCTTAATCGCCATACGTGTTTTGCCGCGTTTGGTTCCCTGATATACCGGAGCACCAAATTTAACACCGGTAAAGATGCCATATCCAGGCGCTATTCCTCGACTCTCGAAAAGCCAACCGCCAAAGGCTTGCCGTCCGCTAAACAATAATAAGTAAAGCGTTGCGCCAAGAAAGACTCGATGTCTTTTGCCGCAACTGCACCAACCTGCGGATACATGAGGTCAAAAACCACATCCTCGCCGTAAGTCTCTGTGAGCAGATTTCCCGAGATAACATTGGTCAGTTCACGAACGGCATCTCGCAAATCAGACTCCAGCATCACTTCGTCTTCATCAACTCCCAAGACGTTCCGGCAGAGAATATCAGCAAACTTTCCATCGCATAAGACAGTAACCTTCCCATTAGTCACACCATGGAACTCCGTCCAGCCAAAATATAAGTATTCACAGGCGCTAAATGATGCCGCAGGATTCTCCCCCGCCTCGACAAGCATCATTCCCCAGTCTTCCAAGGCAAGGCTAATCACTTTTGCAAACGCGTCTTCAAATGCTCTCATTGCTCGATTCCGCCTAAAACATGAAGCACTGTTTCGTTCAATATTTCCGGAGTTACCGGCTTACGCAAGTAAGCTCTAATCTCGCGTTCGAAAAGAGTATCTTTACGTTCCCGGCTGCCTTCCGTGGAAATCACGATCACGGGTGTGGCGACATTGCCCGGGTCTTTGCGCAGCCGTTCCATGAATTCCATCCCGTTCATCACCGGCATATTGATATCGAGAAAAATCAGATCCACTTGTTCATTCAGCAGCAGATCCAAAGCGGATTGACCATTCTCCGCCTCGAGAATACGCTCCACGTCCAGCCCAGCCAGGCGCAGACTCTTCATCAAAACCTTGCGCACGATATTGGAATCGTCGACGATCAATATTTTGTAGCCCATAATGACACACTCCCTCAGCGCAACCTGCGAAATTGCGAGCCGACTCGCACGTATGTCTCGCCGGAGCCGACATGAAGCGCAATAGTTCGCGAACTGTTACCGCCGGTATCTTCGGCAGCAATCAGTATATTGTTCTTCCAGAGAACTTTCCGCAGCATCGTGTAGTTTTTCTTACCGATTTGAAATACGTTATTCTCGTCACTAATCTGCGCCCCGCCAGCAACGGTAAGAATCAAGTCCCTTTTATTTGCGCCTTGCGCCAGCAGCCGCCGGAGCAGCGCCAGCACACCGACATCAACATACATATAGGGCCGCTGCTTTGCTTTCTCGGGATCACTGGCCGAAGATGGAAGCAGACAGTGTATAACCCCGCCAAATCTTGTTTTAGGATCCCAGGCAGCAACACCAATACAAGATCCGAGATTCGGCGCCGCAAGCACTACGTCTGGGTCACCGCTGACAACAAGTTCGGCAATCCCAGCATTACTTACCATGCCATAATCCAGTAAATTCGCTAACTGCATAATGGTTTCCGGTAAACAGATACCTTCACCGTCTCCAGTCTTGTATTGATCCCCAGCAAATTTTCGGAATGACTTAAAAACAGATATCCCCCCGGCACAAGCAAGCGTTCGAGTTCTCCGATTACGCGCTGGCGCATTTCACGCGAGAAATAGATCATCACATTACGACAGAATATCGCATCAAGACTGCCGCGCAGAGGATAAGGGAATTTTGACAAATTTAACCTCCGGAAAAGCACAGCATCACGAATTTCTGGCGCCACGCTCCAGCACGCGGATCCATTTTCGCCAATCTTTTTGAAATATTTTCTTTGAATCCACGACGGCGTCTCGCGAAACTGCTCATCGCGATATTCGCCTTGCGCTGCTTTCTTTAAAACCTTGGTCGAGATGTCAGTTGCTAAAATGCGGGCATCAATTGGTGATTCACCAAGCGTTTCCCGGCAAACGATGCTCAGCGTGTAAGGCTCTTCGCCACTCGACGCGGCAGCACACCAAATGCGAATTGATTTCTTCCGCTCCTCTTCCCACCGTTTTAACAATAACGCGAAAAATTCAAAATGCTTCGGTTCGCGATAAAAGAACGTAACGTTTGTCGAAACTGCATCAATTAGCTGCACGACTTCTTCAGCATGCTCAGCATCCGTAATGTAGCGCAGATAATCGCGCTCATCGCTCAGTCCGAGGACCCGGAGGCGTTTCGCTATCCGCCCTTTGAGAAGCGGCACTTTATCATCGCTTAAAGCAATGCCGCTCTCTTGATAAATGAGGTCTCTGAATTTCCTGAAGTCACCGTTATTCATCGACGCCGATCCCAGACCGGACCAGATCCACCCCGTTATTGCCTGGTTCGTTTTTTTCCCGTGAATTGACGGACCGGATGCGCATGTTGGTTCGCGCATAATCAATAAGCGCACGAGGATCCACAATGAGACCGATTGACCCGTCCGGCATAATGCTGCACCCAGCAAATCCTTTCGCTTGTTCAACCATCGTATCGAGACTCTTGATTACCGTTTGACAGCTGCCCATAATTTCATCAACTAAGAGTGCGGCTTGTTCATGTCCATTGCGCAGGACAAGAGCCGTTCCTTCTTTAGCTTCAGCGGCAGCGTTGCCCAAACCGTAGACATCACTGAGGCGAAACAGCGGCAAAAACTTGCCGCGAAAATACAGCGTCTCTCCGTGCCCCAAGGTCGTCGAGACACTCTCCGGCGCCGGTTTGACCAGTTCCTCTACTGATCGCGTCGGAATGATGAATTTTTTTCCGTCAACGGATGCTTCAATCCCATCAATGATCGCGAGAGTGATCGGCAGTTCGATCGTAAAGACGGAACCCTGCCCAAGCCGGGATTCAATCGCTACCCGTCCGCGCAGATTTTCGATATTGGTTCGCACGACATCCATACCAACTCCACGGCCGGAGATATCTGTCACCACTTTCGCCGTCGAGAAACCGGGTTCAAAAATCAACTGCAGCAGATCTTCATCGCTCAGTTCATGCTCTGGACCGATCAGACCTTTTTCCAGCGCCTTTTCCCGGATGCGCTTGGGGTCCATTCCCCGGCCGTCGTCTTCGACGCGAATAGCGA
>JAKPSH010000234.1 GCA_029555385.1 Pseudomonadota bacterium
ATTAAGATTCTACTGTTGGAAGGTGTGCATGCTGTTGCCGTAAAAAAGCTGCAAGACGCAGGTTACGCTGTTGAAGCAGATCCTAGTTCGCTTAAAGAAGAGGCGCTCTTGGATCGGATCAAGGATGTTCATGTGTTGGGAATTCGCTCAAAGACGAAAGTGACTGCGGGTCATTTCGAGGCTGCGCAGCGCTTGCTTGCCGTAGGCTGCTTCGGCGTGGGCACAAATCAAGTGGTACTTGACGCAGCGACGTCACACGGCGTCCCTGTTTTTAATGCGCCTTACGGCAATACGCGCAGTGTGGCAGAGCTGACCATCGGGCACATGATTGCCCTGGCGCGGAAAGCCGGAGACGGCAATCGCAGAATGCACGAAGGCCGCTGGAAGAAATCAGCCAAAGGCTGTTTTGAGGTGCGTGATAAGGTGCTTGGCATCGTCGGTTTCGGCCATATTGGCCAGCAGGTCGGGATCATTGCGGAAGCTCTCGGTCTGCGCGTGATTTTCTTCGATTTGCGTCCGCAGCTTCCGCTGGGAAATACGCGGCAGGTCGAGTCGCTGGATAAGCTTTTTGCCGAGGCGGATTTTGTCTCGCTGCATGTTCCGGCCACACCATCGGGCCAGCCGCTCGTTGGCCGAAACGAACTGGGCAAGATGAAAAAAGGAGCCTATCTCATCAACACCAGCCGCGGCACGCTCATTGATTTTTCGGCACTCAGGGATTCCATTGAAAGCGGCCACCTTGGCGGTGCGGCGATCGATGTGTATCCGGGGGAACCCAAGTCCAATGACGAACCCTTCGACTGCGGTCTGACTGGTTTGGCCAATGTGATTCTTACTCCGCATCTCGGAGGCAGTACCGAGGAAGCGCAGTATAAGATTGGTGAAGAAGTAGCGGCGACATTTGTTCGCTTTATCGACGAAGGTGCAACTGTCGGGGCCGTAAACTTCCCGCAGGTGAGCTTGCCGATGGACGATAATTCGCACCGCATCCTCAACGTGCACAAAAACGTACCGGGAGCGCTTAAGGAGATTAACAATGTTATCTCCAGTTTGGGGGCGAATATTAACGGTCAGTATCTCGGCACTTACAAGAACATTGGTTACATGATTATGGATGTAAGCAAGGAAGTGAGCGAAGAAGTGCGGGAGCAGATCTCCGCGCTGGGGATAAATATCCGCACACGAATTTTGTTTTAGTGTTTAGCTTAAGGAGCACATATGAGCGACCCGGTGTATAAACTTTTCGAGGCGGTAGGTACTTCAGAAAAAAGCATCGAAGATGCGGTGCAAAATGCGCTTGCCCGCGCAGCCAAGACGGTGCGCAACATGTATTGGTTTGAGGTCACCGAAACACGCGGCAACATTGAAAACGGCAAAGTGAAGCGCTGGCAGGTAACGCTGAAAATAGGGTTTTCCCTGGAAGAGTAAGGAAGGGGAAGAAAGCCGGACCAGTAATGTTCTCTTTACATGGTCATCGCGTGATTACTTTTCAGCATTCTGCCCTGAAATAAGCGAATAGATTTTGCCTTGATGTGCGGTCCAGAGACTTCGCCCAGAGCGATGCTGCCGGGTGCTGAAGGCGCGACCTTTTGTACCCGGCGCAACCCTTGGCCTCCCTTCGCTGTCGCTCGCCTGGTGGTCCAGACCAATGGCTGCGAGCCAGCGCGCAGGCGATGATGCGCAGCGGTCATCTTTTCTCCTCATCCCGAGCCCACCGGTTGTTCCAAAAGGCAGACGTCACCGCGCGAGGGATCTCAAAGTTCCCCGGTGCAGGGTCAATCCCGGGTGGAGACGCAATTGATGGCACAGCAGCGATAAAAATCACTTAATTATTAATTTTGCCTGGCTCTGCCTTCGTGTTCGTCCCCAGCGGAGGCACACATTGCTCTGTGCAGGCGTGAGATCCCTCGCGCAATAAACCCTGCCTTTAAGCACGGCTCCTGCGCTCGGGATGACAGTTTTATTTTAACCCAGCTTTCACCCGCGGAATGCCACAAATATGCGCGATTCAGCGACTTTCAGGGGGAATTCCGCCTGCAGCAGACTTATTCGCTTATGTTCGGGCTAGCTGTTTTGGCGCTCAAACTCCTTCATGAATTCCACCAGCGCAGCAACGCCGGCGATGGGGAAGGCGTTGTAAATGCTCGCCCGGATACCGCCCACGCTGCGATGCCCTTTTAATCCGGCAAAACCGCGGGCGGCAGCTTCTTTGACGAATTTTGTTTCCAGTTCTTCGCTGGAGAGACGGAAAACAACATTCATTATCGAGCGGCTGTCCGGTTCAACAACTGCTTTGTACATTGCGCTTTCATCAATGGTTTTGTAGAGCATTGCCGCCTTTTCTTCATTTTGCTTTTGCACAACAGCAAGACCCTGCTTTTTCACCCATTTCAGCACTTCGGCCACGGCATATATCGCAAAGACAGGTGGGGTGTTATACAGCGACCGCTCTTTAACGTAAGTATTGTAATCCATCATGATCGGCAGGCCCTGCGGAGTTCGTTCAAGCCAGTCCTTGCGGATAATCACAAGGGTAACGCCGGCAGGCCCGAGGTTTTTTTGGGCTCCAGCGTAAATTAAGCCGTATTTCTTAATCTCGATCTTCTTGTGCAGAAAGTCAGATGAAGCATCGCAGACCAGCATGCCATCCCCGGCCTGCGGTTCGCTGCGAAACTGCGAGCCATATATCGTGTTGTTGCTTGTGAAATGTACATAGGCAGGTTTGTCCGACAATGAGACTTGCTTGGGAATATAGCTGAACTTCTTGTCTTCAGAAGAAGCCGCGATATGAACTTCACCGAATTTCTTTGCCTCCGCGCAAGCTTTCTTAGACCACGAACCGGTGATAATGTAATCAGCGGTCTGGCCCTTGCCGAGAAGATTCATCGGCACCATGGAAAACTGATTTGTTGCGCCGCCGGTTGCGAAGATGACCGCATAATCGTCGTTAATCTCCAGCAGTTCGCGAAGCAGACCTTCGGCGTCGTTTAAGATACCTTCGAAATCCTTGCCGCGGTGGCTCATCTCCAGAATGCCGATGCCGGAATTTTTGTAGTTCAGCAGGTTATCCCGCAGAGTTTCTAGTGCTTCCACGGGAAGAACCGCGGGTCCGGGATTAAAATTGAAAACACGGCCAGCCATTATTATCTCCTTATCTATAACTATCGAGAGAGTCATTGAATGGGCCTTGCGAACGGCCCTGAAGATATCACAACTAACAGAGGCGGTTTATGCCGTCAATTTCCGGTTTCCCCCCTTATCTCGTTCAGAATCTCGCGCTTGCGCAACGGAGCCTATTTTACGGCAGGTCCGGGTCGAACCACGTCATAAAACAAGGTTTTTGTTGCCGCTGAATACAATTATTATTAGATAATGTAATCTATGGCCGATTCCGAAAAGAAAACAGTTCAGCTTTCCGACCAGGATTTCCCGGAGAATTTTCCCACTTCAGCAAAACCAGTATTCCGCGCGGTTGCACTTTTGGGTGTTATCGTCGCGTTCTTGTGTTTTATCGCCTACCAATGTTCAGAGCATCCGCCGGAAAACGCAGATGAAGTTGTTCAGCCAAAAGTCGAAAAGAAGATCGATCTGATGGATGACGAAGAGACAGACGAAGAGTGAGTTTACGGAGCGCTGCTCACTGCCGATTCTTAGTGGATCCCTTGTTTATAATGGCTTGCAGTGCCGGATGCTTTACCATTAGCTGCAAAGCTTTTGCCAGGAGCTTTCTCCCTGGTTCGCGCCGGTGCCACGTCGACGCACCGGAAGGGTGGGGCAGTGGAATTATGTCCGTCCGTGTTTTTAAGAACTGAATACTAAAGCTCTTGCCGATTACATCTTCTAACTTATCGAATTCTAAAAGCTGCCCAATAGCGAGTTTGCCGACAGGAATCACCAAGTGCGGCTTAAGCAGCGAGAACTCGGCACGGAGCCAGCGCGAGCAGTTTTGGATTTCTTGGGCGTCAGGCACCCGATCATGCCCTTTTTCCTTACCCGGAAAGCAGCGGCAGACGGCAGCGAAGTAAATGCGATTTCGGACTTCTTCTTCATCGAGGCCTATCGTCTTGAACCACTTGAAGAGAGTTTTCCCGGCGCTCCAGGCAAAGGGCTTGCCGAAGGAGCCTTCCCTGCTTCCCGGGGCCTGGCCGATGAGCAGAACCTTGGACGCCACGGGTTCACCCGCAACTACGGGCGGGATCATCTTTGCGCACCGGCGGCACTTCTTCAGGTTGCGGATGTGCGCCGTGACCGCAGTGCTGGATTTCATTTCTTTCATTTGCGCATATTTAACCGGTTATTGTTGTTTGACAACCTATAAATTCGCTAGTAGAAATTAGCCGCAATATCTTAAATCCGGTTAGCTTTAATATGGAGCAGCTAACTGGAGTGCGGCGGCTGCCGGACAAACAAACGCCCCTCCGGGAGTTCTTGTTGATCTTACAGATGAAAAGTAATTCCAAGTTAGACGAACTGATGGCCCGCCTGCTCGGCGAAACAAACAACGGCTCCGCGCTGCCCGCCGGCAGCGTGGTATTGGACAGAGTGTCCAAACGTTTCCATAAGCGAACGATTACGAAACAGAGCTACACGACGCTGAAGGGCGACCTGGTGCGAACACTGCTTCGCAGATCTTCGCACAGCGAGAACTTCACTGAAGCTCTAAACGATTTTTCTTTACGCCTCGAGCCGGGAAGTTCCGTTGGTGTGATCGGACGAAACGGTTCCGGCAAGTCAACTCTGCTTAAGCTTATTTCAGGGATCTATCGCGCTGATACGGGAAGCATTGCTGCAAGCGGACGGATTTCCGCTCTAATTGAACTTGGCGCCGGATTTCATCCGGATTTTACCGGCCGGGAAAATATCGCGCTGGGCGGCATTATGTATGGTCTATCCCGTGCGGAAATTCAAGAAAAGTTCGCTCGCATCGTCAGCTATGCGGAACTTGAGAATTTTATCGATGATCCGGTGCGGACCTATTCGTCTGGAATGTATATGCGCCTTGGCTTCAGTTTGGCCGTGCATACCGAGCCGGATATCTTATTGATTGACGAGGTGCTTGCGGTCGGGGATGCGGCTTTTATCAGCCGCTGCCAGGAAACGATCAGTGATTTTAAGCGGCAGGGAAAGACTTTGGTTCTGGTCAGTCACGATCTCAATGCCGTGCTTCGCTGGTGCGATGAGGCTGTTTGGCTGGACAGCGGGCGAATCAGGCGGCGGGGTGCTCCGCGTGAAGTGATTGATGAATATCTGCGGAGCATTGAGGAAGAGGAGAAAGGCAAGCTTTTTTCATACAACAGCGCGCAGAATCCGGCGCCAGAGAGCCAGGACTCCCCGGATTGGTGCAAGGCTGAGACGCCGGAGAGCACCGAGCAAAGGCGCTGGGGCAATGGTGATGTTGAAATTCGCCGGGTGCGTATGTGTGACGCTGCGGGAGAAGAAAAATGGCTGTTTCATTCCGATGATGCTGTTTGTGTAGAAGTAAGCTACCGGATTAATCGTTACGTCGATGACCTGGTGTTTGGGGTAGGGATTTTGCGCGCTGACGGCCTGGAGGTGCACGGCGCGAATACGGATATCGACGAAATAAGCGCACCGCTTCCGGATTCTGCCAAAATCACAAGCTACCCCGTTGAAGGTGTTTATCGTTACCGGATTGAACGGCTGGGGCTGCTGGAAAACACATATTACATTGATGTGGCCGCCCATAAGAGCGATGGGTTGCCATTTGATTATCACCACCGGATGCACAAATTTGCCGTGCGCAGTCCGGAGAAATATTCCGGGGTTTATAAACCCGAACATGAGTGGAGTTTTGCAGCAAATTATCCGGCGCGTGCGCAGGAATTGCGGGGTAAACGCCGCCAAAAGAGCCGAGCAGCCGGAGAGTGAGAGGAGCGCGCGATGAGACGGAATATCTATGAGATTTGGCGTTACCGGGCGCTGATTTGGGCGCTGGTTGGCCGTCACTTAAACGCCAGGTACCGCGGATCCTTCCTGGGATTCATCTGGTCGTTCTTAAATCCGCTTTGTTTAATTGCCGTATATTCCCTGGTGTTTCAGTATTACATTCGCTTCCAAGACGTTGAGCACTATACGTTGTTTCTTTTTGCTGGTTTGCTGCCGTGGATTTGGTTTTCTTCCGGCTTAATTGAAGCAACGGGGTCGATCAGTGCCAGCGGCAGTTTGATTACCAAGGCCATGTTTCCGCCGCATATCCTGCCTCTTGTTTCCGTGCTGACGAATTTGATTAATTTCCTTTTTGCCGTGCCGCTGCTTGTTGGATTTATGTTTATCGTCGGAGTGCTGCCGGGTGTTGGCTTCTTCATGCTGCCCGTTGTGATTCTTATTGAGCTTTTATTTCTCCTCGGTCTCAGTCTGGCTCTCTCGGCGCTCAATGTGCGCTACCGCGACATCCAGCACATCCTGGGCAATTTAATGACGCTGTGGTTCTTCTTGTGTCCAATTATCTATCCGGCTGGGAATGTACCTGAACGCTTCCGCCTCAGCCTGACGCTCAACCCGGTCGCTGTTTTTACCCAGATGTATCACAATATTTTTATCGAAGGGACGCTGCCCGGGCTGCGCCCGCTGTTGATTACGTTCGGCGTGTCCTGTATTACGCTCTGCGTTGGAAACTGGATTTTTAATCGTTATCGTGAAGAATTTGCCGAATTGGTTTAGCAAAGCGGCGCGGGGGTGCTTCGGATGAATATGTCCAAGGTGCAAGTAAACCAGTTTGTTCATACTCTTAACTACGGAGATGCGATATCCGGCGAAGCGCGGACGATACAGCGCATGCTTCGTCAGATGTCAATTCCAAGTGAAATATATTCGGTTCATACCCACGAAAAGCTCAAAGGACAAACCAGGAGCTGGCTTGATTTCGACAAGGAAGCCGCTGCCGCGGCGCAGGATGGGCTGAAAACAGCCGTCATATTGCATTATTCAATCGCTTCGCCGCTGAATCAGCTTTTCTTGCAGCAGCGGGATGCGTTTCGCGCGGCGATCTTCCACAACTTGACTCCAGTGCATTGGTTCGAGCGCTGCAATGCCCGGGTGGCGGCCGATCTGCGGCAAGGTTTCGCTGAACTGCCCGAAGTCATGGGCAATGCTCATTTAGTTCTGGCCGACTCTGAATTCAACTGCCAAGAGCTGGCCAAGCTTGGCTGTGTGCCGGCGGGAACGCTGCCGCTGCTGCTGGATGAAGAGCAATGGGCGGTTGTGGCTAATGCCGGTATCAACAGCATTCTTCGGGCGCATGGCGGGAAGAATATCCTTCACGTGGGCCGCATCGCGCCGAACAAGCGTATTGAGGATATCATTAAGGCCTTTTATTTTTACCGGCACAAAATCAATTCGCAAAGCCGTCTCTGGTTAATTGGCACGGATATTGATACGGAAATTTACTCGTTTGAGTTGCGTCGTCTGGTATCCGAGCTTCAGTTGCGTGATGCCGTGTTCTTTGTGGGTTCTGTGTCGGCCAGTGAGCTTCGCGCCTTTTATGAGCAGGCGGATTTATACATTTGCCTTAGTGAACACGAAGGGTTCTGCATGCCGATTCTGGAGGCAATGCATTTTTCTGTTCCGGTGATCGCCTATGATGCGGGAGCAGTTGCTGAGACTTTGGGTTCTGGCGGTATTTTGGTTGGACGCAAACGCCCCGCGGAGATTGCAGAGTTGATGGAAATTATTCTGACGGACAACTTGGTGCGCAGCCGGCTTGTGGAGCAGGGTCGAAAGCGGGCTGCCGCTTTCTCGCTTTCTCGTTTTCGGGAAAACCTGGAAAACCGGCTTTTGCAGCCCATTATTCGGCATTTTGAGAGGTCGGCGCATCTCGCCGCCGGATAGAGGACTTTTAAGTCTATGTATCATATTGGTCTCGATGCGCGCGCCTTGGAAGCCGGATTTAAGGCTCACCTTGGTCGCGGAACCGGGCGTTACGCTGGTGAGTTGATCAAGAACCTGGAGCAGCTCAGCAGAGAGGGCAAGACGCCAGATTTGGCATTTCGGCTTGTCGGGTCCAGCCAGCTTAGCCCCACCGTATGCGATCGCCGGGTTATTGACTGGCTGCCATTTGGCAAGATGACCTTTGAGAGTCAGGTGCTCTTCGCGCGCCGTATAGCGAAGACTGGGGTAAGTATGATGCATTTCTTTGCGCATGGTGATGCTCCTGCCTTATCGAGAGTCGCGCAGGTGGTTACGGTGCTCGATCTCATTCCCCTGCGATTCCCCCACCTGTATCGTGCGAATAAGGCGAACTTGCGGTTCAAGTTCGCCAGGTTTCTTGAATACCAAGCAATCAAACGTTCGCTTGGTGTGCTCGCAATCAGTGAGGCAACAAAACAGGATGTGGTGAACCTATTGGGGGTAGAGCCGGACAGAATCTTTGTCACCCCCCTGGCCGTGAGCGAAAATTTTGCTGCCCGCGATCTTTCTCCGGGCAACTGGCGTGAGGAAGCAGCACAGAAACGCCGGCTGCTTGCGCTGCCCGTCGAGAATCCCATCTTGCTTTATGTTGGCGGAATCGATCCGCGCAAAAATGTTCCTTTTTTGCTTCGCGTATTTGCCGAGGTGCTCCGCGTCTGGCCCCATCGCAACCGTCCGCTGCTGGTGCTGGTGGGTAAGCACGAGAACGATGATCAGCTGCCACAGCTTCTTAAAGAGGCGGAGAGGCTGGAAATTACAGCAAATTTGCGGCGTCCGGGATTTGTTCCAGATGAACTCCTGCGAAGCTATTATCAGTGTGCAGATGCCGTTGTCTTTCCCAGCTTGTACGAAGGATTCGGTCTTCCGGTCCTTGAAGCTATGGCATGCGGTGTGCCAGTTGTGGCCGGAAAGAACTCTTCGATTCCGGAAGTAGCTGGCATCGACAGTGCGATTTTGTGCGAAGACGGTAATATTTCCGAATGGGTCTCGGCAGTGTCGGCTTTGCTTGCCGATCCGTCAAAGCAACTGGATTTAAGCCGCCGGGGGGTGCGGCAGGCGAGACGTTATTCTTGGATGAATACGGCTTGCCTGACGGTGGAAGCTTACCGCTGCCTTCTGCCCAAGGGGTCAGCCAAATCTACCCACGTCTTGCCAGGAGCGATCTAACGGCGGTGGAGCGGGGGGCGCGCACCCACTCATCTAGATGCCTGAAACGGTCGTTGTACAGTCATGCCCTGGCTGGAGTCGCTCACTTGAACGAAGAGATATCCGTACGCCATGCGCAGTTAATTTTACAATCTAAATGCTGACAGTATTCGTTGTATTTGATGGCGCATCGCGCTGTGTCCGACGGTAATCGTTTCTTGCTTGATGAGTTCGCCCGCTGTGCGGAATGGCCTGCCATCACATCTTGGCGCGGGCTGCACAAATCGAGCGCGCTGATCCGTTTTAGCCGCAGGCTCAATGCGCTCGATACGGTGAGCAGCAGAGGTTGCAAGGCGCATTGTTTCTGGTGAACAAGACTCCACTTGTGAGCGTGCCGGAGCGCAGAATACATAATTTATTCGACGCCAAACCCCCTGGAATCTTTAAGGTTTTGCGTGTTTCTGGCTGGAGCGGCGGTTGTGCGTGCGTCTCTGTGCTGGCGATGCGCTAAGTGTCGAGCGGCTGCGGAGTTAGGAGCGAGGTTGCTGCTCAATACTATCTGCGTGGTTGATGAACTCAGTCTCCACTCACCGCTAGATCTCTGCGCTTAGCTTGATCTGAGCAGTCACAACTGTATTTACCTGCAACGTTCTCGTCTGCACGACATCGAAGAATAGGAGTCAGGAGCTCCGGTCTGCAGGTAAGGTTGAAGAAAGAGTTTGCCGTCGTCGATCGGAGTCTGATAAAAATCTAGTCGACAAATATTATTTGTTTCGGTAATCAGTTGTATGTGTTAGGTTGTTGTGGGGTGGATGTGGATGATTCTTATTAAGTAGCTTGTGTGATACGCAGATTATCACGGCGCAATCGAAAATGATTGCCGCCAAAGATAAAAGAAAGAAAGAGAGGAAAATAGTTATGGCAGCAAAGAAGAAAGCCGCTCCGAAGAAGAAAGTTGCGAAGAAGGCCGTGAAGAAGGCTGCTCCGAAGAAGAAAGCCGCGAAGAAGGCTGCTCCGAAGAAGACCGCCCGCAAGGCCGCTGCTGTTCGCAAGAAACCAGTTCGTTCCGTCAGCAGAAAGAAAAAAGCTGCGGCGAAAAAGGCTGCTGCGAAGTAACTTTGTTATCTTCACAGTAACGGCTGCTGGGAGCACCGAGCGTGTTCCTGGCAGGCCCGTAAAACGAGAACCGTTCCGGCGAGGTTGTAATGCTGGGGCGGTTTTTTAGTGCCCTAAATGGGCCGTTTTTTGTGTTTTTTCTTGTTCCCGCCGGGCAGGCTGCAAATCTGCACATTGCTGAACGAGTCTCTTCTGAGGCAAACTTTCTGATAGTTCTATTGTAATCCAGGCTTCAAAGCTTGAGCTGAATATAGCGCCTGGACCTTTCAAGGTAGTCGATGATGGAAGATCACGCGCCAACTCCGACAACGCAAGACGTGGTAAGGGTGCTTGAAACAATCATTGATCCGGAGTTGGGAATTGATCTTTGGACGCTCGGTTTAATTTACGACATTGATATTGGAGATGAGCAGATTAACATCCGCATGACGTTTACCTCCATCGGGTGTCCGGCGGGTGCGTATCTTGTGCGTGAAGTTAGGGAAAGAACGCTGGAGATCCCGGGTATCCGCCGCGTTGAAGTTGAAGTTGTCTTTGACCCGCCGTGGGAGATACCGGAGGATCTCAAAGCTTCTCTCGGTTTGTATTGAGCAGCATCCAAGATGGACCTTTTTCTCTCTACCGAGCTGCTGGAATTGCGTTCTGCTGTGCGGGACTTCTTTTCTGAAATTGGAAGCCGGAGTACCGTATTGAACACTGTTCCCAGTTCCTGCGATGCGAGCAGCCTTGCCGGGATGCTGAGCGCTGAGGCCGTTGAGACAGTGTGGAATGGCCTGGCACGGGATGGCTTCCTCGCTGCCCCCGTTCCGAAGAATCTAGGGGGTGGCGGCCTGGGTGTGCTTGCTGCGCAAGTCCTGGTTGAGGCTTGTGGGCGTGAACTTTCGCCCCTGCCGGTATTTGAAACGGTTGCTTTTGGTATCCTGCCGCTGATGCTGCTTGGTTCGGCCGAGGCTCAGCGCGGGCTTTTCC
>JAKPSH010000293.1 GCA_029555385.1 Pseudomonadota bacterium
AGTCTTTAAGTAATGCAGATAACGGCGCAACTGAGCTGGTTCGGCGATTGCCTCGCGAAGCATATCCTGGGGTGTTTTTGGCGGTTGATGCGTCATTGTTCAACGGAGCTTTTCTCCGGCGTAAAAGCAGGAGAAGACTCGATTAGCGCATCGGCGCTGCGAATCCAGTCCAGATTGCCGTAAAACCATTCGTAAGCAAGTCCAAGCGCAAGAAGAAAAATGAAGAAAAGGAGACAAACGAGCGGTGCGGCGGCAAATCCAGCAGCAGTTTTCTCGCGAAAAACCAGGAGCGCCGGGACCAGGATGATTACCTCTACGTCAAAAAGCAGATAAACGAGAGCGACATTGTAGAAGCGGCTGTTGTAGCGGATCCAGGAGCTTCCAATTGTCGGCTCGCCGCATTCGTAAATGGCGTGCTTCTGACCGGCGCTCAGGCGCGGACGAATTAAGCGCCCGGCAAGAAGTCCGGCGGTGACGAAAGCGGCACCAACAAGAATGAAAACTAGAACCGCACCAAATTGATGATACATGGGTTCCTTTGGAAGCAAACAATCCCTTTTCCGCAAGGCGTGATAACGGAATAAGATATATCTGAAACTAGGTCAATCAGGCAGATAAACCGCAGCTCGGAATGCTATTAGAAATCGCGTCGCGGTGGTCTGGAGCGATTAGATAAGGGCGGCGGGACTATTCTGGGGGTGGAAAGTGGAGCCCGATTTACATGTTGCGGCAGAGGTGGAGTCTTTCGTGAGGGAGGCATTTGCTCTGATGCCCGACCGGCTGCGTCATATCCAGGTTATCGCTGAGCGCGTGCGCCAGAGTGCGCGGGATATCAATGAATTAAATCCAGGGCAAAATATCGACGAAGTACTGGCGTACGTCGCCGCCCTGCTCCACGATATCGGTTATAGTACGCGCGCCGCGCAGACTGGTTTTCATCCGCTGGACGGTTATAACTTTCTTTGCGCCCATGAGGCGCGCGATATTGCTGAACTTATTGTCGGCCATAGCTGTTCCCCTGAAGAGGCAGAGCTGCTTGGACTAGTCCTGCCGCCGCCTGGGGATCATCTCATTTCCAGCCTGATCACGTATTGGGATATGCAAGTAAAGCAAGGCGGCGAGATCGTCAGTTACGATGAGCGGCTTGCCGACATCGTGCGCCGTTACGGCGAGCACAGCATAACCGGGCGCGCCAATTTAGATGCCGAACAGAGAATAAGGGGCATTATCGGGCAGATCGATCGTTTGCTGCATAAGAAGGGCCAGTGAGAAAAGAAGCTAAGTTAGCCGTCCAGGCCTTGGCGAAATCCTTCGCTGCGACAGTGTGCCGCCCCGGCATCAGCTCGGCTTTCACCTGGGCAATTCGGATAATAATCAGAACTCAGAGAGTTTTCGCGCTGATTAATGCCGCGGTGTGTTCAGTCCTTGATTTTATGGCGATGATGGGTCTTCAGGGGAAAGCCGCTGCACGACTTCGAGCGCTTTTGCGGCAGAAAGCGCGATGTTCTCAGCAATCTGGCGCAGATCGGGTTCGAGATTGCGGTGCTCAAGTAGTATTTGCGCAAGCGCGAGAATGCCGCTAAGCGGATTGTTGACCTCAGTGCAAAGTGCGCGCATCAAGCTTTCTACGGCCTCAAGCCTTTCGTTGCGCACGAGCTGTGCAATGCGCGCTTGGTCGACCAAGCGCGCCTCAGCGCTTTTGATGCGCCGCTGCCAGGCCTCTTCCACGGCACTGGTGATGCGTGCGGCGGTTTCCTTGGGATCGGCTTTGACGACGTAGTTCCACGCCCCGGCCTGCATAGCTTCCACGCTCATGCTTACCTGATCAATCGATGTTACAACAATAATTGGAGCATCGGCATTGAGTGCCCGCAGGCGCTTGAGCACCAACAGGCCTGAACTGTCGGGAAGCGAGAGATCCAACAGCACAATAGCGTGCGGATTTTCGCTGAATGCATCAAGCGCCAAGCTTCCACGCGTGACATGCTGCACAGCCCAGATGCTGGGGTCGAGCGCACGCCGAATGATCGCGGCATGCGCCGCCGTGTCCTCGACCAACAGCACAGACCGCTCGCGCGCGTGCACCAGAGTTCCTGCGGCGCTGAATAGAAGTTCATTAAGCGAATCAGTGTTTTTATTCGATTCTTCTTGCATGCTTAGGCGCAAAGGTTGTACGCGCAAATCCTTTTTGATTTAGATAGGTGCAGAGCATGCGAGGAATTCGTTTTCTTTAGGAACAAGGTAATTGAGGTTTCGCAGTAAATGTAGCGGTAGTGTCTTCAGAGTTGTCTCCCGGAAGAAACCGAACTCGCTGCTTGGAAAAGGACCGCTTTACTGAGATGAAGCTTTGGCGAGAGAGGGTAATTTGTTATTATGATTGTGTGTTTTGCGTGATTCTAAAATCGAATCGTTTACAGACAGCCGAGCGTCGTATCAAAGGCAGAGTAATAAAATCTTAAAGAGGCGATAAAGGCTGTGACGCCAAAGAGTGTAGTTTCGCTAGAAAACAATGATGAGGCATCAGCGGCGGGTGTGGAGCCTGCGGTGCGTTCTGTTCCGGTTCCCGCAGTGGGAGGGAGCGTGGCTAAGCGGTCTCCTGAACGCTCAGGACCATATCAGGAACTTGCTGGTGCACTGGAGAAGTTCCGCGGGCAGAGTCAGCTAATCATCATGCTGGGCACGCCGGACCCGGATGCTATTTCATCGGCGATGGCGCTTGCGTTTATTTCGCGGCAGTTTGATATCGACAGCACAATTCTCTGTTTTGCCGCAGTAAGCCATCACGAGAACCGCGCGCTGGTGAAGCGGCTTGCTGTCAATTTGGTGAAATATTCCCCTGATTTCGACTTATCGCCGTTTGCCTGCTACAGCATTGTGGACTCACAGCGGGGCACAACACCGATCGACTCGCGGCTCAGTGAGCTGGAAGTGCGTTTTTTAGCTTTTGTGGACCATCATCGCGAAGATCCTACTCCCCCGCCGGCAATGTTTGTTGATGTGCGTCCGCATGTTGCGTGCACTGCCTCGATTTTTTGCGAGTATCTGCACGCAGCGTTTCCCAAGGGGCTCTCGCCGAGCGACCCGGACCAGGTTCACCTCGCGACCGCGCTGATGCACGGTATCCGCAGTGATACAGGACGCTTCCTGCTGGCTACTCAGTTGGAGTATGAGGCAAGCGCGTATTTAGCGCCCTGTGTGGATATGCAGGTCATTGAACTTATTGAGCGCCGGGTGCTTTCTCCGTCGATGCTCGATATGTTTGAAAACGCGCTCGTTAACCGGCGGATCCACGACAACTTCATCTTTTCGGATGTCGGGTTTGTCCGCGGCGCGGATCGCGATGCTATCCCGCAAGTCGCCGAGCTGCTGCTTGCCCGCGAAGGCACAGACACGGTTCTCGTCTTCGGTATCGTCGACGAAAAAACAATTGACGGCTCGCTGCGCACACGCAGTGAAACGATAAATCCTGACGAATTTCTGAAGGGAGTGTTGGGGGTCTCGCCGGAAAGCGGTCAGTATTACGGGGGCGGCAATATCCGCGATCGCGGCGGCTTTCAGATCCCGCTTGGTTTTTTCAGCCTGCACGAGGATAAGAATCAAGTCTATGTCATGGCGCGACAGGTAATTGAGAAGTCATTCCTCGAATATATCGGCAAGACCGCGACCAAACCCAAAAAGCCCGGCGGTGCCGCCGCTGCGTAGGCGCGTAGGAAATAATGAGCACAGCGAAATACGAGCTCATCAAGCGAAGAAAAGTGTACTCTGGACGGCTTCTTGCTGTATTCAACGATACGGTGCGCATTCCGACTGGGGCGGTGGTTGCTCGCGATGTGGTCGCTCATCCCGGTGCGGTTGTTGTTCTTCCGCAGAATGAAAACGGAGAACTGCTGTTGATCCGTCAGTACCGCCACGCGATCGGGCAAACGATCCTGGAATTCCCGGCAGGAACTTTGGAGCCGGAGGAGGAGCCGCTTGCCTGCGCCAAGCGCGAAATTGCTGAAGAGACAGGTTTTAGCGCTGCGGTGTGGATCGCGCTGGGAACGGTTGTGCCGGCTCCCGGCTTTTGCGGGGAGATTCAGCACCTTTATCTCGCGCGCGAACTTTCGCCGATGGCTGCCGCGGGAGACGATGACGAGATAATCGAACTTGCGCCGATGAGCTGCGACGAAGTGGCACGGGCTGTTGTCGACGGCAGGATCATTGATGCAAAAACTATCGCTGTTTTTGCCCGTGCGGGGCTGGGCGGGCTTGTTTGAGCCGCGGTCGAGCGTCAGCGCCGCAAGCCGCCAATAATCGAGGAAGGGGTTTTCCAATTTTCATTAGCAGGAGCGGTTGGCGTCTCTGCTGCGCCCCATCCGCCGCCGAAGGCCTTATAGAGAAACGCAAGAGAAACCGCGAGTTCGCCCTTCGCCTGCTCAAGCGCCGAATCGGTGACAAATACGGAGCGTTCTGCATCCAGCACGTTTTCGAAGTCTGCGAGGCCGTCAGCGTAAAGCTGCGTGGAAAGTTTGAGGGTATTTTGCGCTGCCGCCGCCGAGCGCTCCAAAGCAGCTACCTTAGTCTGCTGTTCGGCATATTCCGCAAGCGCGTTTTCCGCTTCGCGGAGCGCATCCAGCACCGTCTGTTCGTAACCAAGCAGAGCCTGCTTGGCTCGTGCTTCTTCGGCGCGAACCTGGGCGCGGATGCGCGCGAAATCGAGCAGCGGCCAGGAAAAGAACGGTCCCGTGCTCCAAGAGATATCGCGCTCGCCGTTAGGCGAGATAGTGTGATAGCTGAACGAGCCGTCAAGGCTGAACGCAGGATAGAGGGCAGATGCGGCTATTCCGACTTGGGCTGCTTGCGCGGCGAGCCTGCGTTCTGCCGCGCGGACATCAGGACGTCTGCGGATGACTGATGCCGGTATATCGAGTACAATCGACGCCGGGGGCGCCGGCACTGGCCGGGGTGTGCTGAGCTCCTGATGAAGTTCGCCGGGATGCTTGCCGAGCAGTACTGCGAGATTATTCAACGCTTGGACGATGCCGATGCGCAAGTTGGGGAGTTCCGCCTCGGATGAGGCAAGAATGCGTTCGGCTTGGGCAACATCGAGTCCGCTGGAAAGTCCGCTGGCAAAGCGGCTCTGCGTGAGCTGAAGAATTTCGCGCTGGGCCGCGATATTACTTTTTGCGCTTTCGAGCTGTGCCTGGAGCTGGCGCAGGGTGAAATAGATGCGCGCAGTTTCGGCGTAGAGCGAAACCAATAGTGCGGTGCGGTCCTCCGCGCTCGCTTCATAGGCAGCTGAGGCGGACTCGACCGCGCGGCTGACCCTGCCGAAAAGATCAAGCTCCCAGCTCAGCGAGAATCCCACTGCACTCCGTGTGCGCACCGTCGGATCGGTTATGGCTGGAAACTGTTTGGCGCGGGTGATCTGGCCGTCCGCGGCGCCTAAGGGGAACCAGTCACCGGCGGCAATGGCGAGATTTGCACGCGCTTCTTCGATGCGAGCTTGAGCGGTGCGGAGACTGAGGTTCTGCGCACCGGCCTGCTCGATGCAGTGCTCAAGCGAGGGATCACCAAAGACAGTCCACCAGTGCGTGATGTCAGACAGGCCGGACTTCACATCCTGTCGTCCGGCTTGCTGAAATTGCGCGGGTAAAAGAGGAGAAGGAGGGCTGTAATTAGGTCCGGCGCGGAAACAGGAGGGCGTGAAAAGAAGAAGAGCCGCGAGCATCAAACGCTTTGGCTGAGCGTGGCGTATGTTAAGCGAATTGTTTATGAGCATAGAGCCGCAAGTTAACAGAAAACGCTGAATGTTTCACCCGGTTTTCGCGGTTGAAGAGCCGCTGCGAGTCATGTAGTATTCTTATCTTCAGCGGCAGTGACCACTAAAGAGATGAGGATGAAATGAAAATTGCTATCGGCTCGGATCATGCGGGATTTGTACTGAAAAACCGGCTGCGTGATGAGCTTAGTGCAGAGGGGCATGACGTTATTGATTTGGGAGCGAACAGCAGCGAATCAGTGGATTACCCGGATTTTGCAGCATTGGTCAGTGAAGCGGTTGCCGCCGGAAAGAGCGAGCGCGGTGTGCTTGTTTGCGGCACCGGGGTGGGAATGTCGATCGCTGCGAACAAGGTGCCGGGTATTCGTGCTGCGGCCGTGTCTGATGCGGTAAGCGCGAGGCTTTCGCGCGAGCACAACGATGCGAACATTGTCTGCGTCGGCGAGCGGATTGTAGGCCTGGAAGTCGCTCTGGCGATCGTGCGCACCTTCATTGGAACTGCCTTTTCCTCAGGCGAGCGCCACCGCGGAAGAATCAATAAAATTTCCGGTTTGGAGCAGAAGCCCTAAACCGAAAATAAGCTAATTAAAGCATTTAGCTCCATAGGGCGCAGCGCGTCTCCGGTAAAGACTTACTCGCCGTCAGACTTGCTGATGCCGTGTCCAGCAAGATGGCCAAGCTGCACGGCCTCATCAATTACCGATTCGCACCATCCCCAGAGAGTTGAAGATCCTTCGCGCATCTCGCGGTTTCGTGTGCGGACTTCGCGTTCCGTGAGCTGATATTCTGTCCAGGTGCCGCCGTTATTTGCGCGATTGAGAATATAAGCCATCAGACGGTCAACTGCCGCGGCAAAACGCGCATCGGGGGTATGACGTGTTTCGAACTCCTGCCAGAGCGAAAGAAGTTCCTGCGCCTGGGTATCGGGAAGGAGCTCGAAGATACGTTTTGCAGCAGCAGCTTCGCGTGCAGCTAAGTCTTGGTGCTCTTTCTTTTCATAGTGGAAAACATCGCCCGTATCTACTTCGACCACGTCGTGGATCAGCAGCATCTTGAGCACGCGCAGCAAATTAACTTCTGCATCGGCATGTTCGGCGAGAATCATGGCGCAAATGGCGGCCTGCCAGCTATGCTCGGCTGAGTTCTCGCGGCGCGCCAGTCCGATTGGCTTTGTTCGGCGCTCTACGCCCTTCAGCTTGTCTGTCTCGGTAATAAAACGGAGCTGCGCGACAAGCGTCTTGCTTATGTCCTGCATAACGTATCCTGCTTAATTGCATAAACTATAGCAGCATTTTAAGTGGAAAATTATATCGTGATTCCGAAGCTATGAATAGGTGCGGCGCGGGGCTGGACAAAAACGAAGCCCGGCGGGCTGGGAAAGTTTTAACATGATTCGCGGCGGCAGATATGCTAAGAAATGGTTGGAGGACGGAACAATGCTACTTGCGTACATCATAGTTTCGTTGTTGGTTGGCGGCGCGATTGGCGCCTTTTTTGTTGAACAAGGGCGCGCGAGCAAAGGCAACCGTTTTCATTGGGTAAAGCGGGTTCAGGATGGTGTGACTTACCGGCGCTGTGACCGGAGCGGCAATCCGTTTACCGGCTTTGTGCTGATTCTCGCGGGGCTTGCCAGTTTTCTGCTTGCGCGATTTGCCCTTTCACTGATGCTCGGGCCTTATTACCGGGGTCTTGTTATTCCAGCGGGCTTTGGTTTTTTTGCGCTTTGTGCTCTAGGCTCCGCGTTGGTATTTTTGCCCGCCGGGATCAATCAGTTTTTTCTGCTCGAGTCATGGGCAATAGTGCAGCGTATGGTAAAGGGGGGAAGAAAGGATCTGCGGGGAGTATTCGAATGGATGGAAGCACTCGATTGCTACCGCGGTGTGGCCTGCGCGCAAACGGCACGCTTTGAAGTTCCGTACGAGGTCATTTTGCTCCACCCGGACAGGAGCAAAGATGTACCGATGTTCGCCCGGAGTGATTTACGAGGACGGGAGCGAAGCGCAAAGGAAGAGGAATTCGCACGCACCCTTGCCCGGGACCTGGAACTGCCATTTCTTGGCGTGGTTTAGCAGGTTGCTGAAACAACCCGATTTTGCTGAATTTCTTTACTGGCCGCACTTTGCGCTGTCGTAATACGGCAGGCGGAGCGCTACGCTGTTGCCCGAAAGAAAAAGCGGTTCTGAGCCGAGCGTCGTGCCGAAGGTTTGCAGTTCCTTTTGCAGTTGCGCTGGGTTCGGCACTTTGACGCCTTTGTTATGCAATTCTTCCATGAGCAGTGCATAGCGCTCGGCGGACATCGCGGCAGACGGAAATGCGACGGTTTCTTGGGCGGCGATTAAAAAGCGGAAAAAGTAGATGCGATCAGCTACCTGCTTGGGGCTGACCTTGGGAGCGGGGGCTCGGCCGAAGTGCTTTCCGTCAGAAGCTGCCTGCTTCATATCGATCATATACGGGCCGAATAGCTGCTGATAGTTGAGAAGACGCTTGGTGCTGCAAGGAACCTTCGCGCCTTGTTTTGCCGTTGAGCAGAGATAAAGGCCAAGCACGGACGGAGCGCTGAACTCGGGAAGGTCGATAGTATAAGTTCCCCCGCGAGCCTGATTAAGCGGCTCTTTGGCAAAAAACACCCGGTGCTCGCCGCCTGCCAGGACTTCGGCCGTGAGTTGAAGCTCGGCTGAGCCGCCAAGCGTGCCCAAGTCAAGCGCGATGATGTCTAGGTCACCGAAGTTGCAGCGTGCCTCCGGTACCAGCGAGATGCTAAGCACCCGGCTTTTGCCGTCTGTACTCTTGGCGAGCTGAATTGATTTCAAGCCGAGGCCTGCTTCCGGCGCTGGCGCATTATTACCCTGTGCCTGTGCAAGCTGTGCGCAAGAAAATACAGCGCAAAACATAGCAGTGCAGACGGCTCCCCGCGGGATTAGTGAGGTTCTCATATAGAATTCCGTTTCGTTATTTATTACTATTCTTCAGCGGTTATCGCCAGGTCGTTCTGAACGATAAGATCCCCTGAGATGATTCCTTCTGCAAGGAGCATTCTATCTTCAGGATTGCGCGATTCGCCTTCAAGGACGAAATTCACAACCCACTGACCTTCCTCGACAGGGAGCAAGGTGACGGAACCAAGCTGCTGCGGACGGCCTTCCCCGTCAAAAATCATGTCTCCTGGTTTCAGCGCGCCGGCCTGTTTAATTCCGCCGGTAGTCATTACGGCGTGTTTTTGGGAGACGCGAAGAGTAAAGGTTCCGTAAGCAAGTTCCACCATGGCCAGCTCCTCCGGTCCTTCCACCACGCGCTGCACGCGAACTGCGCGTTTGGTCACCGGGTTATAGAGCTCGTCTCCGGCAGCAATTTCACGGGCAGCCTTTAGTGAGCCGTCAGCAAGCTGAATCAGTGCGTTGGGGTGGAAGCATCCGGTTTTGCGGATATTGCCGCAAACATAGCAAGCTTTGGTATTCGGGTTGTCGGCCACCGGCGTGAGAAGCTCAACTGCGCGGTCTACCCGGCCTGTTACGTCGGCGTTTTTGCGGCCAAGCCAGCCAACATTATCGCTGCGATGGACCTGATTTGCAGTTAGTCCGGCGGTGTTTGGATTCTTGATGCAGACCCAAACAGTGCCGTCGCCATGGGATGAATACCATGTCGTCTCGTTGTACTGGTTGGCTGTGCTCCCCTTGAACGTGCTGTAGACGCCATCATGCTCGACTGTATATTTGACAGGGCTAATGGGATAATCATCGCAAGGATCGATCTCTTGAGGCGGTGTTGGTGTCGGTGTCGGCGTGATCTCCGGAGTGGGAGTCGGCTCCGGAGTAGGAGTCGGCGTCAAGGCTGGAGTCGGGTAGTCCTTTACTCCTTCAGGAGAGCGGGGTACCAGCTCCTCCTCGGCGGAAACGCAGTTGATGCCGTTTCTTAAGTATGCGCTGAAGACCAGAATTGCGCCGATGAGTAATGCTGCTTTAATTCGCGGCTTGTTATTTGTCATAAGACTCTACGTTTCCGAAACGAGCTGTGCTCTGACGTTGTTACAGGAAAGGCATGTGCGGGCATCCCAGACCATAGCTGCAAAAGAAGGGTTGGGCGCGCCTACGTCAAATTATCGGCTGAAGCCGATTTAGTCTTTATCTTTTGTGGCGGACGATAGACGCACAATCTTTGCCGGTTTCGGCCAAATTCGGCCAAAAAACGATAGATAATAACAAGGGCGGGGGAAGGTAAAAACCGAGGTGTTCCTGGTTCACTCGACGAGTTTTAGCAAAAGTTTCCGCGCTATTTCAATAAACACCAGCCGGATATCGGCTGCATCATATGCCGGAAGATAGATGCCTTTAGATTTTGCGGCGCCAGGAGATGCGGCGGCAAGGGTCGTGTAAGAGTCATATTGGAACTCCGGAGCCTGCGCCACGCCAAAACGTGACGAGTATGCCGAATCCACAACTGATTTCTGCACTGGATCCAGCGCAAGACGGCTTAAGAATATGTCCTTTCTATAGAAGTCGTCGTTGATGTTTTGATAGGGGTCCACCTTGATGGCATTTGCGTTGGTGACGATCGATGGCGAGACTTCATATGGGGGGTAGCCCAAGCCGACAACATAAAGCACGCCGCGCTGAGTGCGGATAAAATCAGCAAGCTCAATTGCGCAGTTAAAATACTGCTCTCTCCAGTTGGAAAATGGCAAGGACGTTCCGTCTTTGTAGGCTGCGCCGAAAGCGGGCGGGGTATCGGTGCCTTTAGCCGGCCTTTGCGATTGCAGGCTGTTCAGACAAGGTGAAAAGACTTTCGTTGCCGCACCATTTGGAACATCGCCGACATCTGTGGTCAGGAGTTCGGGGGGATAAACAGGGGGAACCGTCGGGGGGTTGAATGTGGCATTGACCGGCGGAGCGCTCGCTGTAGCCCCGAAGCCATCGGCAACGCAGTACCCGGAGACGGCAGGTGGGGCAGGTGGGGCGAGAGGAACACGCGTCACTGTATCTTTTGTTGCGTCAGGCGGGTTTGTTTCGCCAGATGGCGTCATGCAGTCGGGGGTTCCGCCGCAAAGCAGCCGCGAAGGGACAAGCACCGAAGGCCCTGGCGCAAACTGATTGTTCGAATTAAGCCAGGCAATCGAATAGTGCATGTAATCATAACTGCCCGGCGTGTAGGTAAGGGTCTGGGCGGGATTTGCCGGGTCGGGGAATTGATAAACAAGGCTGTTCGGAGAGAGACCAGATGCTGCGGCGGAGGCAAAAAGGAGCCGTCCGGCGGTAGGTGCGCCGTCCGTAAAAAACAAATAATTAACAGTCTCTTTTTCCCGCCCGGGGATTTTTCCGCTGTGCAGCAGCCAGTTCATAATGTAGGCCTCAAGCAGCGCATCACAGTGGTTAGTTTCGCCGTAAGGAGGGTAAGAGTTCTTGAAGAATTGGATGAGGTTGTCGATGTCGGTCTCTCTGATGCGGGTGTTTGCGCCAAGACCGGCGCCGTCCTTGAGTTGGGCGGCGGTTTTGGGATAGCTGGAGATGTTGTAGGGGACAAGGTTGATGTTGTCGCGGTCAATGTCAAGCATCTTGATAAAGGTGCCAATCGCATCGGCGAGATCGTCAAAGCGCCTGCCGGTGCTCGGGCAGCCGCCGGGCGGCTGGGGTGGGACGAGGCAGCCGCAGGAGCTTTTTGTCGGATCAGCGGTGATGCTCGGGCAGGCCATCGATCCGGAGACGTCGACAACCAGCGTAACATTGAGTGTGCGGCGCTGTGATGCAGCGCGGGCTGTTACCGTTGATTGATTAGCACCAGGGAAAAGCGCGTGCATCAGCATATACTTAACGGGAAGGGAAGTATTTAAAGCAATGCTGTATGCTGCCGTGCCGTCGTCTTCGCCAAGGATATAGGCCGGGGCGGCTGTCACTTCCATGGTTCCGGCTTGATGCGGGAAGCCCGAAAGCGACATGTTAACGCGAAGCAGATTCTCTGCTATATGCGTATCGGTAAAATACGCAGTGACCGCATCTTCCTCATTGGATAAATCGTCTGCGACATTGTATTTGGCCCCCAGCGCGCCAATTTCATCAAGAAACTTAATTTTGCCTTTTAGTGTAATATAATTAACTGAGGCAAGAGACGCAGCATCAGCGGCATTTTGCAGCGCTATTTTCGCGCGAAACATATTGCCGGCATCAATCGCAATGCCGATTAGCGCGAGTAAAACAAACACGCTAAGCGCCGTCATCAGCACAAAAATGCCGCGTTGATTGCGCTCAGCCGGAAAGACTGCCTCAGAGGACGGTAATGCCATATATTCTGTCCGGATCGAAAAGAAGAAGACTTAAAAATCGGCGAAAAATGGGGTCATAGGGCAGAAAGACCTCGGCGACAACCAGAAGCTGATAGTCGCGAAGCGCATTGGCGAGGCTGCCGGGATCGCCGGGACTGCCGATGCTGCCGGTTGTGTTCGTCGGACCCTGAAACGAGCCAACAGAGAGCGCACTTTCTGCTGTGCCGGATTTGTAGTAGCCAGCCCGGTTAACGCTGCCGCTCACGCTGCTGTACATGCTAATTGCGAATTGCGCACCGGGTACGGTGTTGGTCAAGCGGCTGGATAGAGTGCCGCCCGTGTTTGCCAGGCAATCGTTGGCGTTAAACAACGCTTTATGTGTCAAGGCGAGCTTGGAGCCGGATGTCTGCGTTGGATCGACTACGCATTCCCTGAAGGAAGCCAAGGCCAGCTCGCGGCTGAGTGATACCACCGCTTCATAGGCGCGCAACGCGCGGGCTAGTTCAATGCCGCCCAGTCCAAGCACAAAGAGAAGCGGCAGGACAATAACGAGTTCGATCAAAGCGCTCCCGGAACAGGATTTTCGAAATTTGACCATAGGGTACAGTAGCATGATTCGCGCTGCGTTATACAGGCTGATTTTCAACGATCACAGTTGCGCTTATCCAAAGCTGGCCAGGTGTGCCCGTACCCGCGGCAATAAGCGGCAAAGCATGAATAAGCTTTCTTCCGCGGTAGACTACAAGTTCGCGCTCCTCACCAGGCCGGAAATCCCCCGCTAAATTGCAGTTAGTGCCGCTGTTGAAGTCGTTGAGCGGGCAGACAACCAGGACATCGGCGGGCTCAAAAACGACGCCCAAGCCGCCGAGCTCCTGATTAATTAAATCGCGCACATCAGCCGCTGCGAGACCGGAAACCATGGCTGCGCGTCTCGCGCCGCGAGTGACGGCATATTGCAGAGCGAGCTGAAAATAAAATATCCGCATCAGCTCAAAAAAGACGAGCAACATAATCAGAAAAAGCGGCATGGCGATTGCCGCTTCGAGCATCGTAGCTCCGGTTTGCTTTGCGTTGTTCGTCTCCATCTTAACCGAAGTGTAGTCCAGGGCAATTACCCAGGAAAGCGATTAATATCCACTCGATCGCCTAAATTCTGTTCCACTTCCTTGGGAGCACCAGGCTTAGACGGAAAGTCTGTTCCATGAGATGTAAGCAAACCAGCCGGTTACCGTGAACCAGAGAGCTACTAGAATAATTGCATGAGGCAGCGGCGACGTGTGAGCGATCAACGCAGCCACCGGGAAATAGAACATAGCCGCCGCGAGATCGAACAGAGCAAAACCCTTATATGCCAAGATAAAGCCGATGATGCCGTGAACTACGAAAAAGGCAGTAATACCGATGAATCCGGTAAGTCTTATAACGCCATAATGGTCATCATCGGTCGGCAACGGAATGAGCCACCAAAGAACAAAGATCAAACAGAGAAAAACGGCGATTACCGGGTAGTAACGGATGATAAAACGCTTCATTTTGCTCATTGTTCAAGCGTGCTCTTTTCTTAATACCCTAGCCAGGTGGGTAGTTTAGTCAAGAGCCCGTAAAAGCCGATATAGGACTCGCAGCATTGTTAATCCGGCAAAGTATTCGTTATGGCTAGGTTAGACCAGAAAATAAAGGTATTTGAGCCTGGCTCGATAATCGCCGGCCGCTACCGGGTTCTCGATGTTATCGGTTCCGGAGCCGTAGGGATCGTCGTTCGTGTGAGCGATAGCGAGTTGGATCGCGAAATTGTCGCGCTTAAAGTGCTGCACCCTCATCTGGCCTTAGAGTCGAGCACGCTCAAGAGGTTTCAGCAGGAAATAATCATCAGTAGGCAGCTTTCCCATCCCAATATTGTGCGGGTCTTTGATTTTGACAGTAACGGCACCCAAGGTTTGTATTTTATCTCAATGGAATTCATTCAAGGCCCGAATCTGCGCGAGTTCTTGAGCGTGCACAAAGCGGGGAGACTGGCCTTTGATGATGCCGTACGTATCGTGCACCAACTCGCGCTTGCCCTAAGCTTCGCCCACGAAAAGGGCGTGATTCACCGCGATATTAAACCAGAGAACACGCTGCTCAGCGCCAAGGGTGAGGTTAAACTTTCTGACTTCGGCTTGGCGCATACCTTGCAGGCTACGATCGGACTGACGGCAACGGGGGATGCCTTGGGTACGCCGGAATACATGGCGCCTGAGGTCTTTTGCGGGCGCGCACCGGATGCGCGCTCGGACATCTACTCCTTAGGGATAATCGCTTACGAAATTGCCGCAGGCGATGTTCCTTTCCAGCACGAGAATTTTGTTGCTCTGGCCAAGTGTCACATGGAGATGCCTGTTCCGGAGGCTGTTCTTGCTTCGGCCGGGGTGCCGCTGTGGTATCAACAGCTTGTCATGCGCTGCCTGGCGAAGGAGAGGGCGGAAAGGTTTCAAAGCTGTACAGAACTGCTAGACACACTGCGTGGCACTGCTTCTGAAACACTTAGTCAACCACATCTCGTGCTGCCTGTCGCCAAGAAGAGCAAAGCACTGCAGCGGTTTTACATGAGCCGGTATGCACGGCTCGGATGGCGCGTAATGATCTTTACTCTGCTAGCATTTGGATATTGGGTCATCATCCTCAATACCCAGAACTATCATAGCCGCCGCCGCCTGCTGACGAGTATATACAGCTTAGAGAAGGTTTACCGGATCGAGCTTCCGGCAGTAAAAAGGGTGTTTGGTATCCCCGAGCTGCCGCTGCGGGACCCGGAGACTGTTATTCATGCAATGCGTGCGAACGACCATGTAATGATCCATGCTTTGCTCAGCGCGGATGTCGAATTGGGGTATGCCGATGGTGATGGCAATACTTACATCCACTACGCCATCGAATTTTTCGACGGAAAATACATCGGGCAGCTCGCCGCGAATGGCGCACCTCTAAATGCTTATAACAAAGACGGTAATTGCCCGCTGCATGCTGCACTGAAAAAGCAGTTGAAGGGGGCTGTGGAGCAACTAATGTATGCAGGAGCCAACCCTAACCTCAAGGACAGGGAAGGTGATACCGCCTTGCATTTGGCCGCGCTGGCGCGTGATTTCAGCTCGATACGGCGCATCATGGAGCACGGAGGTTTCGCCGCAGAAAGGAACGAACTCGGGATAACCGCGCTGCACATTGCTGCGAGAAACGCCGATATCGCTTCGATGAGAATTCTGCTGGAGCATGGTGCAGATGCGAGCATTGCGGATCGCAGCGGCCGAACTCCGCTGGTGAGCGCCCTGCAGTCTGGCTCAAGAAATGCCGGGGATGCGGTCCGTTTGCTTCTGCGATGGCAAACTAACCTGGAATCACGCGACAACGACGGACTCTCAATATTGGATCATGCGCGGGCGTCGGGACGAGAGGATATGCTGCACGGCATTATACTAGAACAGGCCAAGCAGAGGTGATCCGCGCGTCTAACAGATAGGGCTGCTGGCAATGCTGATTACGAATGAAAGTCTTGCTGCCGGAAATACTATTGCCGGACGGTATGAAGTGGCGGGGCTGGTCGGTGCGGGAGGCATGGGTTGGGTCATGCGTGTTTATGACCGCGAACTCCGGGGGCAGGAGATTGCCTTAAAACTGTTATATCCTCATCTGGTTACGACCGCCGGGGCTTTTGCGCGTTTTCGCAATGAGGTGTCAATCACGCGCAAACTCTCGCATCCAGCGATTGTGCAGACTTTTGGCTGCGGTCGCACGGAAGCAGGCATCCCCTACGTTACTATGGAATATGTGGATGGTGAGACCCTAAAGTGCCGCCTGGGGTCTGAAGGCCGCGGTTTGGCTCTATCCGAGCGCTGGCGCCTGCTCAGTCAGATTGCCGCTGGTTTGTGCTTTGCTCATGGGCGGGGGGTGATTCACCGCGACATCAAGCCGGAGAATATACTGGTGACAAAGGGCGGAGCGGTCAAAATTGCTGATTTTGGACTGGCGCAGATGTTTCGTGAGGAAAGCCGGCTGACACGAAGCGGTAATGTGCTGGGCACTCCATGCTACATGTCGCCGGAACAGATTCGAGGTGAGCCGCTATCTCAGCAGTCCGATGTATATTCCTTTGGTATTCTCGCTTATGAGCTTGCTGCGGGGAGTCCGCCGTTTACAGGTGAAACTCTTTACCGGGTGGCCGAACAGCATTTAACGAGCGAGCTGCCAATGTTGCCGGATGATTCCGGGTGTTGCGAGTGGTACAACGATTTCGTGCGGCGCTGCTGCGCTAAAGAAACAAAAGACCGATTTGCAACAATGGAGGACACGGCTTCTTATCTGCGGGATAATGGCATTGATGTTCCCGCTTACGGGATGAATGCGGCAGGGAACATCGTTTCATCCAAGCCTAGCGGCGAAGATTCACTTCGTACCTGGTTTATCCGCCGCCAGCGGTTGTGGACCTATGTTTTATTGTATCTGGTATGTCTGGTGACGCCCTATTGTTTGGCGTCACACCTAAACAACAGCGCCAACGAGATTAGTATCCGCAGTATATTTTTCTTAGAGAGGGCGACGGGGCTTGACTTGTGGCCACTGCGCCTTTTGACCGGCGTGGATGCAGGATATGCAGATCGCCAAGACTTTGGCTGGTCCGCCGAGCCGGGCAGTGGTGATGAGAGAGCAGCGGAAAGGGTCCGCATACGTTTTTGGGCGGCGATAGAAGCCGGGCTTGATCCGGATTATCGCGGTGCATATAAAAGAAACACTTATCTTCATGCCGCCGCAAATTCAGGCTGGGATGACAGCAGTGGACGGCGCATGCTTTCGGATGTGCTGCATCGCGGAGCCAATCCTAACTTAGTTAACGACGACGGGATGACTCCGCTCTATCTCGCCGTGATGAGGGAAATGCCGCATGCGGTGGCGGCACTGCTTGATGCGGGCGCGGATCAGAATATAGCCGGACCGGATGGCTATACACCGCTGGCCCTTGCGTTGCGCCGGGACCAGAGCAGGTTGTCCTCGGAGCTCCTCCTTTCGCGGCTCGATCCCAATATTGCGCTGCCGGAGGGACAATCGCTGCTGCACCTTGCCGCGGTGCACGCCGATTCAGCCGCGGTGCACCGGCTGCTCGAGCTGGGGGGGGATGCAAACGCTCAGGATTCCGGCGGCAGGACGCCGCTGATGACGGCTATTGCAGAGAATAGCCCGGGTCCGCGGCGCGATAAAGTTATCAGAATGCTTGCGGCTCGGACTAATCTGTTGCTGACGGACAAGCAAGGCAAGACAGCTTACGATTTGGCAAGCAGCGGCGATGAAGCACAAGAACTGATAAGCTTGCTGCGTGCTGAATAACTGCTGGCGACCAGCAGGGTGCGGAAGATTAGTTTGTCAGCACCCTGATAGCATTACTCCGTTAGGGTTGTGGATTTGAGGCGATTTTCGCTAAACCGGAATCGTGAGCAGCGGAGTTTACTACTTTAAATGAGCAGCGGAGCGATATCCCGTTTAGTGAAAATCGGCCAAAGACGCAGGCCTAACGGAGTAATGATAGGTTTACTGTGCGGTCAAGGAATCGGAAGAATCACACGGAATGTCGCACCGCCGTGCTCGTTGTTTTCGGCCAGGAACTTGCCGTCGTGCGCCGCAACGATTGTTCTTGAAATTGCAAGACCCATGCCCATGCCTTGCTCTTTTGTGGTGAAAAATGGTTCGAAAATATGCTCCAAGCGCTCTGCGGGTATACCGCTGCCGGTGTCCGCGACTGATATTTCTATGCTGCGTTCATCAGGCGCTGAGGTGGTAAGCGACAAACGTCGCCGCGCCGACGGCATCTCGGAGAGGCTGTCCGAGGCATTAAGCAGTAGATTGAGCAGCACCTGCTGAATCTGCACGCGATCGCCGCATAACGGCGGGAGGCCGGGGGTGAAACGAGTCTCGACGGTGATGCCCTGATAAAGAAGGTCGCTTCGCACAAGTGAGAGAGTTTCGCCCGCAATTTCGTTGAGGTCCAAGGTGTCGCGGTGGGGAAGTTCCTTTTTCAGCAGCATGCGGATACGCCGGATGACTGAGCCGGCCCGCTCATCATCGGCAATGATATCGGTAAGGATTTCTCGGAGCTGCTGTGCGTTGACCTGGCCCGCGTCAATGAAACGCCGCGCAGCTTGCGCGTTGCTGATAATTGCCATCAACGGCTGGCTCAGTTCGTGAGCGAGCGTTGATGTGAGTTCCCCTAGCATGCCTACGCGCATGAGGTGGGAAAGCTGGTCACGAAGCTGCTGTGCTTCCTGCGCGGCAAGCTTCTGCTGGGTGATATCGCGCACGGCGGCGAAGACTCCCTTTTTTCGTCCGGTTTCGTCGTGATAGACGACTGCGCTGTAAAGCACATCCATCACACTGCCGGATACGCTGCATAGTGAGAGGGGGCAATTGCGAACTAGTCCGTCGGTGCAGGCTTGGCGAAACGCCTCACGGGCGTTCTGCGGTTCAGTAAAACAATTGGCGAAGTCACGCCCGATCAGCTGTTCGCGGCTGAGGCCCGTGGCTGCTTCGGCGGCTCGATTGACGTCTTGGACTAAACCATCAAGCTTAATGGTAACCAGGGGGTCGAGACTGGCTTCAAGCAAAGTGCGAAAATATAGTGATGCGGTGCGCAAGTCCTCCTCGATAGAGAAGCGGTGAATCGCTTCGGCTATGAGCGGCGTCATTGATTCGATAAATTCGGTATCACAGCGGGAAAAGACGTCCGCGCGCTCATCGGCAAGCTGAATAATCCCGACGAGCTCATCACGATAGCGGATAGGGATCACCGCAATAGTGGAAAAGCGTTGTGCCATGCAGGCTCCGCGGTAGTCTGCGCGCATGTCCTCGGGCAGCGCTGCATAGAACTGAGTAATATTGCCGCAGTAAAAAGCGCGATTTGCCGTGAGCAGGTGCTGCTCATGCTTGGCGAAGGTTCCAGTTGCCGCCCGCGTGCAAATGCAATTTTCCGTATGCAGCGCCAAGTTGTTCTCCTCCGCAAGAAAGCGCGAGTCGAAGCCGGCGGCTGAAACATAAGCAATGCGGTCCCGCGTACTGACCAAGCGTACGGCAGCGCACTGTGCTCCGCTCCAACTGCGCAGCGCCTCTACAAGAGAGTCCAGGTATTCCTTACGTGATGGCTTCTGCGCAAACAACTCGAGCAGTGAGCGGGTAAACGCATCGCGCCGGGCTGTTTGTTCGCGCTGCGTAACATCGACAAGCGCAAGGACGAGAAACTCTACATCACCGTTGTCGTCCAGCAGCGGGGTCAGGTTCCAATCCCAGTAGGTAATGCCCCACTCTGGGTGGTCCGGAAAAAGGAAGGGCTTGGCCAGGGCTTGATAGGGTATCTTGCTTGCGACAACGCGCTGAAATATGACCTGATTTTCTGCGTTTGGATAAAGCTCGAAATGATTGTGACCGGTGAATTCCTCTGGTTTCCTTCCCGCGGCGGCGGCGTAGCAGCCGTTAACCCGGATGAAATTAAACGCGCGGTCGAGAATAGCGAGCGGAGCCGTAGTATGCGTGAAGAATGCGTCAAGAATTTCAGAGCGTTTACGCAGGGAGGCTTCCGCCGCACTGCGCCGGGCAGCCTCTTCAGTTACCATCGTGTTGAGATTAGAAAGGTATTGCTCGCGGCGTGATTCTAAATCCTTGCGCTCGGAGATATCCTCGATTACGGCCACTGTGCGAAAAGGTGCGCCGGAAGCCGTGCGCAAGATGGTCGCGTTGACATTGACCCAGCAAACGGAACCGTCCTTACGCACATAACGTTTTTCATTACGATAATCTGGAGTTTCCCCGCGCAAAGCTGCTTGGAATAACTGCCAATCGGCTTCCTGGTCTTCGTGATGGGTCAGGTCCGAAAATCTCATATTGAGCAGCTCAGCGGACGTATAGCCGGTCATCGAGCAGAATCGACCGTTGACGCGAAGATAGCGCCCGGTTGCGGCTTCAACCTGGGCCATGCCGACTGCGGCAAGCTCAAACATCGCGCGGAACTGCTCTTCGCTATTGCGCAGCGCTTCGGCGACGACCGAGCGCATTTTGTCGTGCTGCATCGCTTCCAGGGCCAGGGACACATCAGAGGCTAAAGCCGTAAAGAGCTGGAGTTGTTCATCGTCGAATGCTGCTCTGCCGGCGGCATAAAGCATGAGCACGCCGGATGGCTGGTCATGGCAGCGGAACGGAAAAAAGGCGGAAGAACCTAAGCCGATGCGGTGAGCAAGTTCAGCAAACGGAGCAGGCATGTCGCCGGGAGAAAGATTATTGTTAATTATTGGTTCGTTAAAGCTACCAGCAATTGTGCCGGGCCAGGGAAATCCTTCGGGTAGATTTGCTGCGGCCGTTAGCGGAAGCTGCTCCAGCGATGCGGCAGTAGCGAGGCGCAGAGCACCGTCTTGGGGCAGTCCAACAATGACAAGCGGGAACTGTCCTTGTTTCACGAGGATGCGGCAGACCTCTTCGAACAGCGGTTGCGGCTCCCGTGTCCGAAAAATGCTTTCGTTAACACGGCTCAGCACAGCGTAGAGCCTGGTCAGACGTGCAATGCGCGCCTCGCGCGCGCGGTGTTCAGTTACGTCCCGGCCATACAGATTTACATATGGCGCACCGGAAATCGGCGCGAGCACGAAGGAGCAGATGGTTCCGTTCTGTGAGGTGAAATCCAATTCCGTGTTCAATCCAGTGGCCAGCACTTGGCGCACAGCGTTGGACAGCGGTTCCGGGAGGGGTTGCGTGGGGTCCCAGCCAGAAGCGGCGAGAAAAGCCCGGGCTGGCTTGTTCGCATAGAGCACCGTGCCATCAGCGAGGGCACGCAGAACAGGACTAGGGTTTTGTTCAGGAAACTGAGCGGCCTCGCGTATTTGTGCTTCGCTGCCGTCTTCTACGGCAGGTGACAAACTTGCAGACATGAAGCATTCTCCTTGGGACAGGCTTGCTGTAGAGGAGAGGGTAGCACTTCGATGTGTTCAGCTCAAGTTTGTGCATAATTGAAACAGGGTTTTTCCGCGTAAGATTATGTAATGATAGAGAACGGATCAGGATGAGTTCTTTGATGAGTGAGGTGACGTCCGGACTTGAGGCAAGCTGGGTTGAGGGGCTGAGTGAGGTATCGCCGCTGCGCGGCGAGTGGGAGAAACTGTCTGCTGAAAGCGAACCGGAGTTTTACTTTTGTTATGATTTTGTCGAGCTTTGCCTGCGCCATGCAGCGCGCGAGGGCAAGCTCGCGGTAGTTGTGGCGATACGCGAAGAGGGAAGGCTGGTCGGGGTTTTTCCGTTCGAGCTTTACCGGGCGCGCCGATTTGGTTTGCGGCGCAATGTGCTGAGATTCGCTGGAGGATGTTTCAGTCCAGTGAGCGGTGGCCTTGTGCAGCGGGGAAAGGAAAGAGAAGCCGGACTTTGCTGTGCTCAGCATCTTCTGGGGCCTGCACGCAAGAAATGGGACGTGTTTAAGAGCTGGGGCCTAAGAGCTGAGGACTTAGGAGTAAAAAGCCTGCTCGATGGGTTGCGCCATGGCCGGGTTTCGCTATTGTCGGCGGAATTTGCGGAAACTTCATACCTGGACCTCCAGCGTTATTCCGGTTTTTCTCATTATTACGGCGAGCTAAGCAGTTCGACAAAACGCATCATCCGGAGGGGAGAGCGAAAGCTCAGCTCAGCGGGGAGGTTGAAGCTTGCGCTGTACGAAAATGATGCACAGGACATTGACGCGGCGCTGGCAGATTATAAAGCCGTCGTCGAAAATAGTTGGCACCCGCCAGAGAAAAACAGCCTGTTTTTTGATGACTTTGTGCGGATGTTGGCGGCTTTAAAACAACTGCGGTTGTTTATTCTTTATGTGGCAGAAAATAGGACGCGCAATCTCACTACTGCGGCTGGTGAAACATGGATTCCGGTGGCGGCGAACCTCTATGTCAACTGGGCGCGGCAGATTTACGCGGTACGCACTGCATACCGCAGCGATTTCAATAAGAGCTCCCCAGGGATCGTGCTGTTGCGCTATATTCTGGAAACCTTAATGGATCGTGACCGGGCGGAAAAACTCAGCTTTCAGGTAGGCCGGGAGCCGTATAAGCTCCAGTTCGGCGCGGAACCGGGAAGCGCGCTTTGCGTGTGCTGGTGCGTAAATCCGGCGAGTTTAATTTGGAAAGTGCTTTACTGGCTGAAACCGCCGAAATTGTGAAAATAACTGT
>JAKPSH010000024.1 GCA_029555385.1 Pseudomonadota bacterium
TGCGCCGCAGAAGGAGCGGCAGAGAGTCGGGGTAGCCCGCTGCATTCGCTGGGGTATTATGCCGAACTCCCCTACGTGGCGGAATACAGAGAATGGCATAGGAAGTGTGTGAGGTTTGTCCGATTATGCTTAGAGAAAGAATTCGATGAGGGAGAACTTATGCGACTCAAGACCATATCGCTGCTTCTGTGTTTCTGTTTCCTTGGGTTTGGTGCAGTACCGGCGAAAGCGGCCAAACCGATTAGGAGTTCGGTGCTGACCGGAGCAGGAATTCCTGTTGGCGGATACTGGGGCGGCAATTTCAAGTCAAGCTTTTACGCGGGAGGAGAGACTGAAATTGAATGGAGCGATAAATTCTCCACCGGCATGATGTTCGGATACTTTTTCGGACACACGGACGGAATGGAATTGAAACGTGAGTTTAAGAATCTGCATCTTACGCCCTATGTCAAGTATACCGAACCGTTTGGCGCGGGATGGCATGCGTCGGCAATGGCCGGAGCCGGGATATACTTCGTCAATTATGATGACGATGCCGCCGTCCCGGACATAGATGACTCCACAAAACGCTATTTCGGCTATATGGTGGGCGCAAGTTTAACCAAAATGTTGACAACGTCTCTGGAGATAGGAATTGACCTGCGTTTCCACCAAATATTTCGCCAAGAATATACGATTAACACCCTTACACCGGCACTGACGATAGCGTTGCATTTTTGAAAGTTTTTGACCGTGGATATTCAATACGCAATCTGCGGTTAAAAAGCGGGCGGGGGCTTCACTCACCCCTAGGCAAGCCCTCGTCCGCTGCCATGAAAGTTCTCAAAACGATATTAGTGCGTGGGTGAGAAGATTGTCGGGTAAAGCCGGAGAGAAGAAGCAAACGATTGTTACATCACAGCTGTCCGGTTAAAACTGGAAGCTTAATTGCCTGTCTTTCTGCCTGAAGCGGTGAAGTCTTTGCGTGTTGAGGTGGAGCAGGTCCAGCAGGGACAGCCTGTCCAGCAACGCCTCCCGCACCAGCACGTGCAGGTAAAACACCGACGCCTTGTAGTTGGCCTGAAACTTGATATAGGCCAATAGCAGGTAATAGCACATCGCCACCCAGACCTGCGTCATTACGGCATTGGGCGTAGTGCCCAGAAAGCTTTTTATCTTCAGGTTTTGCTTTATCCACTTGAAAAACGCCTCTATCTGCCAGCGGGACTTGTAGATTTTGGCAATGGTTGAGGCCGCCAGACTGAAATTGTTGGTGATAAACTCAAAAACCCTGTCCGTTTCGGTGTCATAGTATTGCACCAGCCGCAGTTTGTCCGGAAAATCCTGCTTTGTGTAAAAGCCTTCCAGCTTGATTTCGACGTCCGAAATCACGCCTTTTGCCAGAGGCGCGGCGTGCTGTCCGGCTATTGCGTATTTGAGGTTGTCTTTGGCTCGCGTAACAAAGAACGCGCCGCTATCATGTATATGACGGAACCACGCGAAATCCATATAGCCTTTGTCGAAGCAATAGATGCTGTCCGGCGCAATAGGAAAATGGGCTTTTGCGGCGGTCAATTCGTGGCATTTGGCGTCCGTAATGACAATGAAGGCGGGGATATTGCCGTCATGGTCCAGCGCGCAATGCAATTTGAGCGCGCCCTTGCGCGTGCGGAACCTAGCCCAAGGAAACATCGACAGGCAAAGCTCGATAACCGTGGCGTCAATGCTGTAGAGCTTGTTTTTGAAGCGGAAGCGATGTTGTGGCGCAAGAACTATGCAGCGTGCCAGCAGGGAATAGAACAGCGTTTCAAAGATGCTGCTGGGGCGGCGGGCGTTGGCGTCGGCGAGCGTGG
>JAKPSH010000027.1 GCA_029555385.1 Pseudomonadota bacterium
GTTGTCTTTTCACGAATTGCAACAGAGAGAGGGTTCTACGGCTTCCCGCAGCTGCTGAACCATTACTGTTAACGTAAACGACAGGGGCGTCACTGAAACTATGGGAAGTAAGGTCACCACGAGATTACGTCTTCGCCGCGATTATTCGAAATTTGATAAGGGACGCGAGATACCGAATCTGATTCAGATTCAGTGGAACTCTTACCAGCGTTTCCTGCAGCCGGACATTGGTCCCGAGCAGCGCCAGGATATCGGCTTGCAAGCGGTATTCAAGTCCGTCTTTCCGATTCGTGATTACAACGATACCGCGTCACTGGAATTCGTGTCTTATGGCTTAGGTGAGCCGAAGTACGATGTGCGCGAATGCCACGAGCGCGGAATGACATGGGCCGCGCCGCTGAAAGTCACCGTCCAGCTTGTCTTGTGGGATACGAGCCAGGACGGTACGCGGCAAATCCGGGACATCAAAGAGCAGGAAGTTTACTTCGGCGAAATTCCACTGATGACTGAACACGGGACCTTTATGGTCAACGGCAGTGAACGTGCGATTGTCAGCCAGCTTCATCGTTCCCCTGGGGTGTTTTTTGACCATGATAAAGGCAAGACGCATTCCTCGGGCAAGCTGCTTTACAACGCGCGGGTTATACCGTACCGGGGTTCTTGGCTCGATTTCGAATTTGATGTGAAAGATCTGCTGCACGTGCGTATTGACCGGCGGCGTAAGCAGCCGGCGACAATTTTGCTGCGTGCGTTAGGGATGAGCAGTGAAGAAATCCTGCGAGAGTTCTATCAAATCGATTCAATAACGATTGGCCGGGGCGGTTCTCTGCACAAGAAATTCTTCCCCGCCCAGCTCGAGGGCCAGAAAGTTTACAAAGATGTGAAAGGCAAGGGCGGCAAAGTCGTTGCTCGCGCTGGCCAGAAGTTCAACCGTGCGGTAATCCGCCGCTGTGCGGAAGAGGGTGTGGAGGTTATCGAGATCGACCCGTCTGGTGCGGAATCCTTTGTTGCCGCGGATACGATCATACGGGTTGATGATGATGTCGTGCCTCAGGGCAGCAAGAAGGCGGTGTTGAAAAAAGGGCAAGTTATCATCGGATGGCGCAACCTTGTCCACGCCCTTCCGGAAGCGCTTCGTGCAGCGCCGGAGAACGATCTCAAGGAAATGTTTTCAAAATTAACCGTGGTGATTGCCGCTGGAGAGGAGTTCTCGCCGGATGTGCTTGATCCAAAGGGCCGGATTAAGACAGCCGGCACGCTGAGCGTGCTTCGCGAGTTGGGCGTCGACGAATTTGATGTGCTGTATCTCAAGGAGAATCATATCGGCGAATCCTTGCTTAAGACTTTGGCCGCGGATGGACTGGAGCCGGAGCGGGAGGACGTGCTGGCGCATTTCGTGCGCAAACCGCAAAAAGAAGCGTTGATTGAGATATACAAACATCTGCGTCCAGGCGATCCGCCGCGCATTGAAACCGCAGAAGCAAACTTTCATAATCTCTTCTTTAACCCTGAGCGTTACGATCTTTCGCCCGTAGGCCGCGTCAAGCTTGATTTCAAGCTTCATGGCAGCGCCAAGCCTGCGGGAAAGGGCCGCAAGATTGGCAAGAAAAAGGACGCTGTTTCAGGTTCGGAATTTACCGAAGGCGGCACACTGACCAAAGAAGACATTGTTGAGACAATTCGCTACTTGCTCGTGCTGCGCAACGCCAGTGATCCGGTTGCTTACACGATTGACGATATCGACCACTTGGGCAACCGGCGAGTGCGCTCAGCGGGTGAGCTTGTAGAAAATCAGTTCCGTATCGGTTTGGTCCGTATGGAGCGGGCAATCAAGGAGCGGATGAGCATTCAGGATATCGAAACGCTGATGCCGCAGGACTTGATCAACTACAAACCTGTTGCCGCGGCGATTAAGGAGTTCTTCGGTTCGTCGCAGCTCAGCCAATTCATGGATCAGACGAATCCGCTGAGTGAGGTGACGCATAAGCGGCGCCTCAGTGCCTTGGGACCCGGAGGGTTGACGCGTGAGCGGGCGGGGTTTGAAGTGCGTGACGTGCATCCGACGCATTACGGACGGGTATGTCCCATAGAAACTCCGGAAGGCCCAAACATTGGTCTCATCTCGTCTCTGGCGAGCTATGCGCGCGTGAATGATTTCGGCTTCGTTGAAACTCCATACCGTATCGTCAAGAACGGCAAGGCAACTAAGGAGGTTGTGTATCTTTCCGCGATGGAAGAAGCCCATGAGGTCATCGCACAAGCGAGTTCGCAGCTCGATGAGAGCGGTCATATTGTCGGGTCCGTTGTCTCGGCGCGCAAAAACAACGAATTTGTTAATGTGCCGGTTGAAGAAGTGACAATGATGGACGTAAGTCCCAGCCAGCTTGTGAGCGTTGCTGCTTCTTTGATTCCGTTTTTAGAAAATGACGATGCCAACCGCGCGCTGATGGGTTCAAACATGCAGCGCCAGGCGGTTCCGTTGCTGCGCAGCCGGGCGCCGGTTGTTGGTACCGGTTTGGAGCGAGTTGTTGCCCGTGACTCCGGGGCCGCTGTTGTTGCGCGGCGTTCCGGCGTGGTTGAGTCAGTCGACGCCACGCGCATCGTTGTAAAATCGGACGAACTTGGTGCTGACCCGCTGGATACGGGCGTTGATATTTACAACTTAATCAAGCACCAGCGCTCGAACCAGAATACCTGCAATAATCAGCGTCCGATTGTGCGGGTCGGTGATCATGTGCGCGGCGGTGAAGTAATTGCCGACGGGCAGTCGACCGATTTGGGCGAGTTGGCGCTGGGCAGCAATGTCCTTGTCGCGTTCATGTCGTGGGGCGGCTACAACTTCGAAGATTCGATTCTGGTCAGTGAAAGAGTCGTGCGCGATGATGTATTTACCTCGATTCATATCGAAGAGTTCGAATGCGTTGCCCGTGATACCAAACTGGGTCATGAAGAAATTACCCGTGATATTCCCAACGTCGGTGAAGAGGCTCTCGCCAATCTCGATGAGTCCGGAATTATCCGTATCGGTGCTGAGGTAGTCCCCGGTGATATCTTGGTGGGCAAGATTACCCCGAAAAGTGAAACTCAGCTTTCTCCTGAAGAAAAACTGCTGCGGGCGATTTTCGGTGAAAAAGCAGGCGAAGTGCGTGACACCAGTCTGCGGCTGCCTCCGGGCGTTGAAGGTACGGTAATCGGCGCACATGTCTTTTCACGAAAAGGCACGACCAAAGATGAGCGGATGCTTGAAATTGAAAAAGCTGAGATTGCCAAGTTGGAGCAGGATCAGCGCGATGAAATCCGCATCTTGCGCGATAGCGCGCTGAAACAGCTTGCGGAGATGCTTGAAGGTAAAGCAACTACAGCGCGCCTGGTTGACGAAAACCGGCGTCAGTTGATTGGTAAGGGAGATGTGCTTAACCGGGAACTTCTTGCGAGTATTCCTTTCGAATATTTGCGTGATATCCAAGTTGGCGACGAAGGCTTGCACACAGAACTGAATCGCATCGTCGTGGGCACCGGACAGTTGATCAATAATAAGCGTGCCGCAATAGGCAACAAAATTAAGCGCTTGAAGAAGGGTGACGAACTGCCTCCCGGCGTAATTAAGATGGTTAAGGTGTTTGTGGCCGTGAAGCGCCGGCTGCAGGTCGGAGACAAGATGGCCGGGCGTCACGGGAACAAAGGAGTGCTCTCTGTCGTGCTTCCGGTTGAGGATATGCCTTATCTTCCGGACGGAACTCCGGTGGATATGGTGCTCAATCCTTTAGGCGTGCCGTCGCGTATGAATGTGGGCCAGATTTTGGAGACGCATCTCGGTTGGGTGTCTTATAATATTGGCCGGCAACTGCGCGATATTCTGGAAGGGATTGTGGATCCGCAGATCCGGTTTGGAGAAAAGCTGCGCAATGGCAGCGGCGGTCCGGCCGTTATTGAAGCAGCAGGCAAATCGCGAGCGATACTTGATAAGTGTTACGCCGACAAGCAGACGCAGCAGTTTTTGCGTTCGCTCGATGACGTTGAGACCCTCGAGCTCAGTCAAAAGTGCATGAACGGCATCCATGTCGCCACTCCTGTTTTTGAGGGCGTGACGGAGCGAGAGCTTGTTGAGCTTGCGCACTTGACCTCGCTGCCCAAGTCGCTGGATCTGGGAGAAACCGAGCTTTACGACGGGAGGACCGGAGAGAAGTTCTCGGAAAAAGTGACGGTCGGTTTGATGTATATGCTCAAGCTGCATCACCTGGTTGATGACAAAATTCACGCCCGCTCCATTGGCCCATACTCGCTGGTTACCCAGCAACCCTTGGGCGGCAAGGCGCAGTTTGGCGGCCAGCGGCTCGGAGAGATGGAGGTTTGGGCGCTGGAAGCTTACGGCGCGGCTTATTCACTGCAAGAATTCTTAACAGTGAAGTCGGATGATGTCGCAGGCCGGACGAGAATGTATGAGGCAATCGTGAAAGGGGAGAATATCCTGGAACCCGGATTGCCGGAGTCGTTTAACGTGATGTGCAAGGAACTGATGAGCCTTGGCTTGGATGTGGAACTGATTGAGCGCCCGGAGGAAAGCCAAGCAGTAGAGCAGCCTTCTTCGGAGAACGGGACGGGTGCGGCAGCACGCAAGTTCCTTGGTGTGTAGATATAGCGAGAATTTGAAGAAACCCAGCGCGTTTAGGGGAAGAGAATAAATGGACGATCTGTTTAATTTATTCGAGAAACCAAGAGATCCGGCGAGTGTTACGGCAATGAAGATTGCCATTGCCAGTCCGGACAAAATTCGTTCTTGGTCTTTTGGCCAGGTTAAGAAGCCGGAAACAATTAATTACCGGACCTTTAAACCGGAGCGTGATGGTTTATTCTGTGCAAAAATCTTTGGTCCGACCAAGGATTACGAGTGCAACTGCGGCAAGTACAAGAGGATGCGCCATCGGGGAGTCGTCTGCGAAAAATGCGGTGTTGAGGTAATTCAATCTAAGGTGCGCCGTGAACGTATGGGGCATATTGAGCTAGCTTCACCCGTTGCGCACATATGGTTTCTGCGCAGTTTGCCGAGCCGGATGGGCAATATTCTAGATCTTTCACTGCGTGAGCTGGAAAAGGTGCTTTATTTTGAATGCTACGTGATCGTCGATCCGGGTAAGACGAAGTTGCAGAAGAACCAGCTGATCACCGAAGCCGAGTTTCGTAAAGCGCAGGAAGAATACGGTTCGGAGGCCTTCGAAGCCGGCATCGGTGCGGAGGCGGTCAAGCAGCTGCTTGGTGAGGTGGACCTGCCGAAAGTTTCGGAAGAACTGCGTCAAGAACTGAAAGAAACGCAGAGTGAAGCCAAGCGAAAAAAAATCATTAAGCGGCTTAAAGTTATTTATTCATTTCTTGACAGCGGTAATCGGCCAGACTGGATGATTATGGACTGCATACCGGTTATTCCGCCGGATCTCCGTCCGCTGGTTCCGCTTGACGGAGGACGTTTCGCGACAAGCGATCTCAATGATTTGTACCGGCGGGTAATCAACCGCAACAACCGCTTGCGCAAACTCATGGAGTTGAACGCTCCGGATATTATTATTCGCAATGAAAAGCGGATGCTGCAGGAATCGGTTGATGCGCTGTTTGACAACGGCCGGCGGGGACGGGTGATTACGGGCGCGAATAAGCGTCCGCTGAAGTCTCTCAGCGATATGCTGAAGGGGAAAACGGGGCGCTTCCGTCAGAATCTGCTGGGCAAGCGCGTGGATTACTCCGGTCGTTCTGTGATCGTTATCGGACCGGAGCTCCGGCTGCACCAGTGCGGGCTGCCCAAGCTGATGGCGCTCGAGCTGTTTAAGCCTTTTATTTATAACAAACTGGAAGAGAAAGGCTTTGT
>JAKPSH010000030.1 GCA_029555385.1 Pseudomonadota bacterium
ATCTGCTTACCCCGCGGCTGTGGAAGCAGCATTTCGCCGCAGTACCGCTCCGATCAGCAATCGACCACTAAGCCGCAAAAGAAGGCGACCAAACAAACGTACCGTGCCAGCCGCCAACCACGCCGCAGGTTGGACGCTTACGTTTTAATTCAGAAAAAATCACTTTTAATTCAAAAATAATCAGATTAAATACCCTTTAATGGCATTTAATAGCTTTACCCATTAACAGAAGATTCATTACTGGACATGAAGCTTAATTTGTCCGTTGCGTTTGCAACTGGTGTCCCCACTATTGAGTAGTAGATCAGCAAATTGCTTAAATTGGTATGGCCGCTGCAAGCCTGGATAGTGGGGATCGGAACTCCAGCCCTAATCATTTCTGTTATGAAGACGCTTCTTAAGCAATGCAAGGTTACTGGGGGTATTCCCAAAGCACTTAGAAACAGTTTTAACGCCTTGGCTCCTTCCGAGTTTGCCCACTCCCTTATCCTCGGCAAAACAAATGAGTTCTCATCAATGTAAGTCTTTGCTTTCAGCTCCGTTAAAACATTCAAAAGTTCGTCATTGATTGGTATTGTACGATGGGTTCCAGACTTGGTTGCTGCTCTAAATCCCCCCCTGCGTGTCCAACTTTCAACAATGAAAATTAGGCGTCCGTTAAGATCTACATTCTTCCATCTCAATGAGTAAGCCTCCCCGCTCCGACAACCAGTGCAGACCAGAAAGTGCCAGACATAGTACCAATCCGTATGAGCTTCTTTAGCTCGTTGGAGAAGGAGTTGAATTTGCTCTTTTGATGGGAGTCTTTTTAATTTTCTCTCCACCTTAAAGGATACATACTCAGCTGGATTTTCGGAAATATATCCAAGTTTTTCTGCTAGTCTAAAAACTCCTCTAATATCTTTGGCTAGATGTTTTTTAGTTTGGGGGGATTTATTTCCAACAGCATCTTCAATCAAAGTTCTAACATCGTTACCTGTGATATCTCTTAGATAGATATTTTTCCATTTTGGGTAAACGTGCTTATGGAGTTCGTGTTCTTCATTTACGATAGTTGATTTAGCCTTGAGTTGGTTCTCTCTTACATATTTAAAATAAAACTCAATAAACTCACCCCAAGTCAGATTCGGTTTACCGCTGGCCCATCCTTCTAAATCGGCATGTAACTGCCTATCGATTAGCTTGGCTTCAGGAAGATTATTAGCAATACGCTTGCATTGCTTTCTTTCTCCAAATTTATTCCGCCGCGAAGCGGTAACAACGTATTTGGTTTTTCCGTTTAGTTCGATTTTTTTCCAGCCCATATCTTTTTCTGAATAAGCCTGATTTCTAGTTCTGCAACCTTGGCTGCTTTGATGATTTCGTCTAATTCAGCACGTAGAAATCTACTGCTTGCACCTAATTTGTAGGCGGGTAACTGTCTGCGGTAGACACGCTGTTTCAGCGCGGGGACAGAGATCCCCAAGTATTCAGCGGCTTCTTTACTTGTCAGCCAGACTTGTCCCATTAGAAAAAACCTCAAATGAAGCCAAACCATTTCACTTAATGGTTATATCGGCTGCACGAGGCTTCTTCTTTAGATTCTGAGTTGCAATTTAATTGAATTGGCTGCACGTCGAAGCTCATTTGCAGCCAACAATCTGGACAAGACACAGATAGGCAAGTGACTGGCATTAAACTGCTAGAATGGACATTCACAATTTAAGTAGTTGTAACACTGAACAATTTAATTAAATTGTAAAAAGACTCAGGCTGAAACCGACTGATGAACATAGCTCCAGACAGGAGCAATTTAAGGACTGGAAAATGGCGGGGCGGACGGGACTCGAACCCGCGACCTCCGACGTGACAGGCCGGCGTTCTAACCAACTGAACTACCGCCCCCGCTCATTGTGCTTGGAAAGCACTACTGTCGAATCGTTACACCCAACTCAACAAGACTACCTCCAAAGCGGAACCTTCTCTTTTGTCCCCCGCCCCTTTCGGACGGGACCGGCGCTACCCGCGCCTCTCGAACCAGGGAAACGGTCCACCGGACCGTTTCACCTCCGAGCCTCCATGGCCCGCATCAGCCCAGCGCAACCCACGGCTGCTGAGCCCAAGCGTGACCCCACTACGCTAAAGCTACGTGGGGCAAGCAGGTGAACTACCGCCCCTGCTCATTGTGCTTGGAAAACACTTTCGCTGAGCAGCTCAGTCAGCTCAACGAGTCTGCTCCGCGCGGCTATTTATGCAGTAACCACAGGCACTTAACCGCATCGCCCTTACGCGCCAGTTCGCCGAAATTACAGGAGTTTTCGTGATAGGTCAATATAATTAGACTATACGGGTGATCATGTATTTTGAACGGACTATTGTTTAAGCGTCAAGTTCGGAATTGTTTTCCCACTATTCTACGTTCTTTCACTCTTCAGTTAAGCAGACATATCGCCGTTGACCCTAACGCGCTCCCAGCCGAGGCTGCATCTCCCGATACGTCCTGCTCCCGCTGCGCCGCAGGGACTTCACGAGGTTTTTCTCCTGAGGTTCCTGCGGCGCAGCGCGGCTCGCATAAACCTCCAGCGCATCTGCTCGATAACCCCCCACCCCCCCGTCCGTTCGTTTTCCGTTAGCCGCAGTTCGTCATGTCCGTGCACGTGCACGAACAGACGGAGACGGAGACGGAGACGGAGACGGAGACGGAGACGGAGACGGAGACGGAGAAACGAATCACGCAAACGTGCCGGGACACAAGTCCTAAAGAAGTGGTGGGCGGTGCAGGGCTCGAACCTGCGACCCTCGGCTTGTAAGGCCGATGCTCTTCCAACTGAGCTAACCGCCCACGAACAAAACCGCAGCACTGCGGCTTCACAAGAAACAGGCAATGGATTAGGTCAGCCGTGGAAACTTGTATAAAAACAGAGAGTTAGCTGACAATCCAGGCGGCAACCTTACAAGAGATAAAGAGTCCAGTCAACCAACTGCTTCAGTGAGCGATAATCTGAACTTGCTTCGCCTCATCCGCACCGTTATCACCTTCGTCCATCTCCTTCGCCGGAGCTTTCCCGTCACCGGGCTTGCCATACAGCTCCTCGTAGCGCAGCTTACGCTCAGCAAGCAAGGAGACATACTGCGGATGATCCTCCACACAGAGCGCTTCCCGCAAAACCTCATCGGCGTTGTCTACAGTAATAATCTCAATTCCCTTGCGTACCGAAATCGGAATCTCCTCGATATCCTGCTCGTTCTGCTTGGGCACGATTACTCTAGAAATGCCGCCGCGATGCGCAGCAAGAATCTTTTCCTTGAGCCCGCCGATTTGGAACACACGCCCGCGAAGCGTGATTTCACCCGTCATCGCCGTGTTCCGGTCAACGGGAATGCCTGTCAGCGCTGAAGTAATGGCCGTCATGATCGCAATTCCAGCAGACGGACCGTCTTTCGGCACGGCGCCCTCGGGAACATGCACGTGGATATCGACTTTTGAGTAAAAGTCTTTCGGCAGCCCAAAGAAACTGGCCCGCGACCGCACGTACATCATCGCCGCTTGCGCTGACTCCTGCATAACATCGCCCAGCTTGCCCGTAATAATCAGCCGTCCGCGGCCCGTAACCACCGAAACTTCAATGACCAGAAGCTCGCCGCCGACTTCAGTCCAGGCAAGACCGGTCACCGTACCGACCTGATTCTCCGCCTCCTGCTTGCCAAAATCGAACCTGCGGATGCCGAGGTAGCGGTCCAAGTCTTTCTCCGTCACCACCACGCTGGCATCCTGCCCCTTCTTCACAATATCAACCGCCACTTTGCGGCAGATATTCATGATTGAACGCTCAAGGTTTCGCACACCAGCCTCGCGCGTATAATGACGCACGATGGCCAACAGCGCAGGATCCGTAAAGGACACATTCTCCGGCTTAAGGCCGTTCTTTTCACCGCTCTTCGGCACCAAATACTTGCGCGCAATCTGGAGTTTCTCCCACTCGGTGTAGCCGGCGAGGCGGATCACTTCCATACGATCCAGGAGCGGCCGCGGAATGTTCTGCTCGTAGTTCGCGGTGGTAATAAACATTACCTTCGAAAGGTCATAGTCAACGTCGAGGTAATGGTCGTTAAAAGTGTTGTTCTGCTCAGGATCCAGCACTTCCAGCAGCGCTGACGACGGATCGCCTCTGAAATCAGCAGACATCTTGTCCACCTCATCCAGCAGGAAGACCGGATTGCTCTTACCCGCTTTTTTCAATGACTGGATGACTTTACCGGGCAGCGCACCGATGTAGGTGCGGCGGTGGCCGCGGATTTCCGCTTCATCCCGCACACCGCCCAGTGCAATACGCACAAACTCGCGTCCCGTGGCCCGCGCGATAGATTTTCCAAGCGAAGTTTTTCCGACTCCCGGAGGACCAACGAGACAAAGGATCGGTCCCGCAATCCTTCCGACCA
>JAKPSH010000053.1 GCA_029555385.1 Pseudomonadota bacterium
CAAGTTCATTATTGACAGCGCGAGAGACACCGCCAATCAGGAGATCCAGAGTTCGCGGAAGGAAAAACCTGACCGCTGTGGCCAAATCCTCGCTCCTGCTTCCCCGGCTAACCGGAAAAAGCATCCCTTCCTGTGCGCCTAGAAGCGTCTCTGGTGCAAGAATACCTCTAGGAAAAAGCTCGCCACCACGAGCCTCAATGCCGGGAACAATTGCTGCAATTGCCTCAGCAAGACCCGAGTAATCATCGGGAAGGAGGGTTTCGGTAGTAGTTGACGTTTGAACAATTGCTTTTAAGAACTCGCGAAGAATAGGGTGCTCATGATCAAGCCGGTCGAGCTGCAGCTTGCCGCTGCTTCGTCTGCTCATGCGAAGCACGCTCTTTTTATCGGCAAACATCTCATAAGCGTGAACCTCAGGCTCCGCCCCCGGAACCGGCCGGCCTTCATTGTCCAGTGCAATGCCCACTGACACACTCACCGAGATTTCACGCGCCGGAGCAAGCAACTCCGCAAGCCGCCCCTCAAACGCGGTTGTATCGAGTTCAGCCGACCACTCCATCCTTCGGCCTGCTTCACGCCGATGGATGTATTGCCGGAAACCGCCCAAATCCACCGACTCGCCGCCCGCATTAGTGCGGTGCACGTCAAGCTCACCCGTTTCAGCCGCGTGCTTCGCGAGCAGCAGGCTGTGGATGATGCTTGATTTGCCCGAGCTGTTTGCGCCGTAGATGAGAGTGAGCGGCCGGATCGGGATGCGCTGGGATTTGGCGAAGGCTTTGAAATTGGAAAGGGTGATGGCGGTTAGCATTGCAGTTCTCCTATTTAGCGATTCGCTTCACTGCTGCTGCGATGAGATTCAATACAACCTTTGCATCTTTCGCCAAACTGTCTCGTTCTTTCTTCTTAAGCCATCGATTTTGCGCCCCTCCTTTTTCATCGTATGGATGAGATCCTGGGATCTGATTGCGGCGGACGTGAATGTTGCGCAATAGTTTTGCCTCGTTAGAATAGTGCTTATCAAAAGGGGAGTTGACTGCGATGAGATTTCCGTATTTGACTAACTTGCCTCCGCCGGTGAGTTTCGAATGCCCGGGCATGGAATTGGCTGCCAAGAATCCGAAGAACTGCCGGATGGTGATATCATTGAAGCTATCCTGCAGAGCTAACCATTCGGAACGGGCACCTGCGAATAGTACTTCACCTTCGATGAGAATTTGCAGAGCATGTTCGTATTCTGATCCGAGAAGCGTGCGCCAGATCGGCATATCCGTGCAGCCGTACAAGGAGATCAGTCGTTGATTAATCCAGTCATCCTGCTGCCGCTGGCGGCGCCGGATTACTCCCAATGACCTCAACGAGTTCTGGCATATGGGAGGGACGTCTCGTGGCCGGAGCCCTAACTCGTTGAGCGACACGTTGCGATGCTGAAGTTCTCGCGCGGCTGCAAGCTGCTCTTCTAGAGACCCCTTCAACATCACCTTGGCAAGGCCGCTGGCTGGGAACGCTCTTGCCGGGAGAGCCGGCCCGAGCAAGGCGCGGCTTAGTGGAAGCTCGGACGCCAGACGCTCACCCAGTCTAGCAAGAGTCTCGTCCTGACATCGTATTAGGAAATGCATGACGCCCCACGATAGGACCAAACAATCTCGTCGTCGGCGTGCATCCTTACGGGCAAGCGGCAGTGCTCGTTTGAGCTCATCGCGGTTCCCCATGCGGGCAATGACGTGCCATAGTTCCCCGCGTACATATGAGTAAGGCAAGCCACTTTCTAAGTAGCCAATAGCTGCCCGACTGATCGAGCGCCTTGCTCTGAAGTTCCCAAAGTAAGCAACAAAGGCATCAATATGTTCGGGGTGCGCTGGCAATAATTTGATTACGGTGTTGAGAAACTTCGTGTTCGCCGGCGCGCGGAACATTACATAGCGAAAGCGGGACTTATCTTTAATTTTCGCTGGTTTTCCGCCGATTGCGGATTTCAAAATGTCTAGTGCTTCCGAATCTGACATCTCAGGTTCAAAGTCCTCTTTTGCGGTCGGCGGGATGCTTGGCAAACTACCCATTGCATCTGCGGGCGACCGAAGCTCTCGGCTGGGATCAAACTTGCCTTTTTGTGGGATTAAGCCGCGATTACGGCATTGTTGCTCAAGCTTCACCGCCAACTGGCGGACTTCATTTCTAGTCTTTCCGAAGAGGCGAATATCGTCGACATAACGAATGTATGTACATCCATCCTTATAAAGCCTGAGATCAATCGGCAGGAAAAAAGCCTCAGCGAGAAAATCTGAAGACACAGGGCCCTGGGGGATTCCATGACCGGTCATCGCGTCGCTGTCTGCGGCTGACCACTTCTTGAGCCAGTCATGCACCGCACCCCATGTCTCGGGATGCGCATCACGAGGCGAGACAACCCGAGTGAGCAGATTATGTGAAATCGTATCGTAATAGGCCGCTAAATCAAAATCAGCCGCCCAGCGATAACCCTGGTGAAAATACTCGGAACACTTCTTCTGAAATGCTTGATATGTCTGCTGCCAACGCTCGGTAAAAAATATCGATTCGCTGGGCTCAACAAGCTTATTGCTGAATACTGTCCTTAACTCAACTTGCTTTCGTTTAGCCCGAAGTTTCCGGGCAAACGTGTTAGCAATTGCCTGAAGAACGATCTGGTCTTCAACGCCCAGAAGCGATATCGGGCGCTGAAGTCCGGACGACTTGGGAAGGTAAATTCTTACCGCATGGTTTGGTTTCCAAGCTTTAACGAGCAATCTGTTGTGGAGATCGCGAATATTATCATCAAGAGCGCTTTCGTAGACATAATAGAATTCACGGAAAAACCTCTTGTACTGCAGATTGCGGCCCGTATTGATTCGCCGCCAGGCAAGCTTCAGATTCTGCGTTGAAACTAAAGATTCCCAGCGCATTAGTCGTTTCCCGTTGATGTCCCTGTCAGTTGATGGACCTGTAGCTTCGATTTCGTCGATAGGACTAGGCTGCGTGTATTGCGCCACAGTTCAGTGAGCGTGCCAGCGAAAACCCCACTAGTCAGGCTTCTAAATGTAAAACTTGGCGAACCGCCTGCGATCATCTCGATCTGTCTTGGCTGGAAATTGGCGAAGGCTTTGCAGTTAGGGATGGCGGAGGCGGTTAGCATTGTTTCACCTTTTCAAGTAACGCAGAGATGGGAGCAAGGAGACATTGCGGAATTGTTTCTCTGGTAGCTGTAGAGAAGAGCGCCAGTGCTTTGTCGATCTTTTCGCTTTCCTCGTGCGGTAGTCCAAGTTCCGATTCAAAATCCGGTTTCAGCCAAAACAGTGCTGACGGTTGGCAGACTGCTTCGATGTCGGCATTCCACCTTTGGTGATCGTTGTTGCGCTTGCGCTCTTTTTCCTTCCTTTTGTCACTCCATTCGGTGTCTATCTCGCGTATATCGTGGTCTGCGATAACTACATGCGGAATTTTTAGCCCGTTAAGAACGCGCACGAAAAGTGGGAACTTCGTTTTACCTCCCACTTCGACAACTGAAATTCCTAAACGATTAATGTCTTCATCAAGCGCCGAGAAAATAAGTGGAAGGGAAACCTTCTCAGTCCCCCCTTCAACCAAAACTACCCCTTTGGCAAAGAAAAGTTCTTTACGCTCAGTGTGAAATTCAGTAAGCAGACGCAGCGTCTGCCGCTGGGTATCGCTAAGATCCATAATTTTAGGGTGACACGCCCATGTTCCCAATTCTCTGGTTCGCCGAATGAGAGCGACGGATTCGGGTTGGTGTATTTTGACAAAAACTGGGGAATGCGTCGTCAATAGGACTTGATTGCCGGATTGCGCGAGCCGAGACAAAACAGTCTCGAAATAACGTGCTTTTTGAGGATGAAGGAACACTTCTGGCTCCTCAACGGCGAATATTGCTCCCTCGCGTTTCATCTCCTCGTAAGTTCGGAAGATGGCAATCACGATAGCGCTCTGCAGCCCGGCGCCCACTTCACCGGCCGGGCTTTCTATTCCCAGTTGCTCGACGTAGAGTTGCAAGGACTTAAACGCATTGGTCGGATCATGGGTTTCGAAGTGAAGTCCAATTGTGCCTTCTCCTTCGTCAAGTCCCATATGTTCCATAGCGTTCTGTGCCAGCTTGCTTTCTATCTCCTCGAAGGAAGGCGTCCGCAGGTAACGATAAGCATCCTTCACGGCCTCAGTGAAGGCCTCTTTTCGGGTGATCTTGGCAGAGGTACCATCGGGCCGAGCAACTTTCACAAGTTTCTTGTCATTCAAGAATTCTGTATTGACCTCATTAAACAACCGCCGCAGCACAGACCAACGGCTGCTGGGCGTTTGCCGGTTGTAGTCGCGCAAGACTTCCACATAAATGAAGGGGATTCGTTCTCGGATGTCACTGGAAACTCTAAGTGGTACCCAGCGGCATTGATTCTTCTGACCTTTCTGCAGAGGCTCATCTGGGCAGGTAATCTCCTGCCCGTTTATATCTATGCAGTGGAAATCTGTCTTGAGACTACCCGCTGGTTTGCCTTTTGTTTTTCTTTTGTACGCTTTACATCGAAGTTGAATTCCGGCTATCTCAAGCTTATACTTGTTGCGCCATTCCTCAATTACCTCGTCGAAATAGACTTGAATGAGGATGTCCTGCGTGGTGTCTTGATTGTAGAAATCTTCTTCCGAAAAACTGCGTTCCGAGGGCCACGTGTCACCCAGCACAAGGTTGAGCGCGCGAAGGACGTTTGACTTGCCCGCGTTATTTTCGCCGATAAGAACGCAGTAAGGCCCAGGCTCGAACGTGAAGTCCTTCAGAGAGCGATAGTTTTCAATTTTTACCTTGGTGATTCGCACTCTGCGCTCCTCCGCCTAGTAAATTTGCAGTGCCCGTGCTTG
>JAKPSH010000068.1 GCA_029555385.1 Pseudomonadota bacterium
CAGGGGCGGAATCGAACCACCGACACGCGGATTTTCAGTCCGCTGCTCTACCGACTGAGCTACCTGGGCCCGCTCGAATGAGCGGGTAGAAGCTAACAAATTTTCCCCGGACATGAAAGAGTAAGGTTGCGCTGTTCCTAAAACCGCGACGCATTGACGGCTATAAAACAAATGTTGGATCTGCCGCAAAATGGGCTCCGTAGCGAGAATGAGAGATTTTAGGCGAGACAAGGAGGGCGCGCAAAAAAATCCGAGTCGTGTAAGCTTGCGACACGTCGCAGGATTTTTTTGCGCGCCCCGACGAAGTCGCAGCCAAAATCTCTCATTCGCAGCAAGGGCAACATTTTGCGGCAGGACCATGTCGGACCTGCCGCGGGCTTATGTGCTCTGTGGCTGGGTAGGGCTATATTTTCGGCCAAAGTATGCGCAGTGGACTGAGGTCGGCAGGCCGGGAGTCTCCCGTTTCGTGATTCTGGAAGAGAGCGGCAAACGCGCCAGCGCCATAGCCGTCCTGCGGCCAGAAACGGTAGCAGGGAAACGGAGCAAGCCGAGACTGAAACGCCGCTAGCGCGGGAACCTCGAGCGTTTTGAAATGTGCAAAGTGTTCTACCAGCCAGGCAGCAATTTCTTCGTTTTCCTGCGCGGCGAAGGTGCACGTCATGTATGCGAGACATCCCCCGGGGGCGGTCATTGCTGCGGCGCAAGCGATGATGCGCCGCTGGCGCCGCGCGTTCTTGTTTATGATCACCGGATGAAAGCACCCGGCAGCCCGTTTTTTCCGGGCGATAAGTGATTGACCAGAACATGGTGCGTCGACAATGACTAGTCCGGCGCTTTGCGGCAGGGCCGCTGACAGCACAGCCGGATCGCAGCTTGTCACAACGGCCTGGCCGATTGCGCAACGTTCTAAGTTGGCAATAAGCTGCGCAGTCCGCTTTTTGATTACTTCATTGCAAACCAGCAGCTTCGGGGAAAGACTGCGGGCAGCAAATATGGCCTTGCCGCCGGGAGAAGAGCACAGATCGATGACCACCTGCGGCCTGATCTTTAGTCCGCCAAAAACGGAAGCGGCGAAGACCGAGGAGCATTCCAAGCAGTAATAGGCTCCAGCCTGATGCAGCGGATGTATCCCCGGCTTCTGCCCGCAAACTAGGCGATCAACATACGGCGGTTGCCAGTCCAGCCGTGCTTCGGCGGCAAACGGTGTTGGATTTGGACGATCTTTCAGCCAGATTATTGCCGGCGCAAATTCCCGAGGTACGGCGAGAGCATTGACGAATCTTTCCTGTTCGGCTGATTCTTCGAACAACTTTACAGCGAGGCGTCTGGCACCGCGAGATTCCTTTTCCACTGGAGTTCCGGTTTGCAGCTTGGTTCGCCGGCTCATGACTGACTTTTGTTTGCCGCGCGCCAGATGCCGATGCCCATAGTAGGTTCGCTGGAGCCGATTTCTGTATGTGGTCGTACTATCTCAAATTTTTCGCCTTCCAGTTCTGTCCAGAATTGTTTAACGCCGTCACCAGTGTACTTGTTGGCGACAATACCTTGAAAGGCAATATAGCGGTGCGGAAACTTGCGGTTTATCGCAAAGTCCCGTTTTACATCTTCGTAGCTGTGACTCGCGTCAATCAGCGTTAAATCAATTTGTCCCAGTTTCCTGCGCCAGTTGGGATAAATTGGTGAGTGCGAATTGCCCTCGTAAAATAGAATGCCTGGTGCCAGATTTATTTCGAGTGAAAACAAACGCGCGGCACCGATATCGCAGGCGGCGGTGCGCTGAAACTTGAAACAGCGATGCAGCAGATTTACCAAACCACCTGTCCAAATGCCAATTTCCAGGTAGGACTTGATTCTATTTTCATCAATCCACTCGCACAACGCGATGATCTCCTCTCGGGTCTGCATCACAAAATCGATGGCAGGCAGGCCCTGTTCCTCGATCAATTTTTCAATGCCGCTGTCCCAGAAGCGGATATCTTTGAGTTCGTCCGCAAAGCCTCTCATTGCACCCGTTAGTTATTCTTCGCTTTGATATACAACGCAGGTCGCGGCCAGTATATCATGAAGGGTCTGCCTGTTCCTACCAAGAAGCGGAAGCAGGCCGAGGCCCAAGCTGAGCAGCGTTGCTCCTTGCGCGCACGATCGAACAACTGCTTGGGCAAAAGAAGGCGGGCCTCCCTGAATATTTACGATTGCCGTGCTCACTATTCGTCCGCCAAAAGTGCGTCCGGTAAATCCAATGCTCAGCATGGGCAGCAGGAGCCACGAGCAATACACAATCAGCATTACGTCTAATCCGTGGGGCAGGGCCTCGATGAGCAAGGGCAGTTCTGCGTTAACCAAAGCTTGCTTGAATTCTTCCGGCAAGACCGCCAGCCATGCGAAAACTACTCCAGCCAGCGCCGCAAATAAAGCGTCGAATGCCGCACCAGACGCGCGGCGCCAGAGCGGAGCGGCAGTCAGATATGCCGGCAGACCGTCGTCATCGAATGTGCTTTTGTCATGCGACTGTGCTGTGCGGAGCTTTTCTTCCGCTTGATAATTGTGCACGGCAGCGGCGAGCGCACGATTGTCTACTCGCCTGTCTTCGCTGCGCAAGGGTGCTGCGAGCTGCCTTGCTCCATCGCGAAGCCCTGAAAGTTCTTCATCAAGCACCTCAAACAGCAGAGACAACGTCTGGTTCTGGGGCATTTCGCAGATTTCATTCAAGCCTATTTCCAATTCAAGACTGGATTGATCGGTGGATGCTTGGAACGCTGATTCTGCTTCTTGCCAGAGTGCGGCATCAACTTCGGGCATCTGACGAGCGGTGTTTTCCGCGTGGCCGCGGCTGGTGCTGGCGGTAAGGGCAGCGGTGGCTTGGGTGGTATGTGTGCCTGCTGGTGCGGCGCGGGTGTGGAATGCGGGGCGTTTCTTCTCGCATGATGTCAGCAGTTCGTCGAGGTGCTCTTCGTGGGCGAGTACGGCAAGCAAATCTTTTAGTTCAATTTCATCACTTTCTTCTGCGGGCGGTGGTTGTTCTTCTTTAGTTGAATCGCCGGCGGAAGCTTCGGGCGGTGCTAAATCGCTGGCGGGGACGATTTCTTCCACCTTGATCGTTGACAGTAAAGCCTCGAGATAGTCGAGTGCCTCGCCGCCGGGCGCT
>JAKPSH010000070.1 GCA_029555385.1 Pseudomonadota bacterium
CTTTTGCGGTATGCGTCAATCTTTTCCTGAGCCCAGTTCTCAAAACCGTTCTTCTTATCATAAATACGGCGTAATGCCGGATCGGAAAGGGTTTCGTAGGCGCGCTGAATATCGTGAAATGTCTTGGTGCTGGTGTGAATGTTTGCACCGTCAGGATGGTAAAGCCTGGCCAGGCGGCGGTAAGACCGTTTAATTTCTTCTTGCGCCGCGTTTGGCAGCACTTCTAGTATCTTGTAAAAATCAGTCATCGGGTCTGCCGGCGTCGGTATCTTAATAATGTAGTAGTGCCAAAGAACCCTCGGGGGCTCAAGAGTTTATTTACCACAAAAGTGCAGTTTTGCTTCACCAAGCATGGCCAGAATACTTGTACCGCTTAAACGGGTTCCTGATTTTGAGGGTCGGCTGGCCTTGAGTGCCGGCCAAAGGAGCATCGAATGCAGCGGTCTGAGATGGATTATGAATCCTTTTGATGAAATTGCCCTTGAAGGTGCGCTGCGGCTGCGGGAAACCCGGGGAGGTGTTGAAGAGATCGTCGCGCTCAGTGCCGGAGGGGTGGAGTGTGCGCAACAGTTGCGTACGGCGCTGGCGATGGGTGCGGATCGGGCTGTCTTGGTGCGCTGCGAAAGTGAGCTTGATTCATATTTAACCGCAGAGATTATCGCCGCGGTTTATAAACAGGCCCGGTATGACATGGTAATTGCCGGAAAGCAGGCTGTTGATACCGACGCTAACCAAACCGGACAAATTCTTGCGGCAATCCTCGGTGTTCCACTTGCGCCGTTTGCGTCGGCTGTTTCAGTCGACGAGCGCTGGAGCAGTGCCGAGGTTACGTGCGAAGTTGACTCGGGGTGGGAGACGCTGCGCATTGCGCTTCCCGCAGTGATCACTGTGGACCTACGCTTGAACGAACCTCGTTATCCGTCGCTTCCGGGCATGATCAGCGCAAAGATGAAACCGCTGCAGGAAGTGCCGCTTAACGCACTTGGCATCGAGTATGGTGTGCGCGTGCGGACACGAAGTATGCAGCTTGCTGGCAAACAGCGCAAGCGCATTAAAGTAGAGACAGTAAAGAGCCTGGCGCACGTTATCCGTGAAGTTTTAGCGCGACAGGAACACTGATGATTCTGGTATTTATTGAGCATTCTGGGCCGGAAGTGGCTTTGTGGTCACGTTCGGTGATCAGCGCCGCGCTCGAGGCAAAGTCAGCGCATGGTTACCGGCGTGCTGCCGGGCTGCTTGTCGGCGGGAAGAATGCCGTCCTGGCTGCGCGTGAGGCGTCTTATTATGGTCTGGATCAAGTGTACTATATTGATACGGTGCAAACCGCATCACATCCGGCTTGTGTCGATGCTGCCGTCCTGCGGCAGGTTTGCCTGCGGCTTGGCGTTATGCTGCTGCTTGCCGGGGCAAGCTCCCGTGCGAAGAGCTTTATGCCGCGCACAGCTCATATGCTTGGCGCAGGCATGGTCAGTGAAGCGGTTGCTTTCTTGCCCGACGGAGCGTTCCGGAGGATGATGTATGCGGGAAGTGCTTACGCGGAAGTAGAGGTCCTGACAAAGATCAAGGCGGCGACCATCCAGCAGTCTGCTTTTGCAGCGGCACCCAAGCTTGATGCCGGGTGCGAGGTATGCTGTTTGGACGAAGCTTGCCCGGCGCCGCTGCAGGAAGAAATAATTGCTTGTTCTTCGGCGGACGACGGACGTCCGGAGCTGCGTGATGCAAGAGTCGTCGTGAGCGGCGGGCGCGCTTTTTCTAATGCCGGGGAGTTTGCGGCGCACGTCGGTGCGCTTGCTGATTGCCTTGGCGCGGCAGTCGGAGCCTCCCGCAGTGCGGTCGATGCGGGCTGCGCGCCGAATAGCGCGCAGGTAGGGCAAACTGGGAAGGTGGTATCTCCGGATCTTTATGTCGCGCTGGGTATTTCCGGAGCGATACAGCATTTGGCGGGTATGCACGGAGCGAAAACTGTTGTGGCGGTAAATAGTGACCCGGCGGCCCCGGTATTTGAAGAATCAGATTACTATTTGGTTGGGGATGTGTGCAGCGTAGTGCCGGAGTTGTGCCGGGAACTGAAGAGCATTTGACTGTGGACTTGATCTTGGGCCTGCGCATAATCGGAGTCTAAACATGAAAAAGTATACACTGAGAATGCTGCCTGCGGCAGGGCTGCTGCTCTGTTTGCTTGCGTTGGGCTGCGAGAAAAGCAAGGCGGCAGTGGTGCTTGAGTTTGTTAATGACGATGGTTTGAGGTCGCCTAAAATTGATGCTGAACTTGCCGTTAGTCCCGGAGAGCGGAGCCTGGGCTTGATGTACCGTAAAAGTCTGGCGCCTCAGAGCGGCATGTTGTTTATCTTTCCGCGGGAAGAACCCCGATCGTTTTGGATGAAGAATACCTATCTTGAACTGGATATGATTTTTCTCGATGCAGAGCTGCGTGTGGTTTCTGTTATCGAGCGGGCGCTGCCGCTTAGTGAGCAGGCGCAGGAAAGCGAGAAGCCGGCGAAGTATGTGCTTGAGGTCGCCGGAGGAAGCGCGGCCAAATGGGGCATTCGTCCGGGAGCTAAACTCGCCGTGGAAGGAGAACTGCCGGATACGTTCCAGTAATAGCCCCTTGGAGAAAAGCGCGGTTGTGCGGGAAAACCCCTTGCGGCGTTTTGCCGCACAACCGCGCTTAGCAGCTTTCGCGGAGAGTCGGCTCAGACGTCCTGGAAGTCTGGCTCGAACGTGATCTGCCCCTGTTCGTCACGCGGGGGGCGTCGTTCGGCCAGGGCATCCAGCCATTCTCTGGGTGTCGCGGAGTCATTGATGGAATAGCGGAAATGATGCTCCCGCATCAGCGTGTCCAGCCGGTCACGACGTTCCGTGTTGGCTTGCCGTTCTTCCTCCGCACACCATGATGGCGGATCGACGTAAACTCCGGTGCTCCAGACGACGCCTTGTTCGCGGCAGAACGCCAAGAACCGCCGCCACTGGTCGTTGTAGGCGATCCGGCAGTAGACCTCGTTGTCCGGGCCCTCGCGCTGCAAATCGGGCAGATTCTCCAGTCCTTCGCTGTCCCGCCTTTGGCGGAAATGTTCGCGAAGAGCTTCGAAACCATCGCGATCGGTCTCGAAGTCAAACTCTGTCTGCCAGCACAAGCCGTCCGTGCTGCTGTACGAGTAGAGCACTGCAATCATGCTCAACCCTCCTTTCCTTTTTTGGGGGGGAACGGTACATAACCTGAGGCACAACCGCTGCCTCACCTGAAAGACTCTTTGAGGAAGGAAGTTTTCAACAAAAGACCTTCAGCCGAGAGACAGCGATTCAATTAAAATCCGGCAAATTGAGAAAGAACGTCAGCAAGGCAGCGCGAAGTCGATTTGTGAGTGTTTTGCTGATATATTAGGAAAATGACATGAAATAAGCAAGAGCGCGGTTCAGGTGCGGCGTGCGCGTGGCAGCGGCAGAGCGCAGCGCAATTGTGTCTCAGGGCAATTGTGTCAGCCTGTTTTGTAACTGTGTGCCCGGGCAGGAAGTTTTTGGGTTTAAGAGAGAAGCTGATGGGTCTGTCGCAAAATGCAGCCCCCTATTTCAAACGCGAGTTCTTCGACGCCGCAGTTTTATGGTGCACAGTTTGATGGACGGTTTCTATTTCAACATCGAGATTCAGCAAAGCCGACCTATTCCATCAACAATAGCCCCCCTTGTTCTTCTCAGATTCAAGACGCCGATTGTTTGCGCCGATAGACAAAGGTGAGGAGCCAGTTGCTCAGGTTTGCGCGGGAAAGAAGATGAACATTATCATCAGCATGATCATTGTCACGGTGTCGGTCTTCGGCGGCTTCATGATGGCCAAGGGGCCAATGCACGTTCTTGTGCAGCCAGCTGAATATCTCGTCATCGGCGGTGCCGTGTTCGGCGCACTTGTCGGTTATGCGCCGATGAGTGTGTTCAAGAAAATTATCGCGGCCATTCCGACCGTGTTCAAAGGAAGCGGAATTGACAAGAACACATACACCGAGCTGATGGGCTTGCTGCTTACCATCTTCAACGTCATCCGTAAAGAGGGAGTCCTGGGCATCGAAAAGGATCTCTCTGATCCGCATAACAGCGAACGCTTCAATCGCTTTCCCGCCGTGGCGCACAATCATCATGCGATGGAGCTGCTTGTCGGTTCACTTCGTCTTTTTGTCGACGGAGTAGTTAATGCTTTCGATCTTGATAAACTGATGGAGACCGAGATCGAAACGCATCATAAAGAAGCTGCCGTAATTCCTTCACTGATTAACAAAGCTGCGGATGCACTGCCGGGTCTGGGAATTGTCGCGGCGGTTCTTGGAGTAATTATTACCATGCAGCATATCGACGGTCCGCCGTCTGAAATCGGCCATCACGTTGCCGCAGCTCTCGTAGGAACGTTTCTCGGTATTTTGCTGAGTTACGGGTATTTCCAGCCGATGGCGTCTTCACTCGAGATGATTAACCATGAAACTCATGTGCTCCTGAATGCGATCCGTGCCGGTGTGGTTTCCTTTGCTGGAGGAGCGCCGCCGGCAGTGGCGATGGAATTTGCGAGAAAGTCCATTGAGAGCAACTGCCGTCCGACGGCAGAGGAAATGGAAGAGATCAACCAGCTCGTACGCAAGGGGTAGGTTCCGCAGGAACTTTACGCCGGTTTCATCTATTGAATGAGGCGCAATAATGCCTGAAGGACCAGACGGAAAGACAATTATAGTTGTAAAGAAGGTCTCTGGCCACGGCGGTCATCACGGCGGCGCTTGGAAAGTGGCTTATGCCGACTTTGTGACCGCGATGATGTGCCTTTTTCTCGTGCTTTGGCTGGTCAACTCAGCATCCGAACCAACACGGCAGCGCATCGCCAGCTATTTCCGGAAGCCCGGCATTTTTGACAAAGGTTCAGGAACCCCGCTGGAAATAGGCGGCGGGGGTTTGCTGCCTGACAGCTTTTCTCCACCGGGTGAGGCTAACTCGCAGATTACGGCCTCAAAAAAAATCTACGAGATAGACGCGCGAACCGGCAAGGTTAGAGATTACTTTGACCCTGCTTTAGGCGAGAAGGAAGGTGCAGGCCCTGAAGAGGGCAAGGCCGAAAGAATGCCTGAAGGGGGAAGAGAGCAGCCGGATGCTAAAAAGATCGATCCAGCAAAACTAAAGGCTGAGCTAGAGGAAGCTGTAAGTGGTCAAGTTGAGGGCAGTGCAAAGGAACCAAACCGGCTCGGACAGGTTGACATCAAGGTCGATCAACGAGGTTTGCTTGTTGAAATCATGGATACGGAAAAAGCTTCGATGTTTCAGGTCGGGAGTTCCGAGATTCAAGAAGATGCCGTAAAGCAGCTTTCTCGTATTGCGCATATCTTAGCTGCACTGCCCAATCCGCTGGATATCGAAGGACACACGGATGCCCGGCCATATCGCAATGTGTTGAATGGAGCTTACGACAATTGGGATTTATCCGTGGATCGTGCCAATGCTGCGCGCCGCGTTTTACAGCAAGCGGGAATTTCCAATAACAAAATTGCGCGAGTTGTCGGATACGCTTCGCAGCGTCCCAAGCTCCCTGAGGATCCTTTAGATGCGTCGAACCGCAGGATTACAATTGCGATGCGCTTTACGGAACAGGCAAAGGGCGCGCTCGATGGGACGAAAACCGTGGAAACCCGGCCGCGTCCTCTAGGTGCTCCCGCATCAAGAGAAGCCAAACCTCAAGCAGATGCGTCTGCGGCGCCAGAAGTCTTAAGCGAAGAAACAGCTCCGCCGGTTGAACCATCTGCTGCCCAACTGCCAACGGAGACACCGGCTAGTGAACGCAAATCCGGTGCTCTAGACGTTGAAGTGAAAACTACGCTTCCCGAAGGTGCTACGCTTGCTTCAGAAACGGAGCCCGAAGAAGACGAGGAGGCTATCCCGGCGAAGAAAGAGAAGATATTTGGCGAAAACAATCCTTTCCTTGTTCAATAAACATCCCTGCTTTTTCTCGACAACTCCCTGCGGTTTCATGGCCTAAGGGCGCATTCTCTTCGTCTAATCACTTATGTTATGGAGATCATTGAATTGTAGACACGGCCAGCTACCGCTGGTATAAGGGACATTCGACTTTTTACCTCGCAAATTGCTACGGCTCTTTTGCGGGGGGACAATGGTAGACGTTCGGGTTGGTGAAGCTATGAGAAAACGGGAGCTCGATAAATTTAAGAAGCTTTTGCTTGCTGAAAAAGAGGAGATAATGCGCCACTTGAGCGAGCTTGAAGGAGCGTCGGAAACTCAGCTTTCGCAAACTGGAGGCGATCCGGTTGACATGGCCTCGGTCGAAATTACTCAGGCGCAGATTCAAAAACTCGGCAACCGGGAAAAGAAGCTTTTGGGGAAAATCGAGTACTCACTGCGTAAAATTGAAAATGGCGATTACGGTGTGTGTGAGCGGTGCGGCGAGAAGATTTCACCGGCGCGGCTCGAGGCACGGCCCGTCGCCCAGTATTGTATCGACTGCAAAACCGAGCTCGAGCAAAATGAGCGCCGCTACAGCGATCACGATGAAGAGGATGAAGATCAAGGCTGGAGCGGAGAGGGCGAGCGGTTTGACGACTCAAGCTCCTGATGCTGAATACGTCCCAATAATTCCTAAGTTCTAAATGCTTGTGGCGCGATGAGCGTCAGCTTGGAAATATTGCGCAGATGCGCTGACGATTCCGGCTTGACACTGGCAGGATGTTTGAGTGTCGAGGATGCTCAGGCTGCCTGTCGTGCAAGTGAGTCACATTTGGCTTCCTGGCAGGCAGAGGGATTTGCCGGTACCATGAAGTTTATGCAGCAAAAGCCGGAGCATTACAGCGAGATTTTGCGGCTGCTCCCCGGTGCGCTCAGTGTCCTTTGTTTTGTTTTGCCTTACTCTGCTGGCCCGGGCCGGGCGATGCCGCCGGGATATGGCCGCGTGTCGCGGTTTGCCTGGGGCCGCGATTATCACCTCGTTCTCCAAGAGCGGCTTGAGCTTTTCCTTGCGCGTGTTCGTGAACACCTGCCCGGTAGGGCTGAGCCGGCTTACAGGGTCTGTGTTGATGCTGTGCCGATGTTTGAAAAATCTATCGCTCGCCGGACCGGCCGCGGATTTATCGGGCAAAATTCGCTATTTATTTGGCCGGGACTCGGCTCATATCTCTTTCTTGCTGAACTGATCTGGGATCTGCGCTGCGAGCCGCAGCCAGTGTTGAATGCTGCGGCATGTCCGGGAGAGTGCGCAAACTGCTCTTCTTGCATGCAGTGTTGTCCTGCCCGAGCTCTTGTTCGTCCGTATGTGCTGAATGCGCGAAGATGTATCGCGTATTTGACTATTGAGAAACGCGGCCTGCTGAATGCGGAAGAACAACATACCATTGGAGAGTGGATCTTCGGCTGTGACCGGTGTCAGGAGGTTTGTCCTTTTAACAGTCCGGATGGCCGGGCTGATGTCTGCGCCGAGTTCTCTCCGCAAGCAGGCGCGGGTCCTTGGCTTGCGCTTGAGGATCTGTTCGTTTTGCGAAGCAACGCCGAGTTCGCTGCCCGGTTCTCCGGAACTTCTCTGATGCGCGCGGGTAGAGAGAAACTGCTGCGCAACGCATGCTGCGTTGCGGCCAATAGCCGGTATTTTCCAGGCATTGCTCACTTGATCCGGATAATGCAGGAAGACTCTTCTGCCGTGCTTAGAGAGCAGGCCAAGAACGCGCTTGCGAAGCTGCGATTATTCACTGATGGGATAGAGAGGCTCAAGATCGAAAACGCTCTCGGTTAGCAATGTGCCTCTGCGCCCTAAGCTGGCGTGTGTTGTGCAAAGAAGCTCATTAAAGGATCTGTATGGGAGCCCTGAAGCCCGGACTGATCAAAGTGGAGGCTTGTGGTTGATTGCCGGGACAGACTCGGGATTCGAAAGCCGCACGACGTTATACTTCCGGCGAGTGCAACTTGGTTTGATTCCGCTGGAGTGATTCGTTTTTGCCCGCGGGCGTAGAAGACGCTTCTGCGTCGGGTAACGGTTAACCTAAAAAGTCATTTAGCCAGGTAAAAATAATCGCCGCCGCAATGCAAGCGATTGGCTGTCCAGTGATCCCCTGTTTTTTGCCCTGCACGATTGCGCAGTGGTCAAGGGAGCTGAACATCCTGGCTCAGGTTAACCGGCGCGCACGTATTCAACGAGCGCTTTCAAATCCTCATCGCTTCCGTCCGGGCCTCCTTGCGCGCAGTAGTGCCAGAGCGCGCACCACTTGTTGACGAGCAGCCGGTCGTTTAGCTGCTCATCCGGGGTTTCCTCCGCCCAGGGCTTGTCGCCAACGTGGCCTTCCAACCCCAGCATTCGCCGGGCGGCAAGCCAGTCGATGTGGAACTGCTCCGCCAGCTCGCTTTGCAGCTCGGGAGAAAGAGACTCCTGGCCGGCGCCAATGCGGATCAGGCACTCAAACTTGCCTGCGCGGGCAAGCGCGCGAAAGTGTTCGATGCGCCTGAGCACAAGCAGCGTGACAAAGAGCTGGCCCTCCGGAGCGAGCGTCTGGAGCTTCTTGCCCAGGTCCGGATGTGTCCGGCCCGGGATGGCGTCGGCTCCGGGAATGACGCCCCGCTCGGCGTGGGAAGCTTTCCAGACCATTTCCCACTGTGCGGGGATGAGCCAAGCAAGCGCTCTGGCTCGGGGCGATGTGTGAGGACTCTTCTGCGTGGACATGCGTCCATCCTCCATAAAGGAGTTTCGAAAATGCGCTGGACCACGGATGCGGCCCATCAGGCGCGCACAGAAAGCTCTGCGCGCCTGATGGAAAAACTTCGTTACCCGATGCAGACAGCGATGGGGGCGAGAAAGAACTACATCATAAAAGTGTTCAGCAATCTTCTATCAGGGTGCTCGTTTCCGGGCAAGCGGGCGGCACGCCCGAGTTTTCAGCTAATCATTGCCGGCGCTCAAGCTTCTAAGATCAAATCCTAAACTGCGCGAATTGATGCTTTAGCGTATTCGGCCATTCCCTGGAAATCCACAACAATTACCGGCTCGACGCCCATGACCCAGGCATCGTGTCCTGGAGCGATGCAGGATAAGTCCCCGGGGCCGCATTCGCGTTTGGAGCCGTCATCCATCTCCACCATCAGCCGTCCAGAGACGTGGTATTGAAAATGTGGTGCTTCGCAGCTCTGCGTTTTAGCCAGCGGTTTGACGCAGGTTGACCACTTCCATCCCGGTTCAAGGATAGCACGTGCAACAAGCTGTCCGCCGATATTCACTACTTCAAGTTTGCCCTTGGGGAACTCTCGAGTTTCGTCGGGATAATAAAAGCTCTTCACTTCGATTCCGTGTTCGGTGCCCTTCTCTTTCTTTTTGATTGGCAGTGCCATAAGCCGTTCCTCCACATGTTGTGGCTGCTGATGTGTTACCTTCGCCGCAGTGCTGTGCGTGCATCGCGGTCACTAGATCGTAGCGTATTCGTCAAGGCTTGGGTAAAGAGCCGGTGCTGTTTTATGGTCTGGAGACTGTAGGGTTTTTTGAGCATTAATTGACTGATGGAGCTGTTGGCCGGGCTAATGCGGTAATACAGGCGTAAGGGGGTGCACGAAAAGTAACACCCATGAAGGCCGGTTCCGGTCGAGGTAAACCGAAACTGAGGGAGCGCGGATGCACTGCCCTCATCAGTCAAGAGCATTTCTCTCAACCGCAAACCAGCCTTAGAGGCATATTTCAGCCAGCCATGCTTGCTGTTCCGGCGCTTGTGCTGCCACAGCATCAGCAATACCGTAAACGCGCTCTGCGTCACGTTTGATATTTGACGCCGGGACTTTTTGATGTGCGCGCTTGAACGGCAGCTCCTGTGTCCACTCTGCGACAAGCGCAAGGTGGGCATGATATTCTCCTGCCAGACATTGCAGCAGATCGCGCTCAATCGCGGCATGTCTTCCGTCCCGGAGCTCTACGCCGCGGTATGGGTCGAACTCGCTGCCAATCCTTGCGTGCTGGCGCTGTGTCGCCGCCTGCAATCCGGTTTGCTGGAGGAGCAACAGCGCATCTTTGCCGTAGATGCGCAGGAAATCCAGCACCCAGAGGGCCAGTTCTCCTTTCAACACCTTGGCGCCGATATCTAGCGCGTCGTAAGTCAAACTGTGAGCCGGCTCGGCCGTGCCAGGTTTGCGTTCACGGCGCCAAGTCTCAGCGCGTGATATGTAATGGTTCCGCCAGCGCTGGAGATCTCCGGCTGAAACAGCGTTAGCGAGTGGGCGGGCGGGAAGAACGCCCGGCAATGACGGCTCCAGCAGTGATTGCAGCTCGGCTTTGTTAAGTTTGGCCAGCTCGCGCGCCAAGCCGTAAACGAAGCGCAGATCTCCATCCCAAATTTTAGTAGGAGCGCTTAGATTCCACGGCTGATGGGCGCTGTCTGCCCTAAACTTTGGCTGCCACAGCTCCTCATACGGCAGCAGCCAGCTTCGTTCGCGGCAGTGCAGCCAAAGCTGGTGGTGTGCGTAAGCTAACCAATGGGCCAGCTCGGGGCGGATAGTGAGGGATGTGCCGTCGTTAAGCAGCAAGCCGGCGATGGGATTATGCCATTGGCCGGCTTCCAGAGAGACTCCGCTCGCCAGCAGTTTCCTGCCGCAGTCGCGCAGTTCGAGTATGGCTGGCCGTCCGGCATAGCGCAAATAATCCAAAATGCCGCGCGTCAACCAGATGAGAAAGATCCGGTCCTGGGCCGGAAGCTCTTCAAATGGCACTGTGCGGGGATGTTGCTGACCTCCCGGTTCGTAGAACTTACGAAAGCGCCAGGCTGCAAACTGCCTGCCGATCCAGGCCCTCACAACACTCGTGCTGATTGCACAGGCGTGGGAGGGAAGTTCGGGGGCGTAAGTATTCATTGTTCCCTCCCCAATAGAATGTGGGCTTAACCAGTGCTGCCCGCGGCAGCATAAAACCTGACCTCGACCCGGAATCACGATAAGAAAAAGCAGTAAAGGCTAAAAAATAGCAAATTACTATAAAATATCGCCCTTCTTAAATCAATGGTGGTTCGGTAGGATATTATTGTTGTGTGTTTATAGTTGGTTGCTATAAAGGCTGACACTTTCTATCGGGGCGTTCGGGTAATCCAAAGAAAATTCAGCGTGATTGCACACCGTGGGGCCTCAGCCTACTCGCCCGAAAATACCCTTGCTGCTTTTACGCTTGCAGCTGATATGGGTGCTCGTTAGCTAGAAACCGATTGTAGGCTGACTTCGGATGGCAGGGTGGTGCTCTGTCACGATTCGACGCTTGAACGTTTTGGTTACGACTCGGTAAAGATTGAGACAAGCGAATGGGGAGCGCTGAAGGCGCTGGATATGGGAGCTTGGTTCCCTGGATATCAAGGTGAGCCGCAGCGCTTGCTGTTACTCTCAGAGCTGTTCCAGCATTTCGGTGCTTCCTTTCTATACCATATCGAAATTAAGGGACAGGGACGCTGCATAGAGGCGGCAGTTCACAGCATTTGCAAAAACTCAGGGTTCCTTGATCGATGTATTTTCACTTCGTTCGAGCTTGAAGCCTTGAAATGTTTGCATGAAATAAATGCTGAACTAAAACTCGGTTGGCTTGTTCGTGAGGTGTCTTCACAGATTGTCGAGTCTGCGGCATCGATTGGAGCGTTCCAGCTGTGTATCCCCGTTACCATAGCATCAGTCGAACTGGTGGGCCGATTGAAGGAACAGTTTCCTGAAATTCGAGCATGGGGACTTCGTGGCACGAAAGAGGAAGTTCAGCGAATCGTTTGCTCCCTGCTAAACGCGGGTTGCGATGGAGTAACTACTAACTGGCCGGACTGGGTTCTGGAGGCGGTACAAGAGAAGAAAGAATTAACCTGCTCAAAATCTTCCTAGTTGGCTAGGGTTCTGAACAGAATCCGCCTGAAAATAATCCACGCAAGCAACATTTTTCCGTAAACTCCGATTAAAGAGGCATGATGTACCTGTATATCTTGAGAAGCATCAACCAGCTTGGGGAGCTATATATCGGCCATACAAGGGATTTGAACCAGAGGCTTGGCTACCACAATAGCGGGCGGTGTCCCCACACTGCCAAATTTATGCCGTGGGAAATCATCTATACCGAGCAATTCGATGACGAGGCCGAAGCGGTGAAAAGGGAACGGCAAATTAAAGGTTGGACTAGGGCCAAGAAGGAGGCGCTGATTGCGGGGGATAGGCAGGCATTAAAGAATCTGGCCAAGAGACACCGATTTTGACCGAAGAAGCCCGTTCGACTCGCTGCGCTCGCTCAGGGCATTCGCCTCGCCCCTATGAAAGTGGCCTGCCATGAGCGAGCCCCGTAGGGGCGAGTCGAATGGAGGTGAGGGGAGTCGAACCCCTGTCCGCAAGTCCGATTCTAGAGGCGTCTACGTGCGTAGCTTGGAAACAGAGTCTCACAGCAAGCGGCTCCTCCAAACAGGACGTCTGCTGCCAGCCTTGATTAAGTTTCGAAAAGACCAGTCAAGACAGCAGATCCTTTCTAGCCCGGATAATTAACCCGCCCCAGCTCACAGGCTTTGCCGGATTGGGCGTTCAAGCCTTAAGCGGCGAGAACTTGTGATGCGTAATCGTTTTCGTTTGCGATTACATTTTGTCGCTTGTTAACCCGGCCAGCGACATCCGGGACACGCAGCCTAAAGTCACGAAACCCACGTCGAACCCGTTTCACCCCCATAAAGGAATGTCGTGCGTCATTTAGACACCGCGCGGCAGAATAATTGTTTCCGCCGCATTAGTCTATTCTAACATAAGTATCGGTAGTCCTTTGGTCAACTTTTCTGCCGTTCGACAAACCGATTGTAATCCCCGGCACTTTCTTGCTATTTTCCCACCAGCAAATGTTGGATTAGATTGAAGGTCGGAAGGCAGCCGTGAACGATCCGGCGGATAATATACAAGAAGAAGTAAAACTCGGTGTTCTGCGCTTGGGGCGCGAGGTTGGACCCGTCGTGGTGATGCTCCACGGATGGGGACAAACCAAGGAGAATTTGCGCCCACTTGGCGAGCTTCTCGCGGAGTTTGCAAGTGTGCACTTGGTTGATTTGCCGGGGTTCGGAGATTCCACTCCGCCGCCAGGAATTTGGGGCACCGAAGAATATGCCGCCAGGATTCTTGCGTACCTGGACGAATTGGACCTTAGGCGGGTAGTGCTGTTGGGCCACTCTTTTGGGGGCAAGGTTGCGCTGCGCTTTGCCGCCAAACATCCGGAGCGTTTAGAGAAGCTCGTGCTCATTGCAAGTTCTGGTTTACGGCCCCACCGGGCGTGGCGGAAACGGCTCCGTTTTTTCGCGATCAGTGTGTTGCGCTGTGTTGTGCGTTTCATTGAAAAGTATCTTCGCCTGCCGGCGTACCGCAAATGGTTCATCGCGCGGTTTGCATCGCCAGATTATAAGAACGCCGGTCTGCTCCGGCAGACCTTTGTGCGTGTAGTAAACGAGGATCTAGCCCCGTTTGTCGCACGCATTTCCACGCCGGCGCTGCTGCTCTGGGGTAATGAAGATACTGAAACACCGCCGGAGACAGCCGAGCGTCTGCATAAATTACTTCGCCATTCAAAACTGCTGGTTCTTCCCGGACGAGGTCATTATCCTTTCTTTGATTCTGGCCTTCATCTTTGTGCCCACTACATTACTGATTTCTTGCGTGAAGGCATCGCCGATCAAGAAAATGAAGGAGCTTTGGATGGATAGCGAGTTCACCCTGATTATAATCGTTTTGGCTAGTCTGATATTTTGTTCCCGCCGGCTGCTTCGTTACTTGCGGTTTCTGCAGCAAGAAGAATACAAGCCGGGACGATTTCTTGCGTGGGTATGGCGGAAAAAGGCATTTGATCGGCGGGGAACAATCGTGGCCCTGTTCGCCGGGCTGGTCAGTGTTTTTGCGATTGAACTGTGGCACGTTGAAGCGGCAGCAATCATTGCGGCAGTATATCTTGCGTTGTCGGTGCTGCGCGAAGAAGATCCGCGCCGCACGGGCAAAATAGTCCTGAAGATGACCGAACGCGCCAAACGCATCTATCATACGGCGCTGCTGTTCTGTGCTTTAGTGCTGGTCATCGCAGCTTTGACATTGGCCATCCGGGCGCCGGAGCAGATGTTTATCTGGGTCTGGTTCATGCAGGTGGTATTTTTCCAATGCCTGCCTCTGTTCCTGGCGTTTTCCGTGCTCGCCTTGCAGCCAGGGGAGAATGCCATACAGCAGGCTTTACGCCGGGAAGCAGAAGCTATTTTACGTTCGGTGGATCCATACGTGATCGGCATCACCGGCAGTTACGGCAAAACCAGCACTAAGAACTGTCTGGGCCGGCTGCTCAATGTCTGTCTTGCACCGACTTTTTTCCCGCGCGGCGGGATCAATACCGTAATGGGTATCACGCGTGAAATTCGAGAGCAGCTTAAGCCAGAGCACAAATACGCCGTCATTGAAATGGGCGCTTACCGCATGGGGTCAATTAAAAGACTTTGCGATTTTACGCCTCCGCAGGCAGCGATTGTTACCGCAGTGGGGTTGATGCATTTGGAGCGGTTCGGCGGGGTGAAAAATATATACCTGGCGAAGTCGGAGTTGGCGCAGGCGGTGCCGGCAGATGGGATTCTTGTGTGCAACGGTGACGATGAAGGCGCGCGGCGAATGGCGGCTGAGAACCCGAAAGCGAAAACCCTGCTTTATGGCATCAACCGGGACTTGGGGCCGCTTGACACCTGGCTGGATGACATTAAAGTGGCGGTTGAAGGCACATCATTTAATTTGCATTGGCAGGATGCGGTGTTCCCGGTTTTTGTTCCGCTTCACGGGAGGCCCGTGCTGTCAAATCTGCTTGCTGCATTCACTATGGCTTGTGCTCTAGGCGCTGATGCACAGTATGTTGCAGGAGCTATCCGTAATATCGAGCCTGTATCTAACCGTCTTGAAGTGCGGAAGTATGACGGATATGTGCAGATAAATGATGCTTATAATGCTAACCCGGTCGGCTTTTCTGCGGCGCTTGAAGTTCTCGAACAGCTGCCGGGTGAACGAAAAATTTTGGTTACGCCAGGAATGATTGAGCTTGGCGCCCAGCAGGAAAGCGAGAACGAGAAGGCGGGACAGCTTGCGGCTAGAGTTTGTGAACTGGTATTTGTCGTCGGCACAGTCAATCAGGAGCCTCTCTGCCGGGGTCTTGAGCGCGGGGGAATGGCGAAGGAAAACATCCGCTGTTTTGCCCATCGGGATTTGGCGCTCAGCGAACTCAATGCGGGACGAAAGAAAGGAGATGTTATCCTTTTAGAGAATGATTTGCCGGATCTATTTGAGATGGAACTGCGTTGGTAAAAGTGAAGTTATGGATACAGCAAAAAAGAAAAGAAATGTTGCGGTAGTGTTCGGCGGGCGTTCCGCAGAACATGAAATATCAGTCATTACGGCGCTGGAGATTATCGGCGCCCTGGATATTGAGCGCTACAATGCCGTGCCGGTTTATATCGATCGCACGGGTAGATGGTATACCGGTGAGGCGCTGACCAAAAAGGAGTTTTATAAAACACTTCCCCAAGGTCTTAGCGAGCTGCGCGAGGTGGTTCTATTGCCGGTGCCGGGTGCTGGGGGACTGAAGGTGCTGGGCGGCCGAGAAAAGGGGCT
>JAKPSH010000080.1 GCA_029555385.1 Pseudomonadota bacterium
AGATCAAAAACCCGGCACAACCCTTTGCCAACCGCAGCGCGTCGCCCGCATTGATTCGTCGCCATTGGTCTGGACCACTGGGCGCCCGACAGCGAAGGGAGGCAAAGGGTTGTGCCGGGTAAAAAAGGTCACGCCTTCAGCGCCCGGCTACATCGAAGATGTCCTTGGGGTTTTTTTACGGACAGATGGGGGATAAGGAGTTTTTAGGCATCTGATTTTAGGTCGAACCAACATTCGGTAAAGGTTTTCCCGTTTTTCTCCGTCTAATCAATAGTAGTATTCGCTGGAGTTAAACGATATGCCCCGCCTTTTTCGCAACTTAATCATTCTCGGTTCCGTTCTTGTGTTCAATGGCTGCTATGATGTTTACCCGGGAGGGACGTCGACCGGCTCAGGTGGTTATTACGGCGGTTATGGGTATCCGGGTTACGGTTACGGGACGACAGGCAGTTATTATGATCGGGATTACTATTACCGGCGCGGCTACGAAGAGCGCCGGCGGGAAGAGGCTCGCGAAGAAAGACGGCGTGAAGAGCGGGAAGCGCGCCGCGAACAGCGCTTGCGTGAGCGTGAGCGCCGCGAACAACTGGAACGTATGGCAGAAGAGCAGCGGCGTCGGCGCGAAGAACAGCGCCAAGCGCAAGATTCAACACGTTCGTCATATCCGCAGTATCGTGTTTCAGATAATAAAGAACAAAGTAGCAGCAACGATAAAAAGCCGGTTTATACTCGAATCCGCGACGTGCAGCGCATGAAATAAGACGGGCCGCATAATTTTTGGGGCCGAACAGAGTGTGCTGTCGGCCCCATAACCATCGCTCCTAGCGTATCCATCAGAGGCATCTCCTTTTCATCCATATGTGGAATTCCTATACACCGCGGTCAACTTGCTGCTTGCGTCGAAGAACTGCCGCAAGGATGCCTTTAACGGCTGCCTGTTTATCGAGAACGCGGAAAACATTGATCTGCTCCAGTACCTCGCGTCTGCTCGGGTGAAACAGCATCCCCTCAACCAACGCCTTGTGCGCAGCTTGATTAGAAGCACGAAGATGTTGGTCCAGCGGCTCAATAATATAAGGATCTCGCTGCAGTACTCCACCCCAAAGCCAAACACCTCCGGTCGCCATCACTGTGACAGTAAGGCTCCGGATTGCCTGGCCCAGGTAGAGATTGAAGACCCGTACTGATGCGGGATGATCTGCCAGCACTGAGCGAACCGACACCGAATCAACATTGCTGCCATACAAGAACCGGTCAATTAAGGCGATTCCGTCGCCGGAAAGCAGGCTCTCCAGGCGATTGGTGCCGGAACCGTTCTGAGCTTCAATAAACCGCATCAGCTCTTCATGCCGTTCGAACGGACTGCGATCTGGCAGATCGAGATGCCCACCTTCAGAACGGCCGATGACTACGTTGGAGACCGGCCCGGAATCGTCCACCATCTCAAAGCCGATGCCGAGGCCGGTGCCGACGGCAATAAAGACCTTGTTGCCGCTCTGCTTGAGGTGTCCGTTGGCGCGCACCAGCGGACGCGACTTGCGGCGGATCTGCTCCCACGGCTGGATTAGCCAGTATGTTTGAGCCTCCGTGTCATTCAGTTTAACGACGCATTCCGGTGACCAGCCGAAGGCACGCTGAGCTTCCCCAACATCTTTTGGTACCGGGAATCGCTCGTGGACGTAGGTATCGCCCTGAAGCACACCGGCTGCGGCAATACCGAACCACCGCGAGTCTTCAAGCGGATGTGTCAGTTTCAAAGAAACACCCCGCAGGATTTCCACGAGCGGCTGATCAGCCACTCCTACGCACTTGGCCGCAACGCATTTCTGCGGCCCGTTGTCCGGGTGCAGTTCGTACTGCGCTACGGCAGCTTTGGTGCCGCCAAGATCTACGACCGTGGCGACTTCCACACACTTGGCTCTTCCCATGGCTGGACTCCCAAAATGGTGAGCAACGGAACGAGTAAAACAACCTCCTTAACCATAAAAACGCACGACTTTTACACACTCCTCTGCCCCCGGGGCACCAGAAACGGGCTTCTGTCGCCCCGGGAACGCGAGGACTAGCACCTTTTAAGTTGAGAAAGAACAGTTGCCGCGATGCGAGCTTGCCAGAAAATACGGCAAGGTCTGTCCGCCTTCACGTATTTATTCACAGCCGTATTACTAGAGCAGTTTGACTTATGGTGTAGCGAGAAACAAGGACTCGCCTGAGGCGAGCCGTGTAGTCTTTGTGCAAACTGCTCTAGCTGTTATAGCGCGCGAAATTGCTCATCCGTGAGCAATTTCGCGCAGTTCGGAGGCCGCATCGGCGTTGCGGCCTCCGGGCACACCATCCCGGTGTGCCCTAGAGCGGATTAACTTCCAGCTATACTGAAAGTTAATCCGCTCTAACGGAGAATAAAGAAAACCCGTTGGGAAATAATTAAAGAATAGTGAGCTTTCCCACAAAATTACAGCCCTAGTTTAACGAAAAGCCTTTCCAATGGCCATTGTTTGGCAAGTCGTCAAAGGTCAGTCATAGAGACTGCGGCCAGTTATGCCGTATGGCAAGAAAGACTCTTGCCTGAATCACGCCGCATAATTGTTTATGGAAATAGTGGGACAATAAAAGGGCAATTGATGGCTGCCGAGCGTGATTCGTCCCCTGGAATAATCGCCACTTGGGTGCTAGATTCTTGCGCGGTGTGCGCTCGTAGCTCAGTTGGATAGAGCGCCAGCCTCCGAAGCTGGAGGCCACAGGTTCGAATCCTGTCGGGCGCACCAGTTACTCCTTTTGTGGGGCAAACTTAGCCTCCAGGTATTGCAGGAAGTCTTCAGCCGAAGGCTCCTTGCTGGTCGCACGTCTGATTAGCTCTGCTGCGGTAAATTTTTTTCCGTGAACAAAGATGTTGTCCGTAAGCCAGGCGATCAACGCGCTAAAATCTCCTTGCTCAATTTGGCCGTCGATATTTGTATTTTCGCGGCGCAATGCGGACCACAACTGCGCGGCGTACATGTTGCCAAGAGCATAGGCTGGGAAATAACCAACTGCGCCTTGGAACCAATGGACGTCCTGCATAACACCAGCATAATTGTTCGTGGGCCTGATTCTCAGATAGTGTTCATACAACGCATTCCATGCATCCGGCAGGTCAAGCACTGGCAAGGTGCCGCTGACGAGCTGCTCTTCGAGCAGCAAGCGGATAACGATATGCAGTGAGTAGGTCAGTTCATCCGCTTCGACACGAATCAAGCTTTTCTGGACCTGATTCACGTCCGACCAAATCTGATCTGCGGAAAGGTTGGCAAATTCTGCCGGGAAGTCACGGCAAAGCAGCGTAAAAAGAAAGCTGCAGAACGGTTTGCTTCTCCCGATAAAATTCTCCCAGAGCCGCGATTGAGATTCATGAATAGCAAGCGACGCCGGTTCTCCGCGTGGTGTGCCATAATGCTGCGGCGGGAGGCCGAATTCATAAATTGCGTGTCCCGTCTCATGAAGTGTTGTGAACACAGCCGCGAATATATTATTTGTTTGGCAGCGAGAAGTAATTCGGATATCCCGCGCGCCGATATGACGAACAAAAGGATGAGCCGTTGGGTCGAGCCGGAAAGATTGTGGGGGCAGGCCGATTGCTTGCAGAAGAGTGCGGCAAAAATCAAACTGTCGTGATTCAGGAAACTGTTTGCCACTGAGAGCAGAAGCGTCTGCATCAACGGGAAGATCTTCGCGCGGGAAAAGCTGTCTAACGCGATCGGCAATGGTAAGAAGAAGAGGTTTGATCTCGTGCAGCCGTGCTTGAGGTTCGTAAATATCAAGCAGGGCGTCGTAAGGATGCGCTTCGTAGCCGCAAAGATCAGCCTCCCAGCGTACAAGCTCAATTACCTTCTCTAAACTAGGACGTACTGCAGCGAAATCGTTCTTGGGACGAGAGGCGGCCCAGGCGCAGTATGAGGCAGAAACAGCCTTGGATTTTTCTTCGATAAAATTATCCGGCAGCTTTCGCATACGGTCGATTTGACGCTTCGTTTCGCGAATATTGACCGCATCATCCTCGGAAAGAGCGCTTGATCTGGAAGCGAAAGTATCGACAAAGTCAACCAGGTCAGGGGCGAGAAGCTGCTGATGGACCAGAGTATGCATTAAGCCAAGCTGTTGTGCGCGCGAAGCCGCCCCCGCCGCAGGCATAAACACATTTTGGTCCCATTCTAAAAGTGCCGCGATTTCATGCAGGCAATTAATTTTCCGGAGCCGGAGGTAGAATTCACTTAATTCCATAAGGCACTTGCTCTACTTTCTTTTCTTAGGGAAGTGTTTTATTGATCATATCCGATTAACATCGTGTCATGCAGCAGATATTTCTTGGAGTGTTTTATGACGAAGGATCGAGTGCTGATTGTTATTCCGGCACGTATGGCATCAAGCCGTTTTCCAGGAAAGCCCTTGGCGCAGATTTGCGGTGTAAGCATGATTGAGCGCGTTTGGCGCATCGCGCGCTCGGTTAAAACAGCACATCAAGCGGTCGTGGCCACAGACAGCAGGGAGCTTTGTGAATTTGCACAGAGTTTCGGTGCGCAGGTTGTCATGACCAGCCCTAGCTGCCGCACTGGAACAGATCGTGTGGCGGAAGCCTGCGCGGTACTCGGTCAAGAGTTTGATATTGTATTCAGTCTGCAAGGCGATGCCGTGCTTACTCCGCCCTGGGTCATTGAGGATGTTATCAGAGTTATGCTTGCTGAACCGGAAGCGCGGATAGCGACACCGGCTGTCCGGCTTGCCGGTGCAGAGCTTGAAGATTTTGTGTCGGCCAAACGGGCTGGGGTATCAAGCGGGACAAGCGTTGTCTTTGACCGCCGCGGTTATGCGCTTTATTTTTCAAAAGGGTTGGTTCCTTGGCCTCGGGAGCAGCAAACTAAATCCATGTTTGTGTACCGGCATATTGGTTTGTACGGTTACCGGCGTGATGCGTTGGCCGAGTTCGCGCAATTGGGCGAGGGGGAGCTGGAAAGAATAGAGAAACTTGAGCAGCTCCGTGCGCTCGAACACGGTATGGCGCTTCGCGTTGTTGCCGTTGACTACCGGGGACGTTCTCATGCCTCGGTTGATCGAGTGGAAGACGTGGCTCTTGTCGAAGAGATTATTAAACGTGAAGGAGAGCTTGTCCTGTGAGCGGCGAACAACCAGTTAGATTATTTCTTGTACGCCATGGCAATACCTTTGCTGAAGGTGAGACTCCCCGGCAGGTGGGAAAGAAGACTGATTTGCCGCTAACGGAAAAAGGTGAGCAGCAGGCGCGGCGCATGGGCCTTTGGCTGTGCAAGACAGGCATTTTGCCAGAGAAGATTTTTGCGGGCTGCCTGCAGCGGCAGCAAAAGGCAGCACAGATAATTGCTGGACAGCTTGAACCACCTCCCTTGGTGCGAACAGGCGATGATGCGCTTGATGAACTTGATTACGGTGCATGGGAGGGGCTGACCAGTGCGGAAATCGAGGCGCAGTGGCCCAATCAGTACAGACAATGGAACGAAAGTGCTCTTTGGCCTGCTGATATTTTTGGTGGCTCGTGCGCAAACCGTCTGCTGCTCATTGAGGAATGGCTGCAGGATCTGCGCAGGGATTGTCGCCCCGGAGAGACCGTGGTTGCTGTATCGAGCAACGGGATAATCCGTTTTTTCTGCACATTTGTACCGGGCATGTTTGAGCGAATCAGTGCTGAGCGTCAGATGAAGACACTGAAAGTTGGAACAGGCAATTATTGTGAAATGCAAATTCTGCCTGACTGTCTCAGTGTAGTATCTTGGAATCAGGTTCCTCCGCCGGAGCCGGAGGCAGGCCGGTAAGCAGAAGCTTGGTTAAGGCTTGAGCGGTAAGGCGATGATTCAGAACTTTGTCCTGTAATTCTTTGATCCTTGAAAGTGTCTGTTTTGCATCGTCTGGTGTGGCAAGACTCATTGAGCTGAGGCTGAGCGTTTGCCGCACGGATTCGAGGAAATATTCAACATGGGGCTTGAGGCACTGGTCGTGAGTGTCCATGAGCGCACTCAGTTGCTCACTTCTCGAGGCCGAATCTGCGTCGAGGCAGTAAGCGGCGCAGCGTTGAGGGAAAGAGTCTTCCATTTTTCTCAGTTCCTATCGTGCATAACTGCTCTGGCAGCTGCAAGAAGCAAGCCGCTTTTGATAGGGGAATCTCTTAGCGGACAATACGGTGATAACTCATGACAATTGCTGCGAGGGGTTCGGTAATGCCGGGTGGAATTATTTCCGTAGTGGGCATGTTTTGCCTGATTCCTGGGAGGTTATCGCTATGCGGCAGCGCTGATTATCACAATTGCATCGTGCTTTGCTAAATTGTAGGTAACAGTGCAGATTTTCCGGGATAAATAGGAAATAATAACGCTCCTTGTGACGATAGTTATTTTGCGCAGGAAATCGGAGTCTTTTGTACGCGAAGTAATTTTCTGCATGCCGCGATCCTTTTCCTGAGTTTTTGGTGTCGTTGTCCGAACAGCTTGTAACTTTGCCATGGGTGTTTGTTATGCGTGAGAAAGTAATTGCTGCCGTTCTTTCGCTGACTCTATTAGCGACGATTGGTACGCCGCTTGTGCTGTCTCGTGGAAAGATGCATGTCACACCTGCACCTGGAGGAGTTGCGTCCTCCGATGCGCAGTTGGCGCTATGTCTTGGTTTTAAAGAAGAGCAAGTATCTTTGGGAAAGGCAGCAGGGGATTGCCCCTCAGGATACGCGTTTTATGGTGCAGACGATCCGGCGGGCAAGTCAGGACCGGCAGAGCACATTTCGGTATCGGGTTCATGCTGTCCTCTTCCTGCCGCAGATATTCTTACTGATGAGCATTCTTATGCTAAGTCGGTCTGCCCTGCGGACTCGATAGCAACGGGAACGAAGACTGTGGGCCGGTATCCGGAAACGATTACCGAGATGCGCTGCACGAAGATCAATACCAAACGTTACCAGCTTGGCGAAGCGCAGGAGTCTCTTTATTGGGGTGATGGGGCGGCCGGTTGGCAAGGTTCCAAGTGGATTAGATGGAAAGAGATTCCGGCAGCCATACGCTATGGGCAAGGACGGGAAGGATCCGAGTCTTGGGATGTTGACGGTTGCATCGGTTACCCTTGGGGAAGTCTGCTAGCGGAAAAACACACCAAATACTGTGCTGGGTTTAAGTTCCGTCAGTTGCGGTTTGCGGGACTTCCGGGTGACCCTGCCCGGGGAACACCCGTGCAAATGTTTCCGGATTGTCTGGATGTTGACGATATCGCATCTGCCGATAAAGCGGCATGCCGCAGGGCGGGGTAGCTAAAAATTGGCTGATGTTATCATAGGCTGATGACACGCCAGATGCGCACGGAACCGATCTTCGGTCATAATCTAGATAAGTTTCCGTAATTGCAGCGTATTGCAAGCAGTAAAACCCGCAATACTCGATGCGAAAATATTGCGATTCTGTCAGCAAACAGATAGTATATATATTCTCGCAATGTGTAGTCTGTATAAAAAGTGCTTTAGTATTAAGCAGTTCTTACACTCTTCCACCGGCAGCAAGCCAAGCTCCTGGATTCTGTTGGTTGTGCTCATTTAACGCGTTATTACGAGTAAATCAGTATCTATTCTGCGCGACTGATTCGGCCGTTGTTCTGCAGGGGCCGTTCAGCCTGCGCAGTGAAGTCAGCTGCATAGGTTAACAGGGAGGTTTTTCCCTGGGCAAGGACGCGTAACCAAATCCCTCACCCCTTTCGCAAGAGACCGCCGAGATCGGCGGGAGAAAGGAGCGGCAGCCGTGAAGACGAACAATGTGCGGTGGATCAACACGAATACCTCATTTTCTTGGTCATGGCAGGACGCCTTTAGCGACGAGCTGGACGCATTGCGCAGCGAAACGTTTCGTTGGCCAAGCGGTGAGGAGCACCCCGTCCATGAAAGCGGCCATGCTCTGCGCGACACCTATGATAATAGGTCCAGCGTCTACTTGTGCGCTCGAGTCCGATCCGGTGTTGGGCCCCGCAGAATTGTGCATGCGTCGCGAGTGACGCTGCCGTGGCCTGGCATACCCTTGCCGGTCACGTCTTGGACAAATGGCCGAGTAACGCCACCACCGCATTCGGTGATCTGGTCGCGCGCCAGTACAGTTGAGCAATGGCGTGGCCAAGGATTGTACCGATCTGGTTTCGGGAGGGTTGTGATCTGGTCCGCGAACCGGGGATATTCGAACATTATGGCACTCCTTCTTGCGGAGTTTCCTTATATTCAACTGCTTCGAGAAGTGTATGGTGTGCAGGTAGAACGTATCGGTGGGACGCTCAGTTACCCTCAATCCGTCTTGCGCTGTTCTCCTGGTGATGGCCGAAGCTACCGGGCAGTTGCCATTCGTCTGCAACTTGATTACCGTAGCCTCGGGATGGCGCGTGAGGCAATGCAGTATTCGCAGGCCGTTTGCTTTAAGTATCAATAGCAACTGGACGCGCTCTGCGCCAGATGTTCAAGCGATAGCTGAGCACTTCAGTTCGTCACGTTGTTAGAACGACCAGGGCTCGGGCGCAAACCACATGGTTTTCGCCAGGGCATATACATATGCGTTTCTTCTTTTTCACTTATGGTTCGCAGCTGCCTTCACGGCAGCACTTGTCTTCAAACTTATAGCTTGCCGAGCGGGCGACTTGGCAAGGAACTGTGTATTGGTTTGGGTGCGGCGCGGCGGGATAAGACGCGATGCAGGACAAATTACGCAGCAGCTTCGTTTACTTCTTCTTCCATTTCACTCTGATAGTCTGGCAGGATTCCCCAGAGGAACTGGTGAATATTGCGGATTGTCTGGGCAATCGGTGCACTTTCGATAATTACGCCAATCATCTCTTCGCATGTTGACGTAATAGCAACACGGGAGCCGTAGACATGGATTTCTGCAGGGATAGTGATGCCTTCAATCATTTTCATCTGTCTCAGTTCGGACGGACGAATTTGAATCGCTCGATCTGAATATTCCGATTTAACAGCAATTCCATGCCAGGCAATATTCTTCTGTTCCCGCCGTTTGATAAAATTACGCGTCCAGTAGTGACCGGCTTCGTTCGCCGAACTCCAGCTCTGTTCTAGATCAATGAAGCCATAGATGATTGAATTGGGCACAGCAAGCATGTCCTCAAAGATTTCTTTGATCGCCTCCAATCCCTTGTAAAACCTGACTTTAGGTTGCGCCGCAACAGGATTGCGGATTTGCTCTAAATGCGGAATCGCACGCTCGAGTTTGCGCTTCTGTTCTGCCAGTTCGTGCTCTTTTTTTTGCAGCATTGAGAGAAGCGAATGCGGAGAGCTGCAGACGAAATGACGCACGCTGCTTTTGACAAACTCCTGCACAATGCCTTTTTCCATAAGGCTCTCGAGGATGTTGTAGGTGTGCCCGCGCTTGAGACCCGCCTTTTGTGCAATTACGCTTGCCGGCCGGGAACCAAGGGCGAGGGCGGCCTTATAGACAGACACTTCCACCTCGCTTAAGCCGACTTCACTTAGGACCGAAAGAACATCCTCTTGCACCGCTTCCATATTTGCTCTCGCTATACGACCGTTGCTAAATGCTCGAACCAAGCCCTCGAAGTTGGGTCATGCCGGCAGGGCTGCGAGAGTCCAACCGGTTATTTAAGGTTCTGGCTCGAGGGCCAATAGTTGACTAAATATGCCGCTATTCTATGTTTCTGTCGAGATTTATAGGAAATTTATGTTATCAATAACTGACAACTCTGCTAGGCAATTCGGAAGTTTTTATAAATGTTGCAAGATGTTACGATTAAGCACATTTGGCCGGGTCACATTTGGCCGGACTTTTGACCGCAAATAGGGGAGATGTCGAAAATGGAATATCGAAAACTCGGGGAAAGTGGACTGGTGGTCTCACCGCTATGTCTTGGAACGATGATGTTTGGCAATCAAACTGGAGAGTCTGAGGCGGGGCGGATTGTTGAATCGGCATTTAACTCAGGCGTCAACTTTATTGATACGGCTGATCAATATGCTTTTGGCGAATCGGAGCGCATTACGGGCAAACTCATTGCTCCGCATCGGTCCCACTGGGTGCTTGCGACAAAAGTCGGAAATCAGTTCGGCGAAGGTCCGAACCGGAGCGGGTTGGGCCGCCGATGGGTGATGCAGCAGTGCGAGGCAAGCTTAAAGCGTCTGGGCACCGATTATGTCGATATTTATTATCTGCACATCGACGACCAACAGACCCCGTTGGAAGAAACAGTTTCCGTAGTGGGCAACTTGATCACGCAGGGGAAGGTCCGTTATTTCGGCATCAGCAATTTTCGCGGCTGGCGCATCGCCCTGCTTGTTGCTGTCTGCCAGCAGCTTGGTGTGCCGCGGCCTGTCGTGTGTCAGCCATACTATAACGCAATGAACCGCATGCCTGAAGTTGAAATTCTGCCGGCCTGTGCTCATTTTGGTATCGGTATCGTGCCATACAGTCCGCTTGCCCGCGGGGTGCTTACCGGGAAATATATGCCGGGAGAAGCTCCGCCACCGGATACTCGCGCTGGACGGAAAGATCCGCGAATGATGGAAACAGAATTTCGTGACGAGTCACTGCGCATTGCGCAGGATTTGATGGTTTATGTCCAACACCGGGGCATGAGCCTGGTTGACTTTGCGCTGAATTGGGTGCTGAACAACTCGTTGGTTCATTCGGTTATCGCCGGCCCCCGCACTTTAGAGCAATGGACAGATTATCTCGGAGCGCTTGGGCGCACTTTGAACGCGGCAGATGAAGAATATCTTGACCGGCTTGTGCCGCCGGGGCATCCATCGACCCCCGGTTATTCAGACCCGCGCTATCCTTTCCACGGGCGCATAGCCAAGACTACTTAACGTTGGTTGATGCTGGTTTATTGTTGTCTAGTTCTGGTATCGGCCGTCCATGGGGGTCCCGGTGTGCCGTATGAGACATGTAATGTTCCTCAAGCCCCGTTGCCGGCAAATGCTCGAGTTGATCGGCTATGGTATGGACTTCGCGCAGCTGCAAGCCGGCATCCTCCACCAAATACTCCTCCCACAACCGGTGGTTGCGGATAATTGCCGCTGCCGCATTGCGTCCCCGATCGGTAAGCGCCGCTGTGCCGGAGCGTAAGAGTATTTTGCCGCCGGCGCTGAGCAAGGATATGGCGAGTCTGCAGCAATAAGCGCTTCCGCCAACGGCACAGCCGATTTCTGCAATGCCCACACGCTGCTCGCCGTGTTCTTGCTTGCGGTACAGATAACCGAGGATGTCTTCTTCGGCAATACGCAGAGCAAGAAATACTTGGCGGAGCCTCCGCGAGATAATACCATGACGGGGTGCGATAAGGATGACAGCGCCTAAAGTCAGACCGGCAAGTGAAATCATCGCTCCCGCAGCGTTTACCGAATGCGGCCAACCAGCAAGCCACGGCACGATCGTTGCGCTGGCATAACCGCCGGCGGCGATGAAAGAAGCCAAAACTCCGCTGACGATGAGCTGGGATCGAAGACGATCCGTCAGCATTCTTGCGGCCGCCGCCGGGCAGATCAGCATGCCAATAACCAGAATAGAACCAACGGCCTCAAATGAGGCGACGACCGCGGCAGCAACAAAAATCATCAGCAGGTAATGCAAAAGCGGGGCGCGAAACCCCAAAGCGGTAGCGTGCGCGGGATCGAACGTGGCAAGCTGCAGCTCCTTATAAAGGACGATAATCAGAATTGTTACAGCCAGCATAACCGTGAAGCTGGTCATCACTTCCGGCGGCAGCGCTGAAAAAGTTGCCAGCGTAAAAAACTCACCGGCATTTCGTGGCGGAAACCAGAAAATGCTCTCCAGTTGCCCATGGAGAAGGCAGTCAGCATCTAAGTCAACACTGCGTGCTGCTGCCCGCTCGATCAACAGGACTCCCCCAGCAAAAAAAGAGGAGAACACTACGCCCATTGCTGCGCCTATTTCAACTTTGCCGAGCTTATGGATAAACTCAACAAGCAGTACAGCAAGGACCGCTGCTGCGGCTGCGCCGAGAAACACGACGAACCCATTACGGCTCGACGATACAAGGAACGCACCGACAATGCCCGGCAGAACAGCGTGAGATATTGCATCACCCATTAGGCTCTGGCGGCGAAGGACTAAAAAACTGCCAAGCAATGCGCAGGCAATTGACGCAAATAACGCAGTCAAGATGGCCGGCAGGTCAAGCGAGATATACTCGTAGTAACGGTCCATATTATCCCGCCGGAGCCGCCGTCGTTATCTTATGAATACTCTGCGCGACCTCTCCGCGCGTGCCGATTAAGCACTCCAGTTCGGCGACGATTTCGGGGGAAATCGCGTGTTCTACAAAATCCGCGGAATAATCAACATGGCTTACAGCAAGTTCGCCAAACCGATGGACGTATTCTTCCCAAAGGCGATGGTTGCGGACAAGCCGGGCTGCTTCGGCTAATCCTGCCTGGGTAAACTCCAAGCTATCCAATGCTGAGCTTGAAGAAAGGAGACCGCGGCGGCGTAGAAGCCAGAGGATTAGCGAATCAGACAGGCGCGGGCGGCGCGGATCAATTACTGAACGGGGAATATGCGGATGAACATCGGAGCCGCGCCGCTCACATTCTTCATAGAGCCGGCGCAGAATATGTTCGCTTGTCACACGCAGCCGGATGCTCAACCGGCGAATCAGCGCCGCAACCAAGCCGCGGCGAGGTGCGAAAAGAAAACTCAAAAGAAAGACTCCGCTGGAGACAAGGACAATGATGGCTCCCGCCGGCATGCGCGGCAAAAGTGCGGAGATGCCGGCGCCTAAATATCCACTTAAACCGCCGATAAAGGCGCTGAGCAAAAGCAAGAAACTTAACTTCTCGCCCCAGAAACGGGCGGCGGCCGGGGGAATAATCAAAAGCGCAATAACAAGAATGATGCCTACCGACTGCAGCCCGGTTACGGTAACAAGCACTACAAGCGCCATCATCAAAAGATCAAGCAAAGCGACAGGCCATCCTTGTACAAGTGCAAAAACCGGATCGAAACAAAGCAGACGGAACTCCTTAAGCAAGAGCAGCGCTGCTGCTGCCGAAAACAGCGCCAAAAGCGCGGTTAGTTTTGCATCATTGATACTCATCGCTGCCGTTTGTCCATAGATAAAATGGTGCAGCCCTCCCTCCGCGCCGGTACCTAGCGATTGAATAATGCTCAACAGGAGAACGCCGACGCCAAAAAATACGCTAAGCACAGCACCAATAGCCGCGTCTTCGGGCAATCGAGTGTGGCGCGAGATAAGATGTACAGTGTACACGGCTAATATTCCGGTTCCCGCACCGCCCGCAAGAAGGGCGGTCAGCGAACGC
>JAKPSH010000082.1 GCA_029555385.1 Pseudomonadota bacterium
TTTTTGCCTGCTGCCAGCTTCGCTCCAAATCGGGTATTGTTGCTTCGGTTCCGCGAAGCTGCGTCAGCGCCTGCTGCACATCGCGCTCTCCCGTAGCACCGCCTTTAAACCGTGCATCAGCTAGATTAAATCCTTCGCGCTGGATCTTCACGTTTGTCTTCGCCACCGCAAGCTGTTCCTCGAGCACACGAATCAGCACATAAGTGTTGGCAACATCGCCTAACAGCGTGACCAAGACATCGTCATAAGCTGCCATGGACGCAAGGAGGCTTGCGTCTTCCGCCTGGATGGCCCTGCGGAATTTGCCCCAGAAATCAAGCTCCCAGCTCGCGCCAAATCCAAGCTCCACTTGGCGGTAGTCCAGGGCCGCACCGGCGAAAGAACCTGGCGCGTGTTCGCTCATGCGTGTGTAACTCCATGCACCGAAACCTTGCTGCTGCTGCGGATAAAAATCGCCGACCGCAATGGCCAAGCGCGCCCGGGCTTCCAACACACGCAGTCCCGCGGTGCGAAGCGGCAGGTTTTGCTCAAAGGCAGTTTGAATAAGCGAATTGAGGACCGGGTCGTTGAAGAGCTTCCACCAATCTTTAAGCTCCGAGCTCTCAGATTTGACTGAAGTGTTATCCGCGCTCAGCCATCGATCGGTAGTCTTGGCCGGGGGCAAGCTGAAATCAGGCCCCACCATAGTACAACCGGATAAAGTCAGAAATAAGGCAGCAGCTAAACGCGCAGCCGAAGCTGCTCGCACTATCTCCATACACTCCTCCTCAAACAGTGCAACGCACAATAAAGTTTGCTGATGTAATACGCCTCTTGGTTTCGCTTTTCGCTATCGTTCAAGCAAACGAGTCCTCGTTTTCCATTCGCTCTCTTGAAACATTAGCCGTCGATGCTATGTTTCCCCGGCAAATGTAGAGATAAAACTGGAAGGAATCTGCCGGTGACTGACTGTTTTTAGAATGATTAAGTATTCTCTGCAAACACAGAGCACATGGGCAAACAAGTCATAAACATAGTAATCTACTCATTAGTCGGAGTATTGGGGGCTGTCCGTACCCTTTGCCGTTTCCTGCCCAAGAGTTTTATCGCCGCGCTCGGCCGATCAGCTGGAGAACTTTCATTATTTTTTTTCCCCCGGGAAAAGAAAATATGCGCGGGGCAGCTTCAATATGTTTTTCCGCACTCGGCAGAACTTGTGCAGGACAACTTCACCGGACTGACCCGTAAAGTTTTCGGCCACATCGGCGAATCTGTGGCCGAACTACTGATTATCGACCGGATGTTCGAAGCTGAGCCAGGTCAGCTCACACCTCCCTCCGGCGCAATTCCCAGCCAGCCGCCTGCTTTTAAGCATTTCACTTCTTCAGGAGAAGAAATTATTTACGGCATGCTAAGAAATGCCAAGGGTGCGGTCGCCTTAAGCGGGCACATCGGCTGCATCGAACTGCTTGCCGCGTATCATGTGCGCTGCGGCGTCCCGGTGCTGGTAATCGGCAGGCTCCCCAACTACCCGGTCTTGGCGCGCTGGCTTGAGCGCCTGCGAACTCATTACGGTGTGGAGACACTTTGGCGCGATGAAGCTGGTTCAGCAAAGAAAATAATTCACGCGCTGCGTGACGGAAAAGTCATCGCCGCACTCGTCGATCAGGATACCGCTCTTGAAAACTGCTTCGCTCCATTCTTCGGCCTGGATGCGGCAAGCCCGGTTGCACTAATCCGTTTGGCCGTTCGTTACCGCATACCGATTTTTAGCACCTTCATCGCGCGCACGGCGCGGCTTCAGCATCACATCGAGACACAAAACCTTGACTATGAGCCGGACAGCCCGGACGTTGAGCGCCAGATTCTAACGGAGCTGAACCGCCGCTTGGAGCGGTCGATCCTCCACCACCCCGCGCAATGGCCATGGTGGCACCGCCGTTGGCGCAGACGGCCCGGAGTTGATTACCAGGCAAATCCAGAGCTTCTTCCGTCAACAAACGACTATTTGTCTTGGCTCGGCAAGCAGCAGCGGCCTAAAGCAGTTTGAATAGCGCATCATATTTGCGTTCGTTCAAAGAGTTCGCTTTTTTTTCTTCGATAATTTTTTCGCTAAGATCTCCCAGCCGCACAAGAAGCTCCACGATAAACTCCGCAACCGGCGAAATAGCTGGATTGTCCGGCGGCATCAGTTTTCCAAGAACGCGCCGGACATATTCGCGATCCTTCTCGATAAGCTCCTCCTGCGAAACGGCAGAGAAAAGGCCGGTATGTTCTTTAATCAGCGAGGGATTGTTCAGCCTGCCGCCAAGCCACCTCAAGTAAGCTTCCCGCAAAACTGGAGCTTCGCGAATGAGCACAGAATTGTTTGTGTCCAGCACGTAGCTTCTTAAGTCGGCGTTTGCCGAGCCAACATAGATATCCGGACCGATTAGGTTGACCTTGCTGTGCAGAGAAAGCTCCGAACGATCCAAATTTTCTCCCTGACGCTGATATTCGTAATAACGGAAAACGGCTCCGCGCCGGTCGTCGCGATTCTGGTCTAAATACGAAAAATATGCCCGAAGCAGGTAACGGGCCGCAAAATTGATCACATTGAGGTCCGTTGTCTCCGGTGAATTTGTAATCACGCTAAGCTCAACATTTCCGCAGTTCCATGTCCCATCGGTCATCTTGGCAAACGCACTAAGCAGATTAGCCGGCGGAAGAAAATACGCGCTGTGAAAGAAAACTTTCTGCGGCGTTCCGGAGGCAGCAAGCGTACATGCTTGGCGCAGCGACGCAAGCCAAGCCGCATGAATATGCTTGCCGGCATCTCCTTCCCGTCCGTTTTCCGGCTGATACAACCGGCGCGGCTCCGGCGCAGCATCATCTTTAGAAAAAGGAAGGTTCTCCAAATAATAGAGCTTGGCTCCACTATCCACCGGAAATGAAGGACTCCGGCGGGAGATATCCGCAGAACGATACGAACGCTCGAAGACTTGCGCCATCTCCTCCATGCGCGATGCCGTGCGAGAGATTCTCAGCTCAGCATCAAGATTCTGAAAAATAGCTTTCTCCAGGCAGGCATCAAGCACCGCCTTTTCCTTTTCTTGGCCGGCGCTCCTGCAAAGCGCCGCTGCTTCTTCTTTTGCTGCAAGCAGATCATTGGGGGCATGTGTCAGCACATCGGCAAGAGAGGCAGTCATTGTGCGATAATTCCATAGCCGCAAAAAACTGCGCGTAAGCGTCAAATCTTTCTCGCGAAGCTCGATCAGCATATCGGTATCGGAAAACACATAGCCAGGAACAAGCTCATTTTTCTGCATGTGGTAAGCGTCTTGCACATTTCTGCCGCCAAGCACCAGGCGGGTTTCATCAACAAGCAAGAGCTTGTGGTGCGTAAACTGCGTGAGAAACTGCCAGTCTCTAAGCGACGATTCCCGCGCCGCAGGCCGCGCAATAGGAAAACGGGCAGCAGCCCTGTCGTACAGCGGCTGAAGCGACCCGCCATAAAAGAGGAAAACCAGCCAAAGCTTCGCCTCGGCCACGTGACGCTCAAACGAATCCTCATTGGTGCTTCGTGTCTGCCAGAACACTTTCGCCGCCGCTATCGCACTGCGCATGCGCGCACCTTTGTCCTGGATCGAAGCCGCAGCCGGGTTGCAATCTTTATCTTCAAGACTCCCTAGGCGCACAGCCTGGGCGAGCAGTTCCGCGTCTTTGCCGTAAAGACCGGAAAGAAACATGCGTGATGCGTCTGTGCTGTAATTGCTCGGCACGCCAGGCACGCTCAGAGCCTCGGCGCGGCGCTGTTCGCTGAGAGCTTTGGCGATCCGGCGGTATTTGTCCGCCGCACACTGAGGATAATCCACCACGCCGCCTTGCTCCAAGCAGGGAGAGGTCATATAAACTGCGTCTTGCAGAATCACATCGCTTGGCCGGTTGAAAAACCGGACCTCCAGGCGTCCGGCTCCCCCAGTCCCTTGCTGTTCCAGCATGCGGAAGAAGTCAAGCTTAGGGTATGCGCTGAAGTAATCGACTAAGAGCCGGACACTAACTCCGCGCTGGGCCGCTGCAATAAGCTCGCGTGAGAAAAGAGATGCACTGTAGTCATCGGCGAAGATGTAGTAAATCATGTCGATGTTTTTCTTTGCTCCCCGAATAAGCCGGAGCTTTTCTTCAAAGGCACTGTCGTTGTCCGTAAGCACCACAGCACGCTCGAAGTTTAAAGCCGGTGCGCTGGAATTAAGGCGCACGGTCTCCTCGGAGAGAATTCCTCCGATGCGGCTTTCCTCGCTGAGGAATGGTGAATGCAGCCCGCCGCAACAAGAAGAAAGCAGCAGCGCAAAAAATAGAGTAAGAATTAAAGTGGATGCTTTTTTCATAGCCAAAACCGAGGATACAGGGCTGCTTTAAATTGTTATCGCATCAAATTTGCACAGGCCAGAGCCTTTGTTCAATCGCCCGGTGAAACAGCACATGGCAATTATTGCCTCAAATTGATTACGCAAATATACTGCACCGTCAACCGGGAGGACGTTGCTCATGAAAAAGCTGCCGCTTCATCTTATCTTTATCCTTTTCGCGGTTTCGTTGCACCCCGCGCCGGCATTCGCCGCACCCGCAGCACCACCGCCTAAGGACAAACCGAAAATCGGCTTGGTGCTCTCCGGCGGCGGGGCCAAAGGCATCGCCCATGTGGGAGTGCTGAAGATTTTGGAGCAGGAGCGCATTCCTATCCATTTCGTCTCCGGCACAAGCATGGGCTCCATTGTGGCTGCGGCCTACGCCTCGGGACTGACCTCTCAGCAGATGGAAGAGGAATTTAAGAAAGTCGATTGGGACAAGCTCTTCGATGAGAGCATTCCGCGCGAAGACTTGCCGTACCGCCTGAAGAGCGGGCGTGACCGGCGCATTGTCGGCGATGGAAAACTTGCCCTGCGCAAGGACGCTGCCATCGCCCCGATCGCATTTGTACAAGGACAGCACCTGGTGCCTTTGTTTCAGCGAATCTTCGGCAAAGTCGACACACCGGTCGATTTCGACAAGCTCCCGGTTCCGTTTCGCGCTATTGCTGCCGATATCGAAACCGGCGAACAGGTCGTGCTCAAATCCGGCGACTTGGCAACAACCGCTCGCGCCAGCATGGCGGTCCCTGGGTTTTTTGCACCGGTGGAAATTGACGGCCGGATGCTCGTCGACGGCGGCATCGTCAACAACTTTCGCACGGAAGGCGGGACAGAGCAAGGGTTCTGGAAAAGTTTTTATGTTGTCTCGTTTGAGGTGAAAAGATATCCGCAAGATGCCTGGCGCATGGTATTTCATTGACCTGTTGGCAACTAGGACAAGTCCCGGCGGCAATGCACAAAGTCCTTTTAACGGCATTAAAGTTTCGGAATATGCGTGTGAACTGGGAATTACCCGTAAAAACAAACATGTCTTACTTTCGGATTCGCTCCCACACGGATGGAATTCGCACTACGCACATCATGTTCGTTATCTAGTTGAAAACATTGATTATCGATCACCGCGAAGCGGCAGCAAATGTTCCACGGCAGAAAAACACTTGTACTGCATCACCTTCCTTGGTACGAAGTCTTTATTGGCAGCGCCAACAATGACCTGTCATGAACTGACCGATTGGGGGAACGGCATGATCCCGTAACGCGGCAAATACAGAAGAAACAGGATGATGCCGTTCCCCCTCTTGAGTAAGTGATACCGTTTGACAGGCGCAAATGGCTGGACCGGGTCATGGCGTTCTCAAACATAAAGAGAACGCCGGCAAACAAAACCGCGTTTTGAGGGCAGTGGTTTTGCTTTGCGGCCCGGTTTTTTTTATTGCGGCGCTGAAGGCTTAACCTGATGCGCCGGGGCGGCGCGCGCCTTCAGCACCCGGCAGCATCGCTCTGGGCGAAGCCCCTGGACCACCGCGGCGACAAGATTTATTCGCTTATTTCACGGCTAGTAGCGTTTGCGCACGGGCAGCATCCGCTCTTTTTTCCCCTTCAGCATCTGCTGAATATACGCAAGCAAAACAAGAATTGCCGGATAGAGCAGCCAGCGTACTTGCAGCAGATCGAACTTGCCAACACTGAAACTCTCCAGCAGCGCCTGATATGACTCGTGACGATCGATCCAAACCGCAATAAAAAATGCGGCCAAACAGAAAAGCCCCTGCTTGAAATAATTACCGGTGAATTCACGGCCCGCAACCTTAAACCAAGGCTTAATCAGCGACCATATGCCGAAGGAAAAAAAAGCCAACGGCACAAGCAGCCAGATGAAATACGTCGCCGTAAACATATCTTCGAGCCCTCCTAGCGCATCTGCGCTCTTGTCCGGAGTTCTTGCTGAAGCACCGGACGCAATTCCAGCGGATTAGCGGAAACAACAGCATAATGAGTGAGCACCGCTCGCACAGAACCCGGTGGACCATTGTGCCGCAGCTTTACCGGTCCGTGCCCGGACGCACCCACCAAATCATGGATATTAACATCCATCCGGCGGCCCGCCGCCACACTAAGACCTTTGACGGCGCGCCGGTGACCGATTTCGTCCGTGACAGACACGACTCCTTCAATCTCCTTATCACGATGCAGGGTGTTTGTGATCTCTAAAAAATTAACGCTGACCGCCTGGGTGTTGAACCCGCCGAACAGGGTGGTTTCCTCGCAGCTCAACCGGATATTACTCGCGTTGGCGCGTCCATCTTCGCCAAAGAGAACGGTAAGCACAACTTTCGCCAGCGATACTTGCTCATCGTGCAAAGACATACATATCCGGCCCCTGCTTGCCGCCAGCATCGGTTCGGCAAGTCCACGCTCACAGACATTCAGCGACACATTGTTCTCGGCCTGCACATTACCAAAGCGTGCTGCCGGATCCTTATCCGCAAAAATCGTGCAACAATATGAACTTCCTCCAGCGGCAATAAATGAAAATGCATCTCCGCTCTCCAACTGCGCATATATTCCGCCCTGCTGTGCCGGAAGTTCATTTAATACCAAGAGATGCTGCTGTTCTGCGCTGCTCTGGCCGGGAGCTGCGCCAGCAACCAGCATCAACGCTGCAAGCAGAAGCCCTAAATGTGCCGCAAATGAGGGCTTGTGGCCCTTTGGCGAATCCTCTAGAGATCTAAACGAATACAGATCCATGTGTTCAGCTTTACGATTTCCGCAGGAAAATGGCAAATTCCAGGATAAAAAGCGCTCCAAGCTTGCCGCACTCTCTTCGCTGGTCACTGACCAATGTCGCCGCGACCGGATATTTTGTCGCCGCATCCTATGCAACAATAAGCATTATTGCGCGCAGTACTGGCGTCAGTCAGTTCGGTCAGTACACTTTCACTGTATCGCTGCTCTCGTGGATCGAAACACTCGTCGTGGAATCTTTTGCACAAGCAGCAGTTTTCGCAGCTGCGTGCAGCATGGAGGAGCGGATTGACCAAGCGCACCACCGGCTGCTTTCGTGGGCTTGCGCGGCCTGGGCCGCCATGCTCATTCTTTCTTATCCGCTTGCTCTGCTTTGCGGCGACCGGGCTCTCTGGCCGCTCTTTTTTATCGCGGCATTTGACATTATCCCGTGGTCAATCTTCATGGCCGGCTCCCGCGTATTAAATGCCCGTGGCAATTACCGGCAGTCGGCAATAATTATCTGCGTCTACACCACAACAAAACTTGTATTGGCCGGCGGGCTCGGCGCACTGACCGGTCATGCCGGGTTCGCCCTGCTAGGAATTGTATTTGCCTCAGCTTCAGCAGCATGCATTTGTCTCAGGTACCGGCACTGCCCCGCGCAAGCACAGACTGTTGCACCATCTGCCCAAGAAAACCAGCGCCAGATCACACCAATATGGTCGCTCGTCCTAGGCAGCTCCGCAAACCTGATGTCGAATGCCGATATCTGGCTGCTGCAGCTTTCACGAAGCGGCGCCGCGGCTGTTGGCCATTACGCGGCAGCGGCGAATATCAGCCGGGTTTTATTTTTTGCCGCCTCGGCAGCTTCAAACGCGGTCTATCCCACTGTTGCGCGAAGCGGAAGCATCCGCGAAGTGTTTGCCAAAAAATACGGTCTTCAGCCGGTGTTCGCGTTAATTGCCTGCATATTGTGCGGTGGATCTGCGGTTTTTTGTTTATTTGCTCCGCAACTGATCGATTTGCTCTTCGGCGCCTCTTATACCGGTTCGGCAGCTTATCTTATGCGGCTGGCTCCCGCATTTGCCGTTCTTGTTTTTGGGCTGTCATTCCTCCGGGGATTGTTTTACACCGGACGCACCAAGGAAGCAGCTCTAATCTCTCTCGCTGGCGCTATTGCCTACGCCGTTTGCGGAACAGCGATTCTGCACAAAGCCGGTCCTACCCAGCTTGCGTACTGTTCCGGCATTATCGGCATCTTCCTTCTTGCCGCCTGCGCCGCGCTAAGCCGTCTCAACTCCCGCCGCGGCGTCAAATGTTAACCGCCATTGCGTGCGATCAATTAGAATACATGCCCACAGCATTACCAGCCGGGACTCCCGGTGCATCACCGCCTAGCATCGCGGAGCGTGTTACGATATCGACAAAAAGATACTGCCCCCCGCCAATGTGAAATGCGTAAAAAGGATTTGGATAATCAGGATGCAGCGACTTTAGCAGTTCCCACGTGAAAAACGGCTGCGCAAGACCTGCCTGCTGCAGCACTACCCAGGCTTCACTGACATCCATCGTGATTGTTGTCAGGTCAATGTATTCTATTTCCATCGGCGGCCACTCCAGCGGAGTCACCTCCCACTCAGCATTACGCAGAGTAAGCTCCCACATGCCGACCACCTGGGGCGAACCGTCATCAGCAATGGCATCAAAGTCCCACGTGTCGGCGTGCGCGGGATCGTCCATCTTCGCGCCAGAAGCAAGACGGCCTCCGGCCCACACAATTTTCGCCAGAGGATGCTGCAGTTTTGCCTGTTCATCCGCCCGGCGGACTTTGTCCAACCCGACGGGAGCACCATTATCGAGTACATCGTCATCCCCGTTGTCATTATCGCTGCATGCGACAACACCGAACAAACAACTAATGGCGAGAAAGATAGTGATTAGTCTCGAAACTTTCATCGGTGGGTTCCTCCGGATGGCGGTTTATGCAGCACGGCGACTATGTCCACAGCCGCAAGTAGAATAACGCAGAGCGGTTAAGGCGCTCAAGCGAAGTGTTTACTCCAGCGCCGCTTGCCGGAGATAAACAAAGCCCTGGGGAGTAATTTGCTTCAAAACGGCTCCTACCTCGTAAGTATTCGGCGGCACGATTCCGTATTCGCCTAAAGCTCCGCGGAATCCGGACGGGTTTGCCAGATAGCTGCGCACATCATCCGGCACGTTACGCAGGGCGGCGATAAACAATAACGCGGCTTCGTAAGCGTGGACCGCGTCTGGCACAGGAAGTTCTCCGAATTCGCGCTGATATTCGCGGAAAAGAGGCTGCGCACGGCGATCATCCACGCCGGTAAACCACACCCCATCCAATGCACCATTGGCCGCTGCTAGCACTGCCGGGTTTTGGAGCTGAGCTGAACCGAAAAATTCAGCTTCGAGCTTCGCTTCCCTGAGGCGCCGCGGCAGGACTGAAAGCTCCGGCGGCATGAGCAGCAAATAAACCGCTTCGGGGTTTGCCCGCCGTAATCGGGTCACAAGTGCGGAGAAATCAACTTCGCCCGGAAGCACTTGTTCGTCCAAAACAATCCGGTTAACAAAACGTTGACGGAAAACGTCCCGGAAACGGAGCATGGCTTCCTGCTGTGTCGCAATAACAGCAATCCGATGGTAGTTGCGGCGATCCACCTCGGCTGCAATAGCATTGCTCTGTGCGCTCAGCGGCAGATAATGGCGAAAGATGAATTCCCGGTTCCGGACGACATCCTCTGACATCGCAATAGTAATTGCCGGTATTTTTTTCCGTTCAAGAAGCAAACTCACCGCCGCACTGGTCCCCGAACCGAAAACAATAACGCCCAGGACCTTGTCCTGCTCAACAAGTTTGGTTACCGCGGCAACCGTATTTTTCGCCAAGAAGGCGTCATCTTCAAAAACAAACTCGGCGATCTTACCATCGTCTCTCTGCCGATCAGCGAGTTCAACCATGCGGCGCAGCGAACTGCCCACATTCGCAAGTGGTCCCGTCAGCGGCAAGACCACGCCAATTTTCCGCTGCGCGTCGGCTAAAACCGTTTGCGTCCAGAATAAAAAGCAAGGGAGCAGGGAAAACGAACACAAAAGTGTGACAAGCCGCATCGTCATGGCTTGTCATCTTAGCGTTTTGGCTAAAGTGTGCAAGTTATCCGGAAAAAATCGACAGCGGCCAGGGCTTCCTTCCGGGAAGTTTCATCCGGCTTTTGAAGGGGCAGGCCGTGGAGCAGAATCCGCGCGGAGCAACATTCATTTTTGTCATCTCCTCGGCAAGTTCGGCCGCTACCTCACCCATCGTCTGATAACGGTCCTGCGGTTTCTTCTCCGCACATCTCAAGACGAACCATTCGAACCATTCCGGCACATTGCACGACTTGGCGAACTTCGGAATACTCTCCTTGAAGTGCATGGCCGCAAGCTGCATGTAAGTCTCGGCTGAAAAAGGACGTTCGCCGGTAATCATCTCATACGCCATGATACCGAGAGCATAGATATCAACCCGGTTGTCCGTCTTATCTCCGCGAAGCTGCTCCGGCGCCATATAGAAAGGAGTACCCACCGTTTCACCAGAGCTGGTCAAACCCTTGTCAACTTCGAGCGACCGCGCGAGACCGAAATCTGTAATGCGCACATCACAATTGTTATCCAACAGGATGTTATCGGGTTTAAGATCGCGATGCACCACGCCGGCACGATGCGCATAATCAAGAGCGAGACAGACCTGATAGATCACTTGGAGTACTTCCTCGAAACTGAGCCGGCTCCCGTTCCCCCCGCGAATGCGGCTGCCTACGCTAACACCATCGATATACTCCATGGTAATGAAGTAATAGCCGGCGCCAGCGCTGCCCAGGTCATAGAGACGCACAATGTTGGGGTGGGCCAATTTGCGCGTAAGCAAGACTTCGTTGCGGAAGCGCGCAAGCGTCACACGGTCAGAGGCCATTTGCGGGTATAGAAGCTTGAGCACAATGACTTCATTATCCAGCGCAAGATCGGTGACCTTCAACACTGTGCCCATGCCGCCCATACCGATCTGACTCAGCACCTCGTAGCGCTTGGCGATTAGCGCACCGGGCGCTAAGATTGATGAATCGTTTGTCTCAGCCATCCTTGATTCCTGAGGCGAAAATTTCCGGGAAAGGTGCGGCCCGGCTCAGTCATGCAAGCTTAGTGATACCAGCCGCGATACCTCACCTCCGGACACAGAGAGGTAATCGGCAATATCCGGAAAGAGCTTAAACAGCGCAAAATTACTTTATCTTTTGACAGTTTGCTGACGGCGCGGACGCTGCTTCCTTACACCACATTATTCCATCAGGCAGGTCGGTAATTATCCCGTTTGCCCCCGAAGCGATCGCGGCCTCAATATCAGCTTGCGCATTAAGCGTATAGACAAACACTCTCATTCCGCGCCGGTGCGCATCTTCGACGAGCTCTGGCGCGGCAGCATCAATGCTCAGACCTATTGCCTCGGCGTTCAGTATCTCTGCTGCTGCTGCTTTATCAAATGGGGTCCCGCACATCAGCGCCATAGTTGCCAGCTTCGGCTGAAGACGTCTTACTTCCATAAGCTCCGGCTGGTTAAACGACGAAATGATAAATTGCTCGTAACGCCATCTGCCCATAGCCGCCTCTTGCTCAATGAGCTGCACCAGAGGCGCGGCCACACCTTGCTCTTTAATCTCGATATTCAGCATTACTTTGCCTGCCGCAAGGACGAGCACTTCTTGGACAAGCGGAATCCTCTCGCCGCCGCCCAGCTTCAGTGCGCGAAGTTCTGCAGCAGACATTTCGCTGACTAAACCGTGAGCCTGGGCCATACGGTCAGTGCGCCGGTCATGAATTACAACTAATTGACCATCTTTGCTGCGCCGCACATCAAACTCAACCATATCTGCACCGGCGGCTATCGCCGCGGCAAAAGCACCTAGTGTATTTTCCGGATATTTGCCGCGCAGCCCGCGATGAGCGACGCAATGCACATCTTGTGCGCAAGAAAGATTTTCGCGCGGCGGCCCAAGCACTGCCTCCCCCCGGCTTTTCCAGAGCGCAGCACCGCTGCACCCTGGGCCAGCGGCAAGAGCAAGAACTACCGCTGCTAATGCAATGATTGGCCGACGAAGTCTCAACATCACACAGGTTCTCCGCCCTGCCCCGGGGTTGCTCAAATCTACTGCTCCTTCCCGCGCTTTCTCGTTGCAAGTTTGATGTCGGTGCCGTGAAAGCCGAACTCCTCTCTGATGGCATTCTTTAAAAAGCGCAAATAAGAGAAGTGAACCTGCTGCGGATAGTTAAAAAACAGCAAAAAGCGCGGCGGCGCGCAGTCGACCTGCGCAGCGTAATAGAGCTTAACCGGGCGGCCCCGGTAGCTGGGGGCAGAAACGCGCTGGGCCGCGCTTTTAAGCAAACGGTTGAGTTGATTGGTCGAGACACGCCGCATACGCGATTCGGCGACTAATCTTACAGTTTCCAGAATCCGCGGGCAGCGTTTGCCGGTTTTTGCCGAGATAAAAAGCAGCGGTGCATAAGGGGCAAACTTGAATGCCTCTCTAATCTGCTGCTTGAAGGTCTGCATTGTGCGGTGATCCTTTTCCACCAAGTCCCACTTATTGACGGCAAGGACTATCCCCTTTCCCTGCTCGTGCGCCAGACCGACAATCTTTCCGTCTTGCTCGGTCGGACCTTCAACGCTGTCAATCAGGACAATCGCCACGTCACACTCGCCAAGCGCATGCAGCGCGCGCAGCGTGCTGTACTTCTCAATCTTGTCGGAAACACGGGCCTCACGGCGCAGTCCGGCCGTATCAACAAGTTCATACTCCTGACCATCACGCACAAGATGCAAGTTGACCGGATCGCGCGTTGTCCCCGCGTACGGCGAAGTGATCGCGCGCTGCTCTCCGGTCAGCGTATTAAGCAGAGTTGACTTTCCCGTATTAGGCCGGCCGATAATCGCCACTCTAATGCACGGCATCTGCGCGGGAGCTTGTGCGGCCTCCTCATGCTCTACACCAGCAGCGCCGGCATCCCCGGCACCGCCGCGGCTTGCGTCTTCGCTTTCAGCAAGAGTCAGCAATTTATGAGTACGCAAATACTCAGCTTGAGACATCGCTGATTCGCCCTCAACAAAAACAGGCGGCGGACGATATGCGGCGACTTCGGCAGCAAGCACCCCTCCGGCTTCGGGGAGCTCAGGTTCGTCTGTCTCGATGCCGGACTCTTCTTGCGCCAGCTCTGCGTCCCCTGCCGCGCCATAAACAGCTTCCAGCTCGACTGCCGTTTCCCGCTCCCGCTCCCGGCGCGCGTCCTCGGCAGCAAGCAGCGCATCGTAATGCGGCAATCGCTTCAGCACGTTTTCGATGAACTGATCAACGCCGCGTCCGTGAAGCGCACTCAAATCATGCAGATCTTCCACGCCTAATGCATAAAAGTCATACGTCAGAGAAACATGCTCCTTGCCGTCGCACTTGTTTACACCGTAGACAACCGGCTTGTCATACCGCCGGAGCATCTGCACCACATCACCATCCGCCCCTTGGCAGCCCGCTTTACCGTCGAAAAGGGCAATAATCAAGTCTGCTTCTTCGGCGGCAAGCAGCGCTTGCTCGACAACCAGCTTTTCGATTTCTCCCTGCGGATCTTTTTCGAAGCCACCAGTGTCCACAATATAAAAAGGCACCGGGAAACGCTCGACGAGAGCATAGTTCCGATCGCGAGTTACACCGGGAAAATCTTCAACCACAGCAAGCCGCGCGCCCGCCACGCGGTTGAACAGCGTGGACTTCCCGACATTGGGCCGTCCCGCAATAGCAATAATTGGAATACGCAAAGACATGACCCGCCTTAAAACTTAATATCTGTTAAAATCAATGTGCCCGTAACCCGCCTTGCTGATGCCGCGTTTGGTCATCGTCCATTTCGGCTCTACACGCACGAAGAGCTCGAGATAGATGGGCCCTCCGCAGAACCTTTCTAAATCCTTGCGTGCCGCCTCTCCTACCGCTTTCAGCTTCATGCCGTTTCGTCCGATGACAATAGCTTTTTGCGAAGGCTTGTCCACAAGAATAACGGCCTTAATATGCAGAGTTTTCTTTTCGACAGCCATTCCTTCCACTTGCACCGCAACAAAGTAGGGCAGCTCTTCTCCGAGCTTGAGCATCAGTTTCTCACGCACCACTTCGGCCGCAATAAATTCTTTGCTTTGATCGGTAAGCATGTCGGCAGGAAAATAAGCGGGGCCTGGCGCAAGCTTACCCGCGATAATTCGCTCCAGTTCCGCAATGCCATCCCCGGTCAATGCCGAAACGGGCACCAAATCCGGAGCACCATCCTGAGCAGTCCAACCGCTGAATAGATCAGCAAGACGAGCAAGAAGAGGAAGCAGACGCCGTTTGTCAACGCGATCGATCTTATTAACCGCGATAACAGCGATGCGATGAATCCCTTTCTCGTTCGCCGCTGCACGCACTCGCAGCGGCTCTTTTTCGTTCGCTAGAAGACGCAGCGCATCGAGCACCAGCACCACCTGATCCGCGTCCGCAGCGCTTGTGCGGACCACCTCTCCAATATAGCGCGCAAGTTCGCCGCGATAGTGCCGGGCCATGAAACCAGGAGTATCGACAAAAATCATCTGAGCATCGGCGAGTGTCTTAATGCCCAAAATACGGTTGCGCGTTGTCTGCTCTTTCGGGGAAACAATGCTTATCTTAGATCCCACCAGCGCATTAAGCAGCGTTGATTTACCCGCATTGGCCGGGCCGGCCAGCGCAATGAAACCGGACCGGAATTCCCGGCATGAACCTTTGGCTCGTTTACTGGATCGTCTGGCCATCGGCGGATGCTGTCTGCTGCGGCGCCGGCAACCGGACCAGCAGCGCCTCAGGGATAAATACCGATTGCCCTGGCGCAAGCGTTGCCTCCGGAGCGTCATACAGCATGCGCGCCAACGCCTGAGCCGCGGCCTCTTGCTGAGCGGATTTCTTCGTCGTGCCCCTGCCCCTTCCGACAATTTCGCCATCGACAACGACAACCGTAACGAATGTCGGCGCATGCTCCGGGCCTTCCACCATTTCCAACAGATAATTGGGCGGCTCGCTGCCGGCGGCATGCAGCACTTCCTGCAGCTCGGTCTTCGGGTCAAACGGCGTGACCTCACGCAGCGCCGCACCAAAAATGCGCTCAATCATCGCCAGCGCAGCTTCATATGAGCTGTCCCGGTATACCGCCCCAATTACCGCTTCCATTACATCGGCCAGGATGGATGGACGCTCGGCGCCGCCGCTGGCCAGCTCGCCGCGCCCCAGCCGGATAAAGGGCCCCAAGTCAAGCTGGCGAGCGACAGCGGCAAGCGCCTGGGTGTTGACCAAAGCCGCGCGCATCTTGGACAGCTCACCCTCCCGCGCATCAGGATGCAGATCGCTTAGCAAGTGCGCCACGCTGAGATCAAGCACGGCGTCACCGAGAAATTCCAGGCGTTCGTAATCCGCCCGCTCCCGTAATCCCAACGCGGAACGATGAGTCAGCGCCCGGCCAAGCAGTGTGCGATCTTGAAACTTAAATCCCAGCCGCTCCTCGATTAGCGCATAGTCGGCACATGGTTCAATTTTTTCCCCTTCGGCGCCCTCAGCGGCTTCGCTGCCTTCCTTGAACAGAGAATCCCGCCGCGGCTCCTTGCCCGGGACGCTTTTCGGCACCATGCGGTTGCCCGCGCCTTTCTCATATTCCCGTTTCTTTGTTTTCGGCGAGACGTAATCGTCCCACACCTCCCGCGTCTTAATCAGCGGCTGTTCTTTCCTTTCTTCCGGCCTCGCCGCTCCGCCGATTCTTAGTTTTCCGGGTTTGATAACTGGCATATTAGTTTTTTCTCCGACTCATTAAACGCCACCGCCCGCACAATCGCCGTTGCACCAACCGCGGGATAACCGGCAAACACGTTATTGCTTCCCTTGGGCAATGGCAGCTTAACCGGTGCATACTCCCGGCTTGTTCCGTATATTGCGCCGCCCACAGCACGCTCCGCGATAATTTCCAATTCTCTGCCGGCACAGCCTTGCAGAAAATCGCGCCGCCGCGCTTCGCCATGCTTGCGCCACAGCGCCGCACGGCGTCTTCTTTCAACTACGGGCACGGAATCCTTCAGCCGCAAAGCAGGAGTGCCTGCGCGTTCCGAATAGGGGAAAACATGTAGGTAGGAAATAGGTAGCCCAAGGAATTCTTCTATTGCTTTGTCTACCTCTTGCCTACTCTCCCCAGGAAAACCCGTAATCACATCCGACCCGATACAACAGCGGGGCAGCTTGTTGTTTATATACCACAAAATTTCCCGCACGTCTTCCATGCGATAGCGCCGGTTCATGCGCTTGAGCACTGAATCGGAAAAACTCTGAATGCAGACATGCAGATGCGCACAAAACAGTTCATTTTCCGCAATAAGATCAATAACTTCAGGACAAAGCTCGTTGGGATCGAGTGAGCTGATGCGAATGCGCCGCACGGCGCTTTTCCCAGCAAGAAGCGAAAGAAGTTCCATTAAAGACGAACCGCGTTCTTCTCCGTATGCTCCCAGATGTGTGCCGGTAAGCACAATTTCGCGGTAACCAACACTGGCGAGATACCGTATATCATCGAGCACGTCCTCTGCGCTTCTCGAAGAAAGTTCGTTCTTGATTTGCGGAATGATGCAATACGTGCAGCAGTTGCGGCAGCCATCCTGGATGCGCAAATGATACCGCGCACGCGTGGCAATTTCTCCCATCGTCCGTGATGGACCGGCGATCTGGTGTGATATGGGGCTCTTCAGCGATGCGAGCTGCACAATCGGTTCTGTCTCCGGCTCGCCGCCTGCGTCATTTACGCCCAGGATGACCGCTAAAATCTCACTTTTACTGCTTAACCCGACAACCGCATCAATCCCCGGGTACCCCTCTAGTGCGGCGCGTCTGCTTTGCGCTAGACACCCCGTGAGCACAACTTTCGCGTGAGGCGCACGGGCACGTACTTGACGAACAATTTTCATCGCCTCACGATCTGCCGCATCTGTAATCGTGCACGTGTTTAAGACGTAAACATCTGCCACGGAGTCAAAGCCGCACGTTACCGCACCCCGTTCCAGCAGAGCCGCCTGAAGAGAGACGCTGTCGGCATAATTGCTGCGGCAGCCCAAGGTCTCCACCGCAACACGAAGCGCCTTAGGCTGGTTATTGGCCAAAACAGAACACACGGCCGTTGACTGAACTCCAAAACAAGGTAATGGTCCTACAACAAAGTATTTACAACATCCTGTAATTATTATCCTTTCTCAATCGCCTAACTACAGCGAGACGAATATACATCAAGTCCCGCAGCAATCACCAGCTTCCCGGCTTAAACCATAAAGAATAGATAAATACCTGACGATACTGAAGTTATGGGCATATTAGCAGCATTAGCTCCGGCTTTAGCACCAGCAGCAAACAGCGTTATGCAGTCTTCGGGCAGTGCTCCGCGTGAATCTGACGCTGGCAAAGCTCACAGTTCTAATGCCGGGGTAGTAGTATCGTCTCAAGCGGCCGTGGTCACCTTGAGCATGGAGAGCAAAGGCCGTGCAGCATCAGCCGGACCGGATGGACGGCGGGTTGATGCTGGATTTGAGAAGCAGGACGCAACAGGCAAATCGGCTGCCGAACACGAAGAACAGAAAGAAAAAGTGAAAGGCAAGCTGGACGTAGCTGCTTAGTGCGCTTTGCTTAATGCGTCTCACCGCAACCGGGTTCCACCCGAAACGCCACTCGTGCCTATTTTCTCTTAGCAGTTAATTTTACACTTAAAGGGCCTGTCGCAAAATGCAGCCCCTGCTGCGCATGAGAGATTTTGGCTGCGACTTCGTCGGTGCGCGCAAAAAAATCCTGCGACGTGTCACAAGCTTACACGACTCGGATTTTTTCACGCGCCCTCCTTGTCTCGCCTAAAATCTCCCATTCTCGCTCCGGAGCCCCGCTACGCGACAGGCCCTTAAAGACTCTATGAGGAAAACAAGGCCGTGCTGGAGTTATTCGTTTATTTCACCGACAAGCGCGCCAATCTCGTTCCTTGACAAGCACATATGATTAGGGGTAAACGTCAATAACCTATGAAGCGTTGGCGACTCTATTTCTTTTCTTATTTTTATTTCCCGCTCTGCGGGTAAATAACAAGTCTTTTGCCGTCACGGCACCACACAATTTAAGCATTTTTTGAAAATACTGCGGGAACTGATGCCAATTTGGGTGCATGTTCCGCCAGAGAGAAGCGAAGCTCAGATGCCTATACCAAAACATATCGACAGACAGACGGCCGGCGCAAACGACTCTCCCCTGCCGTCATTGGACGAACTGCGCTGCATTGTTCCCCTTGCGGCGCGCGAGCAAAATTTCGTGCAGCGTGCAAGCGATACGATCAAACGCATTCTAACCGGGGAAGACCCACGGCTCTTGGTCATTGCCGGCCCTTGTTCGCTGAGCCATTTGGACGCGGCTGGTGAATACGCGCTTCGTCTTACAAAACTTGCGCGGGAGCTTGAGGATGAGATGTTTCTCGTGCTTCGTGCCTACATCCATAAGCCGCGCACGTGCCTCGGCTGGAAGGGTTTTGCGGTGGATCCATTCTTAGACGGCAGCAACTGCACGGCTTACGGTTTGCGGGCAACAAGAGAGTTTTTTGTTTCACTTTCGCAGATCGGCGTGCCGCTGGCTGTGGAAGCTCTTGATCCTTTGGTCCACCAGTATGTGGAGGAGATGGTTTCCTGGACAGCGATTGGCGCCCGCACCACGGAATCGCAAATGCATCGTGAGTACGCAAGCGGCTTGGCGCATGCCGTGGGATTCAAGAACCCGACAAGCGGCAAGCTGCAGCCGGCCTTTGATGCCGTGCGTGCGGCACGAAGCGCACACAGCCGCATCGCCGTAGACAGCTCCGGAAGACTGACCCAAACGGTGACGGCAGGCAATCCTTTCGCCCATATTGTATTGCGCGGCGGCCCTGCGCCCAACTATCAGCCGGCAGCCGTGCAAGCTTGCGCTGAGGAGCTTTTACATAATGCGCTTCCACCATGGGTGATCGTCGATTGCAGTCATGGCAACTCGCAAAAAGAAGCACAGCGCCAAGTGCATGTATTTAAGGAATGCCTGCGGCAAATCACGGCGGGAAGTTCCCCGATTCGAGGCTTGATGCTGGAGAGCAATATTTTCGGCGGAGCGCAAAAGATGCATGAGCACGCAGCTAAATTGATTCCTGGTTTATCGCTAACTGACGAGTGTTTGTCCTGGGAGGACACAGAAGAGCTGCTCTGCGCCGGCGCCCAACAATTGCGTAAGCGAAGGCTGGAACGGATAACTCTCGATCGGCAGCCGCTGCGTATCCAGCCGCCCGCAGCGCAAATGCCCCGACTCCAGCACCCCGATGGCACTGCGTGAAGAACCCCCTGAAAAAAACTGCCCCCTGTCCGTATTGCTGCGAACAGGGGGACAAGTGTATTTGACATAACGGTTTCCTCCTTGCGGAGGAAACCGTTAATCCAAGCTCGCCTTAGAAATACCCCACGAGGTTGAGCTTGTATTCCAGATCCGTGGTGCTTTCGCCGCCGTCTGCCGGCTCCGTATCAACCCAAGTAAGCACGTTTTGGACCTTCAGGTTGTGGCCCTTGAGGAAATAGTTGAACACAAGAGCATATTCCGACTGGGTATCGACGCCATACAGCTCGTCGTCGGGATCCAACCATCCATAACGGGCGCCAAAGCCGAGCTTGCCGGTGACATACATTGCTTGCAGCAAGAACCCGAGATCATCAGCGGAATCATCTCCCTGAACATCATCAAGTTCAACCTTCTGCCAAGCAACTTCACCGGAAACCTCGAGACCAGCAACACGAATTGCCGCATCACCATTGAGCGCAACTTTGTCAAAATCAACATCGATTTCTTCATCGTCAACGCCAATCAGCTCGCTGCCCTGACCATAATCGATAGCCATGCCGATTGTCCCAGCCAAGTCCTGGGTTTTGCGGAAGTCACCTTCCTCACCGCGGCTGCCAAACTCGCCAAGAGCGAAATCAAGACCGGCTACGCCATTATGTTTATTATCGCGGCCAGGCTGATTGATCCCTTCGCCGGTTGACTCACCATTGTAAATACCAATGTAGAAGTTACCGACCGGAAACACTCTTGCTGCCTGCACACCTTGCATACGGGCCAACGTGAACCAATCATTCACTTCGCTGCGCGTCGCAAAGAACAGTGCCTGCTCAGAGAGCCTTTCTTGGCGCAGAAAAGCAGGCTTAAATTGTCCCATCTTCAGGTTAACCAACTCCTCATTATTCCACTGCAGCCAAGCATCCTTCAATTCGCTGCCGCCGCTGTCCGATGCAAAATCCGGATAGATCATGTAGCTGAACTCTTTATTGAGCATATTGCCGCTGACAATGTAACGAGCATTTTTTACCGCGAAGCTCGAAGTATCATTGCCGCCATCTTCATCGGTATAAGTGTAACGTGAAATTAGTAAAAAATTCAGCTTAAGATCAAATTCATTTCCGAACTCAAGCCGCGTTCCGTCCTTATAGTAAACTTTCGCTGCAGTATCTTCCGCACTGGCTGCACTAGTCGCGAAAGAAGCAACCAGCAAGGCTGCGGCAAAAATTGATATCATCTTACGCATGCTAATATTGCCTCCAATAGTGTCTCTACCAAAATACCCGCTTCCCGGAGACGACAAACCGGGAGCACACACGAACTAAGCGCTAGCGGCCTAACTGCTTCTGTGATTGCCCATAAGCCCCTATACGCCAAGGCTAAAGCTGATGTGATGCTACTATGGCTCAAGCCGCGCGCGCAAAGAAAAAAGCACCGGACAGTTCATGGAAAATCAGTGGCTATTCGGACAGGTTCATTACCCGTAAAGCGCAGACGCCGCTTAATCCTCTGAAATTATTAGAGGCTCAATCACGCTCAGTTCGATCGGAAATGCGGCCTAACGAATTTCTAATGAAACAACACGATTAAAGCAAAACCGGAGGCCCCTCATAATATCGGTGAGAGATCCTTAGTCCGTTTTATTCAGACTTACCCGGGAGCACACTCGATGACATCCATCTTTCAGAACAAACCAGCAGACCAAGAGCCGCGCTGAAGACAATTACCATCCCCGCCGCATGAAATAATCTCCCTATCGCCTCACTCTTCTCAAGCAGGCCCCACTGAGTGCACAGCCAGTTCCAGTCATGCACCTTGTTTCCAGCAATAATGCCGAACAGCGGCAGCGCCTGTTTCTTTGCATCAGCAGCATAGGGCGCAATGTGTCGAAAGTTCTCGCCAAACCAGAAAAGCGCAGCCCACACTCCAGCCGCACACTGTTTGCGGACAAGATAAAAAGCCAAAACCAGCGGCACAAACAGTTGAAACAATGTTCCGCCTAGAATATGCAGCGTCATCCCATCGAAACTGAAAAAAGTGTGCCCAGCTTCATGAATTAAGAGATCCACTATACCGGCAACTACCAGCATGCCGTCCGCCAGCCAAAACGAAGGCGATGAAGGAAAATAAATGCGCAACGCGAAATAGAACAAGGCGCACGCGGCACCAAAGCGCAACAAGAAATGCTTGCCCTTCAATTTAGTAGTCATTTCATCACCAGGCCTATGCGCAACATGCTGCACTTGCACAATTGGAGCTATAATCTCTAACTCTTGCATTAACCCACGTAAAGCAGGTAGCATCCAAGAACATGGTTTTCCTACAGCAATACGCAGTAATCGTAATATGCCAATTTTTAAAGAAGAAGAAGAGGAATCCAATCGCGCAAACCGCACGTCGCCGAGTCAGCGCGTGCTTGTTATCGCGCCGCAGCCTTTTTTCGAGTGGCGCGGCTCACCAATTAGAGTTTCTTTTCTGTTACGCGCACTGGCCGAAAGCGGTTTTGACGTAGATCTGCTCTGCATGCCGGTAGGGGCACCGTTCACCTGCCCGGGAGTAACCGTGCTCAGGCCGCCCAATGTATTCGGCATCAAATCAATGCCAATCGGCCCATCTCTGCGCAAAGCGCTGTTTGATCTGCTGCTTTTTATGCAGACACTCTTTCTTGCGGCGACACGCCGTTATTCGGCGATTCACGGCATCGAGGATGCCGGCATCATCGCGGCACTAATTGGACGAATTTTCTCGATTCCTGTGGTATATGAGAAACACAGCGATCTCGACTCCTACCGCGGAGGTTTGCTGCGCAATGCAATTCTGCGCGTCTATTCAGTTGTTGAGCGATGGACAATCAGTCTAGCCAACGCGATCATTGCAACCGGTCCGGGGTTGGCGCAACAGGTGAAGCAGAGCGCCCCTGGCGCCAATGTCCATCATATCTTTGACATTCCCTCCTCAGTTAAAGGCGCAGATGCAGAGCGCACAAGCGCTGTCCGGGGCCATCTTAAAAAAAGTCCTGATGAAATCCTCGTGACTTACGTTGGTTCGTTTGCCGTCTACCAAGGAATCGACTTGTTGTTTGCGAGCATACCCAAAGTGCTGCAGACGCACACCCAAGCACGTTACATTATTATTGGCGGCAGCAAACATGAAATCGCACAGCGCAAAAACGACCTTGCGCAGTTCGGCCTGGCGGAGCGCGTAAGCTTCATCGGCAAGATTCCTCCGGACGATCTGCCCAACTATTTGGCCGCATCCGATATTCTTTTATCCCCGCGCATTGCCGGACAAAACACCCCGTTGAAGCTGCTTGACTATTTCGCGGCGGGCAAACCAATTTTGGCCGCTGACACGGCAGCAAACCGGCTTCTGCTCAACGAAAGCATGGCGCTCTTTGCCAATGCTTCGCCCGCCGCATACGCAGACGGCACTATCCGGCTGCTCAATGACCCGGAGCTCCGCGCACATCTCGGCAGCAAGGGGCAGCAGCTTGTGCGGAACTTTTATAACTTTTCGTGCTTTAAAGAACGGCTCAAGTCGTGCTACGACGGTGTAATTTATCAAGCAGCTGCAGCACAAACGCGCGTGGCCGCGGCATCTGCCGCCATGATTCGCGATGCAGACGGCAATATTGCCGTGTGGGATGTCGGGGCAGAAAAGCTATACGGATTTAACGCAGCGGATGCCGTGGGCAGCATCTCGCATGATTTACTGCGTACAGAGTTTCCGGAGAAACTGGGGGCGATAGAACAAAAGCTTGAGCAGGAAAAGAAATGGGAAGGAGAACTCCTGCACACGACGCAAAAAGGAACAAAGCTGCGCGTCTTCAGCTCGTGGCAGCGCATTGAAACAGTGGACGGTTTAACTCAAATTTTTGAATTAAACCAACCGCTCGATGAGAACCAAGATCTACATGGCGGACAAGACAAGGAACAACCAGAGGGCAATGCCGCTAAAAGGAAGCGCAGCGCTTCTTTTTCCGATGTGACGCTTGCTGCCTCTTGTCCGGAGGTTGTGGACTTTGTGTTCGGGATTAGAGAAATGGTTATTTGAGAGGATTACCTTGGAGAAAATACCTGCTGATGCGAAAGTGCTGATAACAGGTGCTACCGGTTTTACCGGTTCTTGGCTGACAAAAAAACTCGCGCAAAGCTGCGCTGAAGTCAGGGCTATTGCACGTCCCAGTTCGAACTTAACGCAGTTTGCGGGCCTGCCGATCAATTGGTTTCGTGGACAAGTCTACGATCCAGAATTGGTCAAGTCAGCCGCAAAAGGCGTAAACTATATCTTCCACGTCGCCGCTGCCTTTCGTGAAGCAAGAATCAGCGATGAGGAGTACCGGAAAGTTCATGTTGACAGCACCAAGCTGCTGGCCGAAGAAGCCCTGGCCAATACGGAATTCAAGAGACTGATTCACACCTCAACAATGGGCGTACACGGCCATATCGAAAACCCGCCGGGCAGTGAAGCATCTCCGTATGCGCCGGGCGACATCTATCAAGTGACCAAACTCGAGGGCGAACTGTGGCTGCACGAGTTTGCGCGGGAGAAGAAGCTGCCGTATACCGTGATTCGTCCAATGGCGATTTACGGACCCGGCGACCGGCGCTTGCTCAAAGTTTTCAGAATGCCGCTGCTGCCGGTCATTCCCATCCTCGGCTACGGGAAGTGTCTCTACCATCTGATTCATGTCGACGATTTAACTGATGCAATGATCCATGCCGCGATGCATCCCGCAGCACTTTCTGAACCATTCCTGATTGGCAACAGTGAATCAATTCCGCTTGCGGAAATTCTGTCGATTATCGCGGCAGAGTACCGGCGGCCGTGCCGCACCGTCCGCCTGCCGGTCACGCCGTTTTTTATTCTTGGCGACATCTGTGAGGCTGTCTTCCGCCCGCTGGGCATCGAACCGCCGATATACCGCAGGCGCGTCGCCTTCTATACCAAAGACCGTTCGTTTGATACGCGAAAGATGCGTGAAGTGCTCAGATTTACACCGCGCTTATCGAACCGGGAAGGCATTGTGCAGACTGCCCGGTGGTATGTTGAAAACGGATGGGTCAAACCTTGACTTTTGATGAGTCTGCCGCCCGTGAGCATGGCTCATTATCTCCCTAAAGAACCGGGTATTTGGCATCCTTTAACGAGCTGGTAAAATCAGTATCAGGACTTGGAAACTGGTATGGTTCTTTTCCTGGAGGATGTCCGGCCATGACGACAAGTGTTCGCTTCGGTCCTCTGGAAGTTCAGCAGTTGTTGGAAATTCAGGACGGACCTTGCGTTTCTATCTATCTGCCCCTCGAACGACTCACCGCAAAAACCCGGCAGAACGAAATAAAGTTAAAAAACATGCTGCGTGAAGCAGAAAATGAGGCAGGCCAACTCTTCCCGCACGCGTTCGATGCCGCACCGATGCTCGCACCGGCGCGAAAACTGCTTAAAGATGCGGAGTTCTGGCGGGCACATTCGGATTGTCTTGCGCTTTTTATTTCGGGAAAAGGGATGCGGACGTTCCGTCTGCCGGAGATCGAAGTGGAATTTCTTTTTGTCGGCGATAAATTTCATATCAAGCCGTTATTGTCGCTTGTCGCCGAAGACTCGTCCTTTTATCTGCTCGCCGTAAGCCAGAAAGAAGTACGTTTTTTTGCCGGCTCCCGGCAAGAAATTGAACAGCGCAGCCTGCCCAAAGTTCCCGGCAGTGTTGACGAGATTCTGACAATGTACGAAAGCCGAAAGCAGCTTCAGGTCCATTCCGGAGCCTCCGGGCCCGGCGGACTGCGCAGCGGCGTGTTTCACGGTCACGGCGGCGCAAACGACGCTGATGAACACAAAGCGCGGCTGAAGGAGTTTTTTCAGCAGATTGACCAGGCGGTGAGCAAGCTTGCCGGCGCAGCGAAAGCACCGCTGATTTTTGCGGGAGTCGAGTATTTGTTTCCGCTCTACAGGTCCGTTAATTCGTATGCCGGATTATGTGAGGAAATTATCTCCGGCAACCCCGAGCATCTTAGCGCAGAAACGCTGCATAAGATGGCCTGGAGAATTATCGAGCAGCGCATTGCCGCAGAGCGCCAAAAAGCTGCTGAGCGGTTCCAGAACCTGCTGTTCCGCAAAGAAGCCTCGACCGACATAAGAGAGATCCTGCCTTCCGCAAAAGCGGGAAGGGTCGATACGCTCTTTGTCCCGGTCGGACACTGCCGCTGGGGCAGATTCCGCGCAGAAAGCGCACAGGTCGAACTGCACCGCGAAAAGCGAACCGGAGACCCCGACCTGCTCGACCTTGCCGCACTTTATACTTTCAGCCACGGCGGCAAAGTTTACGCGTTCATGCCCGAGACTCTGGGGACGCCTTTTCCGGTAGGGGCGATCTTCCGCTATCCGCAGCCCGGTACCAAGGAGCTGCGGCGCCGTGTTAATGAATAACCGGAGCGCCGTACCATGAAAAACCCTAATGTACGGCGCAGTGATACAAAATGTTCGCACCAGGATGGCGCCTAAACTTGCAAACATGGAAAAGCACGGTATAATGCACGGGAATTTAAAATAAGAGGACTGAGCGAGTCGATAGGTTTTGCTGCTCCGTGGCAAAGAGAGAGGGGCCCTTCGTCCGCACGTTGAGTTATGTCTAACAGTGCGAACGCAGGGCCCTTTTTTTCTGGCGCTGTATTGGAATGACAGCGCTCTCGGAAAGTGACTGCTGCTGCCGGAGCTTTCTAAGGGCCGGCTTTTGGCGGCAGCCCAGAGAACCATGGGAGGTTCTATGATGGATGTCGGTATCTGCGGATGCAATGGGACCGCTTGTGCGGTCTGCACCCCCGCCACCCCCGAGCAGGCGTGGGACACGCTGGTCAGGAACGGGTATCCCCCGAACTGCGTGCATGTTCTCGCCTGGCTGAAAAATGCGGCGGCGGCGGGTCTCGAGAGGATGCTTGCGTTGTTCCGGAACTACCTGGAGCAGTTGCGCGAGCTGAAGCGGGAGCTGGCGGCAGCCAATTGAGCGGTCCCTGAGTGCCGCGTACCGAAGGAGGTTGAGCGAGCTAGTCAAGGAAGACGAAAGACGTGAGTAAAGCGCGTGTTCGTCGACAGAAACAGAGAAGGGGCTTTCGAGGCTCGCTCAGCCTCCCCTTCTTCAGCACCCGGCACAACCCTTTGCCTCCCCCTTCGCTGTCGCCCGTCCAGTGGTCCAGACCAATGGCTGCGAACCGGCGCGCAGGCGATGATGCGCAGCGGTCATCTTTTCTCCTCATCCCGAGCGCTTAGGTTTAGCGCAATGGCATTGTCTGTATTTTAACCGTCATCCCGAGCCTACCCGTTGTTCCTCAAGGCAGCAGTTGCCGCGCGAGGGATCTCAAAGTTCCCCGGTGCGGGGTCAATCCTGGGTGGAGACGCAATTGCTGGCACAGCAGCGATAAAAATCACTTAATTATTAATTTTGCCTGGCTCTGCCTTCGTATTCGTCCCCAGCGGAGGCAGACCTTGCTCTGTGCAGGCATGAGATCCCTCGCGCCATGCCCCCTGCCTTTCGCCGCAACCGGCGGGCTCGGGATGACCTAAAAAAAGCAGCGTGTCAGCAAGTCACCTGATGTCTGCGGCAATATACCGTTCGTTCTCAAAGACCTTGACGAGCAAAACGTCATCCCAAAACATTGGGTGTGCGGCGCTGATATCGCGCTTATCAAACACCACGCTGGCTACGCCGGCTTCTCGCAGGCGCCTGATATACTCCGGCGCCGGGAGCGTCCGCCCAAGCCGGATGAGGTTCCAAGCTGCCGCCGGTTCAAACCCGGAATAGCCGTTTACCATCGGACGGCGGAAGTAAAGGCACATTGCGGCCCGGCGCGCGTTTTCCAGCGAACCGCGCAGCCGCTCTTCGAAGCTTGCCGGGTCGACATTGAGCGACGGCCAGAAAAGGACTGCCCGGCCCTCAAGTGCAGAAACAGACAGGGCCGAAATCAACTTATTCTCCTCCGCAGAAAAATAAGCAGCATCGAGCGGAAGCGGACGGTTTATCTGCTCTGCAAAAATAAGCAGCAAAAGCAAGCCGCAAAGAGCAATCCGAACTATTCGCGAGCCGAACGAATCCCCAAACCGGCGCAGCAAGCGTTCTCCTTCGGCAATAACCAGACTGCTCAGCACCGCCGCGGCAAAAAGCATGAGCAAGCTCCAGCGTGCGGGCACACGCAGCGCCCCAAACACGGGACAGTACTTGAGCATAAAATAATAAGGCAGCCGCACTCCTGTGGGCTCATTCCCATGCACCAGCTCAGGCCCCAGCGCAAACACAAAAGAAAGAATAAGAAGCAGACTCATATCGCGCATAATGCGCTGCCGCATGCCGCCCGGCACTGCGCACCCGCAGATTCGCCGCAAAATTGAACGAACCAGGGCAAAGCAAAACCAGCTCAGCCCAGCCAGAGACAAAACAAGCGGCGCAAAACCGGGATACAAATGTTTTTCCCATGCAGCATCACGGCTCCGGTTCTTCTCCAATAATCCATGCAGCGAGCCAAGAAAATTGTTTTGATTGACAGCGAAAAAACTGCGCACCTCGGCTGAATAAACAATGTTTTCTGCCGCTTCCCGCACCGCAGCGTGGTGTTGATGCGCTGCGTATTGCGGATAAACAAGCGCTCCGGCACAAACAAGCGCTGCGGCAAAAATAACGGCCGCACCGCTAGGGCGCATGCGAAGCATTCGCAGGACAGCGGGAACTGCGCCGTTAAGCAAAAACACCAAACCGGCGCCAGTCAGCAGAAAAATCCCCCAGTGAATGCTCGATGCAAGCTGAAGCACAAAGCACGCCAAGCATACCGCAAGCGCACACAGCTCCTTGCGCTCGATAAAACGGTAAAGAAAAAGAAAGCACAGCGGCGTCCACCAGCAGGTAAGGAGCTGGAGATGAGACAAATATCCGGTGACAACCGGGGCAAAGCCAAAAACCATGCTTCCAGCAAATGCGGCAAAGCAACTGCCGGTTGCGGCGCTGGCAAATAAATAAAAGCATAACGCATTCAGCGCAAGCGAACTCAGCAGCAGCAAGTTGTACGAAAGCACGGGATTTTCGCTAAGCACATGAAACGCTCCGAAAAGCGGCTGATTTCCCGCCATCCATTCGGTCAGTCCCATCGATAAACGCGCCGGATAAAACATCATGCCGTCAAGAAACGGCACCGGCTTGATGCCGTCTCCGGTCCAGTAAAGGTAAAGGTAATGATGAATATAAGTGTTCAGCCAGGAATCAAGCGGGGCATAGAAATGATTTGCTGCTCTTACGATTAAAGGCCAGGTAACGGCGGCGGCAAGCAGAACATGCAGCACAAATACTCCCGCGGCACGAAAGAAACCGGATTTGTCGTGCGCACTTGGCGCCTGGTGCAAGTTGTGGGCTCTCATCTTCTTTGCACCACAGCTAAGACAACACCATCCCGCCGCACTTCATACACAACCGGCCAATCAAGAGCCAAGTGATCGTTGTCACGCGTGGTGCTTAGGTAATAATCCGCCCGCTCTTTGTCGTAAACATATTCAACCTGAGCGCCGCTTTGCCGGAGCGGGTAAACGGTGGAAAACCAATGCTGACTGCTTGCTGCGCGATACCGCTTATCTGCCTGCTCTTTGGCAAGCCAAAGCACCGCTTCCTTAAAGGATGTCCCCCAATATTCAGTTTCAAATCTTCCGTGCGCACCAGCCAGGCCGCCGATTAAATCATTGAAATAAACATACTGATAAGGATAGAGACGCCACGCATAAGCTGCTATCCGCAAATAAAAAATGGAAAGAAGTATCACCAAAACCCGCATTGCCGTGCGCTTTGTGCCGAAGCGTTCGAACAGCACTGAGATTTCGCGCCCGGCAAGCGCAGCAAGCGGCATGTAAACAAAAAGCAAGTGCCTGAAACCGTCATAAAGCACAGCAGCAGATACCGAAGCCCAGATCAGTGGAAATAACCAGGCAAAATGCAGGAGGACTGTGGCCGGAGTAAAAGCCGACGGGGCAGTGCGCAGGCGAATGGCAGCGTGAATAAAACGAATTAGCGACACGAAAATAAGCAGTAAGAATAAAACAGGCGTACCAATCAGCAGCCAAGTCAACGCATAAGACCAAGGCACATCAACGGCAAAAATGCGCTCACCCCAAAAGAGCACTTTGCCGTTCCAGCGAAAGTGCCCTGATTCAAGCAGCATCGCCAGCGGCCGCCCCAGCGGACTTGCGTGCGCCCAAGGCCAAAACAAGACCATCAGCAGATAGCTTCCAGCGCAAACCAATGCCGCTTTAAGGAGCAGCACGGCGATTTCTGAAGAATTCAACCGCACCTTATGCAGCACGAGGCACGCGCAAATTCCGAGCAACAAATATAACCAGACGACCATCCCGCCCACACGAATACTAAGCAACACCCCGCTCGCAGCCGCAAGATGCAGTACGTCCTTCCACGGCGGACGGGGCAGCGTTTTCATAAATCTGATCAGCGCCGCCAGCGCCCAGCCGTAGGCCGCCGCAAAAGGCACGTCTTTCAAGTTGTTGAACGATTCGCCGGAGTAGCGGCACGTAAGACAAAGCGTCAGTGCGGCAAAAAACATCGCCCGGCGATCGCCGAACGCTTCCCAAGCCAGCAGTCCGGCACAGAGGATGCCCAGCACGCCGATTAGTCCGCCGTAAAGATGCAGGGCTTCAAACTCGCCGGAAAGGGGCAAATGTGTTCTGGCGAACGAACCGCCCAGACTGATCAACGCCCCATAGAGGACCAAATTATCTTCTTGAAGAAAGCTGCGGTCTGACCCGAGCGATAAAAAGTATTTGCGCACTGCGTCGCCGTAGCGTGCCAGGGCATACTCGTCAAAGGCGACCCCGTAATCATCATATGTGCTCAGAACAAGAGCACAGGCAACGGCAATAAGCATCACAGTTGCTGCCGCCCAGCGGCCTTCCCCTGGGAACTTTCGCACCATGATGCGGCGCAGCTTCAGCGGTTAACCAAGACGTAGTTTTTCCGCCGGAACAACTGCTCTCCGCCGTGCAGATGCTTTTCGACCCAGGTAATCGCCTTATCTTTGAGGGTCTCATGTTTAAAACTCGAGCTATGAAACCATCTCTTGGGCTGCACGGCGAGCCTATCCGCCCAGTTCATCCGTGAGATCATCCCCGCCATCACCGCCGGGTGGGTATCGCGATATACAGGGAGTTTGCTCAGGTCGCCGTAACTGAACTCCGCCGGAGCCTGACGAAAAGCTTCTTCCGCTGACTTTGCCCCGCGATGGAGCAAGAACAATGCTTTGTTTTTTTTCTGCATCAGCTGGGGCGGGCGGACCCAGCCATAGTGAAATACTTCAGCATCAACCACAGCAGCACGCAGCTTGCGCGTGCCGTCTTTCTGCCACGGATGCTCATACCGGTCATAGTAGCGGAAAGACTGCGCACTGTGCCACGAATGAATCTGCGGCACATTGCGCACGATACGAATCTCCCGCGAGTACCAGGAATGGCTCTCGATATAGTGCAGATAGTCGCCCCAGAAGTGCTTATAAGAAAAAAGCAGCCCTTCCACCTCCAAATCATGGAGCAGCTCCTCAAGACGCGCATGTATTACCGGCAGATATTTCTCATGCACCACCTCATCAGCCTGGAGATAGAAAAGCCAATCACCGGCGCAGGCCTGCATGGCGATGTCGGTTTGCCGGGCATTAATGGCTCCATGCTGAAAATCCTTTTCATTCCAGACCGTGTCAATGATTTTAACTTTGGGGTCGTTGATTTCTTCAATCACTTCGCGAGTGCGATCCCCCGCAGACCCCTGCCCCACCGCAACGACAAACTCATCGCAAATCGGCAGAATGCTGCGAATTGACTCAGCCACCGGATAATACAGGCTCACTCCATCACGAACGAACGAAAACCCGCTGATTTTCATATTTCACTGCCCTCGCTTGCATCATTAAGATAATGCCCTAATACTTTAATCACCCGGGACGTGGCCCCGATGTTCTCACGCCAAACGCTTTGCGCAGCCTCGCCGCTCTGCCGGCAAAGCTGCTTATCCCGGCAAAGCCGCACGATCGTCTGTGCAAGCTGCGGCGCTGCCCTCACCTCAAATCCACCGCCCCGCTCAAGAAGCGCCCCAACCGCATCGCGCACATTGCCGGTATATGGCCCAAAGATTACCGGCTTGCCGTAAGCGGCAGGCTCAAGCGGATTATGCCCGCCGATATCGACCAGCGTTGCGCCGACAAAGACAAAAGAAGCCAAAGCATAAGCCTGCACAAGCTCGCCCAAACTGTCCAGCAGAAGCACCGGCTTCACTTCTGGACGCGGCATGCTCCTCCGGTTGAAGTCGATATTATGCGCAGCAAGCAGCTGCGCCGTTTCGCCAAAACGTTCAGGATGGCGCGGAGCAATGATCGCCTGCAGTCCGGGCACGGCTGCCTTTGCGGCACAGTATGCTTCAATTACTGCCGCATCCTCGCCTTCCCGCACACTGCCCGCAACGAAAACCGGCTTTTCGCGGCTGATGCCGAACGACTCTGCAAGTGAAGCCAGCTCCGCGTCAGCGAGCTCCGGCACTTTCCGGTCGTACTTGCTCGAACCCACGACCTCGACACATTCTGCGCGCGCGCCAAGTTCAACAAACCGCTCGCGGTCCAGCCCCGTCTGCACCAGCACCCGCGACACCGAACGCAGAACGGGCGAAATTAGCACGCGCAGTCTCCGGTAACGAGGAAAGCTGTAATCAGAGATTCTGCCGTTGATAATAAGCACGGGAATCCGGCGCTCATGCAAAGCGAACATCAGATTCGGCCATAGCTCGGTTTCGGAAATTACCACCAGACGCGGGTTTGCCCGAGCAATAGCACGGCGCACAAAATAAGGGTGGTCAAACGGAAGAAGACATACTGCCTCAGCCGCTCGCGCGTCTATTGCCCGCGATTTTCCCGTACCGGACGTTGTCGAAATCAATAGTGGTGTTTGCGGATAAATCTGCTGAAACTGCTCAACAACCGGCAGCATACCGCCCACTTCACCTACTGAGGCGCCGTGGAACCAAACACGCTCGCCCACAGAGCAATCCACACTCTGCCAAGCAGCACCCCCGAACCTTTCAGCGAGACTGGCGCGCCAGTTCGCGTCGATACAAGCTTTAGCCACAGCAAGCGGCAGCAGACCTGTCGCTGCCATTGCCGCCGCTGCTCTTGCCAGTATCTCACTCACGAGCCTTATCTCTCCGTACTGCTTACGCTTCTGCTGCTTGACCGGCGTTGCTCAGCATCGCGCCATGAGCATCTCTGAACTGCAGCCGGTAAAGCTTCGCATATTCGCCGCCGCGCGCGAGCAGTTCTTCATGCGTGCCCGCTTCCACCATTTCGCCGCGAACAAGAACCATGATCCGGTTTGCCCGCCGCACCGTAGCCAAGCGGTGGGCAATAACCAAGACTGTCCGGCCCTGCATCAAACGGTCAATGGCTTCCTGTACCAGCCCCTCGCTCTCGCTGTCCAGACTGGCCGTGGCTTCATCAAGTATCAAAATCGGCGCGTCACGCAGGAGGGCCCGGGCAATGGCAATTCGCGCCCGCTCACCGCCGGAGAGCTTCAGTCCCTGCTCACCGATGACGGTATCGTAGCCATGGGGCAGACCTGTGATAAAATTGTGCGCGTTCGCCGCCCGGGCCGCGGCTTCGACATCCTGCATACTCGCATTCTCCCGCCCGTAGGCGATGTTGCGCCAGATCGAGTCGTTAAAAAGAAAAGTATGCTGGCTGACTATGGCAATTGACTTGCGCAGTGAATTCAACGTGACAAGACGGATATCCACGCCATCGACCAAAATCTGGCCTTCTTGCGGATCGTAAAGGCGCGGAAGCAAATTCACCAGCGTCGACTTTCCCCCGCCGGACATGCCCACAAGGGCTAGAGTCTCTCCGGGGGGCACGACAAAGGAGACATCTCTTATCGCATAAGGAAACTCGGTTCCCAGCACTTGGGCGATACCAGAGCGCCCGTCACGCGATTCCGTCCGGCGCGCCACCGGATAATAAAAAGATACGTTGCGATACTCGATCTGCGGCTGCTTGACGTGCAGCTCCAAAGCCTGAGGGTGTTCGACTATTTCACTCCGGCGATCCAAAATTTCAAAAATCCGCTCTGCCGCCGCAAGACCGGCCTGAATAACGCTGTTAATCCGCGTTGTCTTTTTCATCGGATCATAAAGCAGCAGCATGGAAGTCACGAAAGCAATAAAATCTCCCTGAGTGCGCACCCCGCTGATCACGCTGTAGCCGCCATAGAGAATCACCGCGCCGATAGCCAAGCTGGCGACCATCTCATTGCTCGGACCGGAGAGCGCACCGTAGACTTCCGCGCGGCGGAAAGTTTCGAAGAATCGCTGGTTTTCCGCGCGGAACCGTTCGTGCTCATAGTTCTCGCGGGTGAATGCCTGCACAATATTGTGGCCGATAATCGTCTCCTGCAGCAGTCCGGTAAGGCCGCCGAGAACATCCTGCCCCACACGAGCAAATCGCCGCACCTTGCGGCCAAAGCGCATAACCGGCACGAGGGCCACGGGGAACCCGACAAACGCAATGAGCGCCAGCACCGGATCGAGATAAAAAGCCATACCCAGCAGCGCTAACACCCTCACGGAGTCCCGCAGCAGCACCGCCGCGGAATCGGTCAGCGCCGTGCGCACGAGAAGCGTATCGTTCGTCACGCGGGCAATTAGATTGCCTGTGCTGTGCTCCAGAAAAAAACTGGGGGAAAGATCGAGAAACTTCCGGTTAATTTCATTGCGGATATCGCGCACGATCGACAATCCGACCGCCGCAGAAAGGTAGCGCTGCATAAAGCCGAACACGCCGCGGACCACAGAAAAAAGAATGATAATTAAAACCAAGACTTTCAGCATGCCTTCTTTGTGAGCGCCGAACACATCGTCAAGCACACGCTTAAGCAGATACGGGACAACTCCGTCGGTAGCGCCGTAAATGACCATCGCGAACAGCATCAGCGCAAATTGCTTGCGGTACGGCCGGAGATAGGAGAGCAGCCTGCGGTAGATCTGCATGCTGCTTGCACGTTCGTGCTTTTCCTGTGCGTGCTGCATTTGCTGTTCAGTGCTTGCCGTCATGTTGCGCTCCTTGCCTGAAACTCTCGACGCACGGCCAATTCCAGCGATATCGCCGCAACGCGTCCTGCTGTTGATTGCAGCTCGCCATTTTTTACCTTGAGCTTTTCGCGCACTTCCTCAAGATCCGCGGCAATTTTTCGCTTAAGCTGCGGATCGCCGAGGATTCGTTCTACTTCCAGCACAATCCTTTCAGCACTGGCTTCCCGCTGCAGCAGTTCGGCAACAACTTCGCGCCCGGCAATCAGATTGACCATGGCAAAGAACTTGATGCCGCGCACCAGGATCCGGCCCGCCAAATATGTCAGAAGCGAGAGCTTGTAAACAACAACGAAGGGCACGCGCGCTAGCGCAGCTTCAACGGTCGCGGTCCCAGAAGCAACGACTGCCGCATCGCTGAAACTCAAGCACTCGCGGCTCTCGCCGCCCACGAGGTGAACAGATGAAGTATTTTCCAGCAAAGACCCGACCCAGCCGCGCTCCAGAGTATGCGCCACAGGCAGCACCAGTTGCAGTCCCCGGCGCGCACGCTGCAGCGCGGCGCCCGCCTGCGCCATTACCGGAAGCAGGCGCTCCACTTCCGCTTTGCGGCTCCCCGGCAAAAGCGCGACAATTGGCCGCACGGGATCAAGCCCGTGACGCAGGCACCACTCCGTGCGGCTCTCAGCCAGCGGTTGGCGGTCGAGAAAAGGATGCCCAAGATATTCGGCATCAACGCCATGCCGGTGATAGAAAGACTCCTCGAAAGGAAAAATCGGAACTACTTTCGTGACATATTTCTTGATCTTATTGACCCTCCCGCGGCGCCAGGCCCAAAGCTGCGGACTGATAAAATAAAGTACGGGAATGCCGAGCTTGTACAGCTTGCGCGCGAGCAAAAGATTGAAGTCCGGGAAATCTACCAATATTGCCAGGCCCGGCCGGCGGTTTTGGGCTTCATGCACCAAACGCCGGTACGCACCATAAATCCGGCCCAAAGAGCCGAGTACTTCCGTAAGCCCCATTACCGCCGCCGATTCCTGCGCATCAACAACAAGCTCCATACCGGTCTGGCGAAGCTTCTCACCGCCCATGCCAAAAATCTGCGCACCGGGGCACTGTGCGATGATCTGCGATACAACACGAGCGCTGTGTTCATCACCGGACGCTTCCCCAGCAACAAGCATAATCTGCGGAGCCTCTGCCGGCTGCGCCTTAATCCTGTTGTGCAGCGCCAAGTTTGTTTTCACGCGTTTGCTCTTTGCTCAATTACACTGCTGCTGCCCGCACCAGCACACTCCCGCGCCATCAGCGCCGAGCTTTTCTCGACTGCTTCACGAATTTGTTCGGCAAGTGCAAGCGCACGCAAACCGTCCAGGCCCGAGACGATCGGCTCAGTCCGATTGACAACGGCATCCAGAAACGAGTCGATTTCGTCAAAAAGCGCATCGCGCTCGGCCACGTCCTTTTCCTGAATCTCGATCTTGGGGAACCCGAGCAAATCCACCCCGCCCGATTTAGAGTAAATTTTCAGCTTCTTCTTGCCGTAGTCGAGTGAAATATAAAGCTCCGGCTGAAAAATTCTGATTGTCCGTTCGGAATGAAATGCCGCGCGGCTGACGCTGACATTGGCGATTGCCCCGCCTTCAAAGTTGAGCCGGGCATTGGCGATGTCAATTGTACCGGTAAGCACAGGCACACCGACTGCCTCGATGCGCTCCACGGGGCGCTTGACCAAGTGGGCGATGATGTCAATGTCGTGGATCATCAGGTCCAGAATCACATCGACATCATGCCCGCGTCCGGCGAAAGGCGCTATGCGCCGCACTTCAAAAAACCAGGGCCGCGTAAGCAGCTTTTCCATTTCACGAAACGCAGGATTAAAGCGCTCCAAGTGGCCGACTTGCAGGATGCGCCCGTGTTTTTCGGCAAGTTCGATGAGACTGCGCGCTTCCTCGCAGGTGGTGGTCATCGGCTTTTCAATCAGCACGTCGACGCCGTGCTCAAGAAGCCAAGACGCGATACGATAATGTTCCGAAGTATTCGCAGCGATGCTTGCGCACTGAACACCGAGTGACGGG